>CBDUUV010000007.1:0-40366 GCA_965370495.1 uncultured bacterium
ATCCCCTAATCTATCTCATCAAGCATTCAGCTTCGTGCGGCCGTGACAGCCGAGCCTTCTCAGGCGAGTGCGCAAATGCCTCTGTTATATGAAACCCGCCTGTAATTGAAGCTCCATGGCCTTGTTTTTGCTTCTTTTTAGAATTTCTAGAATAGTGTTTTCTGGAGGATCTAAATGAAAACAACAATAATAATCACAATAACTATAATTCTTCTTATTTCAATTGGTTGTGGAGAACAAACAATTGTAGAATATCAGAACCCTACTGATCAGGAATTGGAAGCTATAGTAAAAGGCAATAGCCTTACCCTACTTGATGCTGTTGAGTTATTTGCCCTCGATAATGGTGGGGAATACCCAGAAAGTGTTGATTCAGATACTACCTATATAGGCAAAGTCTTGGTAGATTATCTGCCCGAAGGTGAAAGACTGATCAATCCCTTCACCGGGCTCAGAGACCAACCAATAGATTCGGTTCCTACATCACCCGGTGCAATCGGCTATTATCGGTATAATCCCAACATTAATGTTTATTTTATACAAGGATTTGGTGCTAATTCGATTATTATTGAACACGATAATATCGAAGAATTAGAAGCTCTTGTTATAGCCGATTGTCTAGAATTACAACGTGCTGTTGAAGCTTGGCGAAGTGATTTTTCTCAGGATCATTACCCCTATAACAACTATGATTGGAATGACTTTGGTAATTCAGTCTCGGATTACTTGCCTGGTGGAGAACTAATGAAAAACCGTTTTACTAAGGCGCCTTACGAACCAAGAGAGTGGAATGGTATGCCAGCTGGATGGGGTGCAATTGGCTACGAATGTAAATTAATAAATTCAATACCCGTAGGGTATACAATTACTGCAAAAGGATTTGAACCAGACGTTGATATTTTTCAAATAAGCATTAACTGAGGTTACAACAAAGGCTTTCTTGTTTATCATAAAAACTGATTACACTTGTGAACGAAGGTGGGCTTCATATAACAGATGCGCTTGCGTACTCACCTGTTACGGCCCCTGCTTGTGCAGGGCCCGCGCCAGGTATGTAGTAGTGCTAATTCTCTGAATCAGCAGACCATCTATAGAAAACGATACCTCTGTTTTCAGTATATATACGATAAAAGCGTGCTTCGCAGTCGAATTCATACGACGTACAGGATGCATATGTTGCCCAAGTTTCATATTCTATTGTTTTTCGTTTTCCAATAATCCGACCGTTCCAAGTAATTATTGAGGGTGTTAAATCATATCCAGCACTTCCCAGAAAGCATTTCCCATCTTTTGAATGACGTCTGACATTAATATATATTGATGTCAGATCATCCTCGGGACAAATAATTCCGATGAATGTACCACTGCCATCGTATAATTCTCGATTGCCATTTATTTCATTCAAATTGATTCGTCCAGATTCAAATACTTTTCCGTCAATCCCAATTGCATGGTCTTCCTTCTTCACGATCTTTCCGTCACGAACCAGAGGATACGATTTATCGTAAACCGCGTCGTAAATCCATACACCGTTGCTAGGTCCTATATTAAGACTTGTGGCACCGCCTATGTAGCTATTCCCGTTCTTACTGCGACTGATGTTAGGATTATAAAGTTTCAATGTTGTCAGTTTCTCACCAGTAGTAAGATCAAAGGAATATATATATACGTTGGATTCTCCTTCCGGAGGAATTCCACCGCCTTCTCGAAGGATATAGATAACACTTTCGTGAACCAACAATTCACTTCCGGGCACTTTCCCCCGAGTACCCTTAAGAGTAACCGCTTTTATAAAGTTACCTGAAATATCATAGATTTTAACATTATTCTGAAAACGATCACTCACATATATATGATTACTGTCAATATAGAAAGCTCCAACGGGTGATGTATCTTCACATTTCTCAATACCTTCAAACCCATATTCATCATCTTCGTATCCATATTCTGCAATTAGAACAGTTTCAACCGGCCATTCCTGGATTTCAGATAATGGGACACCATGAAATAAGCAGATGATTGCTATGAGACTTAAGAAACGCACATCACCTCTACAATCGTTTCATCAGGGAATTAGCACTATTACGTATAACAATGAAACTCATGTACTTTTAAAACTGCATATCCCTGGACAAGCCCTGTGATCCGGGCCGGCCTTGCCGTCCCTGACTCCTATTCCAGTATGGAAAAGTTCGATCGCTTTTCTATTGTTTCACGAGTTCGTCTGTCCATCACCGAGACGATAAGCTGGAAGGTCCCTTCCCACAGGTTATTTGTCGCGATCTCAAGCCGCTGTGTTTGCGTAGATCCAAACCCCTTCGTCTCGAACTCCGAGCTTATCGCTGGAGGAGGTTCTTCCAGCACGGGGCCTTTCCTCCTCTTGGTGATCGGGATGATCTTGTAATCGACAGTATAGAAAGCGAGCCCTTCACTGTCCGTATCCAGTCCGTACATCTCGAAGTAAAATGTAAGGGGAAAGGGAATCTTGTAAGCATGCAGGGGATGGGGAACGACCTGCAGATCACCCTTCTGAAACTTTACGACACCTTCTGCCTTTCGGATCGTGCTGGCGAAAAGTATGTCGCTGAGAGCAAACCTGTCGTCCATCGATGGCAGTTCGATATTGGTTCGGAACGCGCCCTGACGTTGTGACCCCAGATCTGTGGCTTCGATCCCGATTCTGTAGTATCCCGGACTGAGTGCCAGGACCAGCTGCCCCGGGATATGTCCCGGCCCCTGCCATACGTCACCGCCGGTCTGTGATATATTGACGATGTCACTGCTTTCGGCGACTTTTCTGAATTCCAGGTCGCGTACAAGGACTTCAAGCCTGATATTCGCGCTGAGCATATTGGCTTTTCGCTGGAATTTTATCTCACGAACAGGGATCTCGAAATTGATCTCAGTGCGGATCACTCCCATGCCGCCGTTGAAAGTGGTGATATCAAAGAAGATGGGGAGCTGGTCATCTTTTAATTCACAGGAGTATATTACCGGGTTTTCCCTGAGATACTTCTGGAAGTTGTTTCTTCGTTTCTGGTTTTTCTCTGCCTCGATAGCGGCGATCATGTCTCTGCCCATTTCCGCCCTGATATCAGGGTCCGCCATATAGTCGATCTTGTCCGGGTTGAAACGTGAAATTGCCTCGAGTGTTTTCGATGGAGAGTTGGTGAGGATCTCAACAGGGGTGAATGTCAGGTATTCCGACAAGGCTTTTAGTTTGTCCAACTGTTCACGGCCCGTAAGGCCGTATGTCTCGAAAGCGTAGATGAATTCACCTTTAAGGTTGAAATTCTGGAATGCGACTATCATATCAAGGGACTTGTAATACCACAGTTCGCCGGGAGGGATCATCCTGTAGAAACCGATATTTGCCGATATCGATCTTCTTGCAGCAGGCATACCCCATCTGATCAGTGTTTCGCCGCGCCTGTCCCATCCTGGCGCTTTTTTCATCTTGAAGAGTTCCCTTGAGAGCTGCACCCTGGTTTCGTGCTCGATCCTCCGCTCGTTTTTTTCAGTCGCGGGTGTCGGATCCAATTCAATCCAGTAGCGGTCGATCCATTCGTTTCGCCCGGTTTCTGTCGGTTTTGACAAAAGTTGTTTCATCTGATGTTTGTTCAGTGAATAACGCAGCCCGAAATAGGTGACCAACTCACGGGTCGACAGCTTTTTCAAAAGAGCGGTTTCACCATCGAATTTTTCGGACATCCCTGGTGATGGGAGAAAGAACTGAAGCAGGAAAAATGTAACGATACCCAGGGCGGCACGCCTGGATGTGGTAGCGCCCGGGACGGCAAGCCTGTAATTCGTCGATATTCTGGTCATATCCATGTATCTATCCTCGCTTTTATTCTACCTGTTTTATTTACCGAAGCCGGGTAACCCGGACTGTTCATCGATTAGCTTTATGCAGCAGCAACCCGCCTACGGCAAGGAATATGATATTTCCGGACCAGGCCGCGAGAAGTGGAGGTACCACGCCGCTGTGGCCCAGAGCTTGTCCTATCCTCAGTATTCCGTAATAGGTGAAACTTACAAGTAACGTAAGACCGAATCCTGTAGCCATGGATGTTTTTTTCTTTGCCGACGAAAGAGCGACTCCTATTATCGCGAATATAAGGTTCGTAAACGGAAAGCTGAATTTAAAATAAAGGTCGACCATGTATTTGTCAACCGAGCCGCCGCCTCTTTTCACCTTGTCAATATAATTTTTGAGTTCACCAAAGTTCATTTCTTCCGGTTCGATATTCTTTTTGGCGAAATCTTTAGGTGTTTCAGGCAGGTAATCCATATCTATTCTCGAGAAGGGAGTAATATCTTCGCCTGCTTCCTTGAATATCCTGATGGCCCCGTCGATAAATATCCATTTGATACCGTTCCAGAAAGCTTTTTTCGCATCAATTCTTTTTTTCAGAGTCGCGCCATCGTATTCCTGGACGATAACATTTGTCATCATTTTCATCGATATATCGTATTTTTCGGCATAATAGGTCCTGTTATTTTCACCCTGGTAATAAAGGTAGTGTTTGTATCTGAGCGAACCTGGCTTTTTGCTTTTCTTTATATCGACAGTCATTATTTCTTCGGCATGCCGTTTTGCGCCGGGAACAACGATATCATTGAGGAGTATCGAGAAGCCCGTAATAATAAGAGCAGAAACAAAAAGGGGCATAGCCAGCCTGATCAGAGAGGTGCCCGAGGATATAAAAGCGGTGAGCTCATTGTCCCGCGACAGTTTTCCAAGGGTAAATACTGTAGCGAGAAGGACGGCAACAGGAGTGATGAGCATAATGATCCAGGGAAACTCGAAGATGTAATATGATACCGCCTGGACGATGGTAGCGTCACCATCTATAAATTTGTCGATTTTTTCACTGATATCGACAGTGATATAGATCGCGATAAACGCAAACAGTCCAATAAGGATGTTATGCCAGAAATTCGATAGTATATATCTGTCACTTATCCTCATACATCACTTCCGGAAGATAGCGTGTAACCGGTAACAGCTTTAGAATATAACGGCCCTGTTCTTTCCACGCCACCTTTTCCGGAGATTGAATCTGTCCCAGTTGATTGTCTGCGATTCCCGGACCGTGCTCCAGAGAAGCAGTACAGCTGCCAGGAGCAGGACGAAATTAGGCAGCCACATGGCCAGCCATGCCGGCACATATTGTCTGTCGGCAAATTTTTCACCGCTGATAAGGAACATATAGTAGATGAGAAAGAAAAAGATGCTGAACCCGATTGAAGTTGTCATTCCCTTCTTGCCGGCCCTTATTGCCAGGGGAGCTCCAAGCAGTACGAATATGATACAGCTAAAGGGGATAGAGAACTTCTTGTGTATTTCGACCTGGTATTTGCAGATAAGCCTTTTGCACGAATGGATTATCCGTGTGGCTCCCTCGATGTCATGCAGCGTTTTTTCGACCGGGTCCGTGACCGCTCTGCGCAGCCTGGCGGACGATGGAGTGTCGGACGCAACGTGTTCCGGCACCTTCTGTGCAACCAGTTTTGTCAGTTCCGGGATGGCTGCCGAAAGTTTCGCAATCATGGTGCGAGCGGCATCCTGGTGCATGGCCATTCTGTATCCGTCTTTTTCCAACCGTTTATCCGAGATCTTTTTCCACATCATTTTGACATTCATTTCCCTGTCAGTCCTGTGGGTGCGTTCCGACCTGTCGAGGCTTCTGTCGATGTCATGCATGTTGATCGTGAAATTGCTAAAGAGGGTTTTCCGGTAAGTCGAAACGTCTTTGGGGTCGGGCATTTCGTGGATCTCACCATCTTCGAGCTCAAACCTGAGGACGTTGTCTTCCTCGATGAAATACATCTTTCCCCTGTCAGCCACTATGGTGGTGGGTATACCGCCTTTGCGTTTCTTGAATATCTGGATATCCCGGATCTCTCCTGTCTTGTCGTTCTTTTCACGTACCAGGATGGTGTATCCCTCGATCGCACTGCTGAAGATATTTTCCTTGATCTCGAGTGTCGGTTTCATCTTCTGGATATCGATATAGAGGTTCAGGCACTTATGGTTGCTTTCGGGGAGGATCGCGTTGTTGTAGTATGTGAGGCCGAGGCCGAGAAGTATGGAGGCAACCAGTACGGGAGCTATCATTCTGTAGAGAGAAACCCCGCTGGATTTCATCGCCGTTATCTCGTTTTCCGAGGCAAGCTGTCCGAACGCCATCATCGTGGCTGGCATGACGGACATTGGTATAATTAATGCGAACATGTGTCCTAGACTAAGTATGAAAAACTCGAGAACCACGAAGAAGTTGACTCCCTTGCCTATGAAAAGATTGAGATAACGGAAGATAAAGTCCATAACGAAGACAAAGGTAATGATCGACAGCCCGAATATGTAGGGAGGAAAATGCAGCTTAAGAATGTATCGGTCAAGAATATGCATATCAGTGATTTACAAGGTTATTATTAAAAGTTTCGTGTTGCTCCGGAACATAAAATGAAATGGCGCAATCTCCCTTCCGGGGCTTAGGAAGCTTTGTTCTGAAAAATACGATCTTTGCGCCTGTTCCCCTCTGGTTATCACTCAGATGCAGCCAGCAGGGGGTTGGTGTGCTTGTACCTTTTTGTGGACAGGGAAAGGGGATTTTGTCTCTTTTATTGGACATCGGCATGGTTGCTTTCGATATGATTATCCTTTATCTGCTACCGGGCTTATTGCTGGTAATCTAACATATAATCGTTTGAGTGGGACAGGGTTTTTTAGCATTTTTCTCAGTGAGGGTGGATGAAGTTACCGGAGAGACCGATAAGCAGCAGGCCTGACAGATGGGAAAAGCGGATCTTTTTCCATGTGATCGCTGTTGCCCTGTTGTCCGTGGCCCTTTCACCTCCGGTAGAAGCCCGGTTGTATAAAATCGATCTGCTCAGGATGGCGGAGCAGATCGATTTGCGTTATTACGTGGCAGAAAATGGCTTTCTTCCTCCAGAGTATATATTTCTGGGTGGCCTGGCCGTTTACCCGAACTTTCTTCAGGGTGAATTCGACCTGAACAGGATCAGCGTCGAATATGATTACGTGACAGGACATATCTATCGTTACAGTGTTCCCGGAGAATATGGTTTTTCGTCCAGGGAGGAGCGAGAAGGTGCTTATTTCAAGCGCTCGGAGAGACAGATGGATTTTCCGGGAATCAGGATCACGCTGAGTTCGATCGAATCAACAGCAGAGGAGATCAGGAAAAGGGAATTCAGGAAGATCTGGACGGAAGAGATCCGTTACAACCTTGAAAAAGACAGGGAAACAAAACGTGGTGGTGGCCTGATAGACCTGAGTATCCCGATCAAACTGCCTAAACAGCTTGAGTGGTTCATCGGAGACGGTGAGAAGACAAGGTTGAGGGTTTCAGGAAGGGAAAAGATCACGATCGGGGGTACATCGAGATGGTGCGCGAATTGTCCGGTTACCGAGGGGAGGCCGGAGCAGAAGAAGTTCCCCGACCTGGATATGGAACAGCAGCTTACTGTAAGCCTGAACGGCAATATCGGTGAAAAGATTATTGTGAAAATAGATCATTCCAGCATGGGCGGGGCAATGGGGTCGACAAACAGGATTAGTCTTCGTTACGAAGGACTGGAAGACGAGATAATCAAATCGATAGATATGGGGGATACCGATCTCACTCTGAGTGGTGCTCAATTGATCAGCTATTCAGGTGCTGCCAAGGGACTTTTCGGCATCAAGGTTAAAGCCCAGATAGGGTTGCTGGGAATCACCCTGATAGCCAGCAAGGAGGAAGGGGAGTCCGCTTCGGGATCATTCTCGGGAACCGGGGGGCAGAGCAGCAGATTCGTTATCGCTGATTATAACTACATCAAGAGGCAGTATTTCTATTTCGAGACGCCCGGGGTTTCCTTTGAAACCCCCGTGCCGGGATTCATCGGTCATCCCCTGAAGTACTTTCCTGTATACGGAGGGGTAAACAATGACAGAGCAGAGGTTTTTATCTCCCTCAAGCCGTATGAGTTGCAGGGCGGTAGCCTGGATGTCGCAAAATACAAACTCAGGGCTTGCGTCGACCCGGAGAATGACGGGATTACCGGCAGTGAAGAGGGGGCTGAAGAGGACTGGTACCGCCTGTTGGAGGAGAACGACGATTTTGGCCGGGGCGATTATTCTCTTATCCAGTATATCAGTTCCGCTACTGTGACAAAATACGTCGGTATCAGGCTCAATCAGCCTCTCGATCCTGAAAGGTCGCTTGTTATCAGATATATGAGCGATATGGGTACTCCCGAAACTTCTGATGATATTCCGATAGGTGATTATAATATTTTTCCTCCTCCTTCCAACCCTGAACAAGTACTCAATGCCGAGTTGATCTATCCCATCGAAGACGAGGAGGATGATCTTGTTCCCGATGCAAACGGTCACCTTGGCCCTTACCATTCTACCTGGAACATGATGATGAGGAATATATATTCTCTCGGTACAGCCGGCCTCGACGGCGGTTCCCTGGAAGTCAGGATAGAGAATGTTCGTACCATCATCGGGACGAGGGATGTCCAGGAGGAAACGAAATTAAGCTATCTTCGGATTTTCGGGCTCGATCAGGAAAACAAGGAAGGTATCAGGATTCCGGATGGCCTGATTGATGACAGGAAAGGCATACTGAATTTCTATTACGGGTACATGATGTTCCCCTGGTATGAACCGTTCAATCTGTCGAGAGATGATATTGCATATTATCTGGCGATGGAGGTGGATGAAAATAACAACCCGATCCCTGACGAGGAAGACTATAATCAGGCTGACTCGGTAATGGCCCACCTCGAATTGAACAATGAGATATATACCGATTATATCAGCAATCCGAAAAACGAGTACAATATTGTTGTCGAAGCGACGAGCGGCAGCAGAACATTTCAGCTCAATACTTTCGATATCATCGAGGGTACCGAGGTCGTTACAGTTGATGGAGAAAGGCTCTCAAAAGGGGTCGGCTACGATATTAACTACAGTAGCGGAGTTGTAACCCTCAAGGGCGACATGTTGCTGACAATGTCTCCGGACGCGAAGGTATCGATAGACTACCAGCACAAACCCATGATAGGAGGAGGCAAGTCTTCCCTTATCGGTTTCAGCGCCAACATGGATCTTTCGACCAATTCGAAGCTCAACGCGAGCTTCCTCTACAATTCGGTCGGATCTCCAAGATACAACCCGCGCCTCGGGGATGAACCCACGATGAACATGGCGGCTGATATCAATGGAAGTTTCCAATTGTCTCCGGATTGGATGACCTCCGTTGCAAACCTTCTCCCCAGAGTCGATACGGATGCGAACAGTAGTCTCAGTATCAACGGCGAAATTGCGATGAGTATTCCCAATCCGAACAGAAAGGGTGAGGCCTATATCGATGATATGGAAGGGATAGAGGACAGCCGCCAGCTTGGTCTGATACGAAGGATGTGGTATGAAGCCAGCCCTCCAGTCGATCCGTTCAATCCGGGCCAGTTTCTTGATCCAATGTCCGAGGAAACGGAGTTCTATTGGTACAACCCGGTAAGGCAGGAAGAGAGCCCGCAGTATAAGCTTACTACGAGCAGGAGGGATCTCAATCCCGGCCTCGATATGAGAGAGAATTCGAGCGTTTCATCGGTTTTTATCAAGGCTATTGCCCCTGAGCCCGGTCAGTGGTGTGGTATCATGACCGGGTTTCCCGGCGGCCTCGATCTTACAACAGCGCAGTATCTCGAGGTATGGGTGAACGATTACAATACCGATCCTGATGAAAGGACCGGCATCATTCATTTCGATTTCGGAAAGATCGATGAGGATTTTCATCAGCCGGAGCTTGATGAGATCAATGATGAAAAGGAAGTAGACTGGACGTTTAAGGATGATACCGGGTTCCCCGCTGATACCCTCGTCGGCAATTATCCCACGGAGTTCAAAAGCAGCACATGGGATCCGGCAAGAAGGATCTATACGGGGATCAACTCCAGGAAGCAGAACCTGTACCATGATTCCGAAGACCTGAACAGGAATGGCCGCCTGGATGAAAGGAACGAATATTATTCCCTTGTGCTCGATCTTGCCGATACTGCAATCATCGATGTCCAGAAGGATTTCAGCAAGGACGATTACAGCAGCTACTGGTACGACTCTGACAAGACCAGGGGGGCCGGTGAAAACTACAAGATCAACCTGAAAAAATCCTGGAGGATGTACCGTCTTGACCTGTCCAAAGTAAAGGCGCCTACCGGTATTGCCCCGAGGCTTGATGCTATCCAGCATATAAGGATATGGCTGGAAAACCCCAGCGATTTGAAAGCTCGTGCCGAAGATGATGGTTCGATAGATCATATGATTGAGATAGCGGCCATGAAGTTTGTTGGAAACAGGTGGGAATTCGATCACATAAGGGATATCGAGGATGAGACCCGGATCGTGTCGACTCCGGGCATGAGAGTGAAAATAGGGTCTATAAACAACAAGGACAACCCGTCGATTTACAATTCCCCTTATAATGTTCAGGAAGAAGACGGTATAGAGATTCGCGAACAGTCGTTGTCTATTGATGTCGAGGATTTTGAAAAGGACAGGTCCTTCCGTCTCATGAAACGTTTTCACGGCCAGGGACAGAATTTCCAGCAGTACCGCGAAATCGAGTTCTATGTAAGGGGGGATTACAATCTTACCAGTCATGACGGTGATATAGTGGATTTCTATCTGCAGCTTGCATATGACAGCCTTAACTATTACGAGATCGTTGTGCCGTTGACCACCCGGATGGCCGGTCGCTGGAACAGCGTTCATATCACGCTCAGCGACCTGACCAACATGAAGCTGGGTGCAATAGCCGGTGTAGATACGGAGGCTGCCGTCCACGATGCTGTCGATCCGTCGAAGAGCTACCAGGCCAAGCTGCGTGGTGAGCCCTCACTTTTCAATGTACGATTTCTGTACGCGGGATTAAGGAACAGGACAGGTGTGATGATACCTCACGGCCAGGTCTGGTTCAATGATCTGACCCTGGATAATGTGCGAAAGGATATCGACCATGCGGAAAGGATGTCTTTTTCGGCCAATTTTGCCAATATCTTCTCGGTCAATGGAAGCTGGCAGCGGACAGGGCCCGAATTCAGGTCTTTGAACCAGAAGAGGGGAAGTGGCATGATTTCGAATAACTATTCGATTTCCGGAAAAACCGATCTGAATCATCTGGTGCCTACAGCCAGGTTTCAGCTTCCAGTTACTTTCCGGTACGGAACGAATACATCGAAACCCAAATACCTGCCGCAGAAGGATGTGGAAATCAAGGACGCCGCGGTTCAGGACAGCCTCAGGTCTGTCAAGAACAGCTACAGTTTCAGTCTCGCCATGAGCCGCAGAGGGTCCCAGAATTTTATAATGAAAAATATTTTTGATAATCTCAAGGCCGGTTTTAATTATTCCAATAACGCCAGCTTTTCACCCACATCAAAAGATACATCCTCGACCATGTCTGGCAATGCCACCTACCAGCTTAATTTCAGGAAGAAGCGTGAGCTGAATCTGTTCAAGGGTATCAAGTTGAAATACTGGCTTACAAACTTTTCATTCAGGGCGAACGGGGCACGCTCCATTAGGACAGGGTATGCGTTTTCGGGCAGTGAATTCGTCAAGCGGCCAACGACCTACTCGTGCACATGGGATAATGAGATGACTTCGGTATACGATCCTTTCGAATCGATCAAAATTAATTACCGCCGGAGTGAAAAACGGAACCTGGCTGTCGAAAACATGATTTATGGAGTCGATGTCGGGATCCTGACACACTATCGGCAAAGCCTGGATTTGAGTTATCAGCCCAAGGGGAATGTCTTTTTTATTTCCCAGTTCAATCCTCGGTTCGAATACAACACGAAATACGAGGAAGACCTCAAGCCAGGCGTCAGACAGGGGGATGATCCTGAAGGAACCAGGGATGTGTTGGCAAGCAGTGATATCGGCATTGTCTTCGATGTCGATATCGGCAAATACGCGATTGGGTTTGGCAAACTGGTCAAACTTCTCGGAGAAGAAGAAGAAGCGACGGCACGGCGGTTGCTTTCGCAGAGATCGTCGCATCAAACGAGAAAAGCGGAATTCCTGGATATGATGGACAAAAAGATGACGACGAAGCAGGAAAAAAAGCCTGAAGGGGACATAAGGCTTGCTCCGGAGAGCCCGGCGCCGGAAAAGGATACGCCAGGCGCCCAGAGCGGTTTCCCCGCATCCGGGGACAAGGAAAAGAAGGGAGCTTTTTCAGACCTTGGCCTCGGGCGTCCGCGTCGGCAACTCGATTCGGGAAGTTCATCAGCGGCTGCCGATACGATGGCTGCCGTCAGCGTCTCTGCAGACAGTATCGCGGTGGAGAAGAAAGCAGCGGATCCAATGCTTGTATTCAGGCATATGCTGCGTTTTTTGGGCAGGGTCGATCCTGTAAAGAGCAGCTTCAATATCGACAGGCGGAACCGGTTTGAACGCCTCCACGAAAGAGCCGGTATGGCGTATCAGTATGGGTTTTCGAGTAAAAGTGGGACAATGGGAGCTCTCGGAGATGCAGACAGTAATCCGCTGACGGAGACCACCCAGATCGTTCTCGACCTGAGATCCGGGTTTGATGTAACTTCAAAACTCTCCGCGAAAATCAATTTCTCTGCTTCCAAGCGCAAAGAGGAATCCGATACACGCGTAACCGAAACAGAAAATATTACGTGGCCTGATGTCAATCTTAACTGGAGAGGGCTTCACGAATGGCCGATGCTGAGGAAATATATCGACAATAGTGATCTTACCATCAGTTACATTCAGCGAACCTCGAAAAAACAGGGTGGAGAAACAACAGGTTACCAGCTCAATCCCAACTGGAATCTAAAGTGGAAAAACAAGCTGACGTCCAACATCTCGGTCTCGTATTCAAAAAAAACTACCATGGAAAGAGGCCAGGAAATGTGGGAAAAGAACTATTCTGTCAACCTTGAGCTCAGGTACGATATCAGGGGTTCAAAGGGATTCGGGGTGCCCCTGCCTTTCCTGAAAAAAAAGAAACTGAAATTCGAAAGCACATTGACTACGGTTCTGAATGTAACCTATAATCATTCGGAGAAATGGAATATGCCCGTAATAACGTCGTTTTCGGTTTCGCCACGGTTCACTTATACATTCAGCAAGAATGTTTCGGGGAACCTGGCGATAAATTACAGACGGAGTTCGGGTGGTATCTACGGGTATATCAACCACGAAATCGGGTTACATGCAACTGCTGAGTTTAAATTTTAACAGGTCGCTGGCCGCGGGGTTTTTGATACCCATCATATCCCTGTTACTGATATTTTCTGCCTCATGCAGTGAAAAGGCTCCCCCTGTATTCGATGGTCAGCAGGCTTTCGGGTTTCTTGAGGCGCAATGCGATATCGGGCACCGGTTTCCTGGTTCGCCTGAACACGAGGACCTGCAGAGATACCTGGCCGGAAAACTCGAGGAGTTCGGGGCTAATGTTTCGTTCCAGCCGTTTGACGGTATTCTCAGCACAGGCGATACGCTTCATTTGATCAATATCATCGGTAATTATAACACGCGATCAAAAAGAAGAATTCTTCTCGGCGCACATTTTGATACCAGGCCTGTTGCCGATATGGACCCTGATCCGGAAAACAGGAACAAGCCGATTATCGGCGCGAACGATGGAGCCAGCGGTGTAGCGGTTCTGCTTGAAATTGCCAGGGTACTCCAGGAACACCCCCCCCCGGTCGGTGTTGACATAGTCCTTTTCGATGGGGAGGACTATGGCGAGGCGGGCAAACCTGATGATTTTTGTCTGGGATCGACGCATTTCGCAAGCCACATGAAAGGGTACAGGCCTTTTTCTGTTATCATAGTCGATATGATAGGAGAAAAGGATCTTGTAATCGATATGGAGGGTTTTTCAAGGGCTGCGGCGCCGGATCTCTACAATGAAATCTTCGATATTGCGGAGAAGCTGGGCTTCGATCAATTCAGGAGAGAGGCAGGAGCGACTCTCATAGATGACCACCTTCCATTTATCCAGGCTGGTCTCCAGGCGGTAGACCTTATTGATTTCGATTACGAATACTGGCATACGCTGGAAGATACACCGGATAAATGTTCACCCGCGAGCCTTGAAGCGGTCGGCAGGGTGTTGATGGAATATATCTGGCAACAGCAGTAAGTGACTTTCGTATCCTTTTTTGTCCCATCTGCCGGCGGTTAAATGACGTAGAAAACCGGTATCACTTTAAAAGATTCTTCTTGATTTTTCCTGTTTTTTCAGCTAGGTATTAGTGGATGTTGATGGGGCGGATGCCCCATTTGTTATTATATGGGGGGGGTCCCTCCAAGGAGTACTGGTGTATGAATCCGAATGAACGGCTTGTATCATTGATCGAAGAGGAGCTGGAAACACTGGGGTTTGAACTGGTCAAGCTTGACAGTTCTTCCCGGGGGAAAAGACAGATCCTGAGGATTTATATTGACAATCCTGCCGGAAAAGTCACGATTGATAACTGTGTGGCTGTTTCAAAAGCGCTGGGATTCATGCTCGACGGTGAGGATATCATGCCGGGGGGCTATAACCTTGAAGTATCAACACCCGGGATAAACAGGATCCTTACCAAACAGGAGCACTTCACCCGGTTTTGTGGAAAGGAAGCGAAAGTCGAGTTTCTTGTATCCGAAGGCGGGAAGGAAACGGTTATCGGGGAGATTATCGAAGTGCGGGACAATACTATCGTCCTGTCCGTAGGAAGTGTTGAAAAAAATATAGAATTCGATATGATAGTCAAGGCCAACCTGTTTGGTGAAAAATGGGGAGTGGAAGGAAAAGGCCGGAAAAGTAACAAGTCGCGCAGAAGGAAGAAATGAAGGAAAATATTTTGACACTTGAACCTGTCTGGAATAGAATGAATGATCTCAAATGGTTTGAGGGGAGTGTTACGGAATGAATTCAGGATTTATCGAGGCGTTTTTACAGATAATCAGGGTAAAGAGGGTAGACAAAAACACTCTTGTCGAGACTATAAAAGCCAGTCTGGTATCAGCGGCCAAGCGCAAGTTGGGACAGGACGCCGAGATCCGCGTGCACCTTGATGAGGCGAAGGGACAGCTGGAGATTTTCCGTGTGTACAAGGTTGTAGAAGAGATAGAAGTAGAAGCCGCCGAATTGCTTCTTGAGGACGCGAAAGAAATCGATGAAACAGCCGGGATCGGCAGTGAAGTGGTCGAGGAGCTTGCTCTCGAGGAATTCGGGCGCAACGCGATTCAGACCGCCAAACAGATCCTTATGCAGAGAGTCAGGGAAGCTGAGCGTGAACGCATATTCGAGGATTACAAGGACAAGGTCGGTATGATAGTCTCAGGTACAGTGCGCCAGATCGACAGGGGAAACATCCTGCTCAATCTTGGCAGGGCGGAAGCGTATCTGCCGTTGCGTGAGCAGATCCGGAAAGAGCGTTATAACCAGGGTGATACGATCAGGGCCTGCGTGGTCGAAGTGGACAAAGAAACCAGAGGCCCCCAGATCATAGTGTCCAGAGGAAGTAATCAGTTTCTTTTAAAACTGTTTGAGCAGGAAGTTCCCGAGATATATGATGGTGATGTCGATATCAAGAATATTGCCAGAGAGCCGGGTGGGCGTTCAAAGATCGCTGTCCATTCACGTAGTGACAAGGTCGACGCGGTCGGATCATGTGTCGGGATGAAAGGATCGCGTGTCCAGGCTGTTGTGAACGAATTGCATGGGGAGAAGATAGATATTGTCAGCTGGAGCGAAAACATCAGTGAATTCGTATCGAGAGCGCTTTCTCCAGCGAAGGTATCATCGCTGAGATTTAACGAATCCGAATCTCTGGTGTTGGCAATCGTCGAGGAAGATCAGCTTTCACTCGCAATTGGTAAAGATGGGCAGAATGTCCGTCTGGCATCGAAATTGACCGGTTGGAAGATCAATCTTGACACTGTTAAAGAGACGGAAAGAAGAGACAAGCTGGAGCAGAAGCTTCAGATGGATATATCGGATATGGTCGGTGTCACGGAGAAAATGGCATCGAGACTCAAGAGTATAGGTATTCTGACAGTACAGAAATTGTACAAGACCACGCTGTTGGACCTTCTCGATGTTGAGGGTATTGGCCCTAAGACAGCAGAAAGGGTAAAAGCGCTTGCGACAGAGACTATGGAAGAGCTTGACAGGGCACTGCAAGACCTTCTGGAAAAGGAGAGAATAGTAGAGGAAGAAGTTGCCAGCAAGCCGCTCTTCGATGAGGATGCGCTTGCTCCGGAACCTGAAAAGGAAGAAGAAGAAGTTAAACTGACCGAGGAAGACCTTTTCGGTGATTTGTCAAGTGATGGTTCTGAAGACGACACTGAAGAAGGAAAGAAAGAAAGCGATTCAGGGGAGCCGGAGGATACATCTGAGGAAGTTTCCGAAGAAGATGAAGAAGATGAAGAAGATACAAAAGAAGACAACAAGGAAGAACCGGAATATACTGAACAGATAGATGAAGATATTTCAGGTGAAACCGCTGATGAAGAGTCTGATGCAAAGACACCTGATGAAAATGTAGAAAAATAATGGGTCTGAAGGGAGTTGAATTCTTTTGGCGAAGGTTCGTGTATATCAACTTGCAAAAAAATACGAGATATCAAGCGAAGCACTGAGGAAGATTCTTGTCAAGGAAGGTATTACGGTCAAAAGCCACATGAGTACGGTGGAAGACCACGTGGAAATACTGGTCCAGCAGCATATGAACAGGATCAAAGAAGCTGCTATGGCCAAGGTGAAACGTAAAGACAAGAAGAAGAAACAGCAGGGGAAACAGCAGGGGAAACAGCAGAAAAAACCTGTTTACAAAAAGTCCAGGGGCAGGAGGCCGAAGAGGGTTGAGAAGCGAGTCGAGGCTGACCAGAAAGCAGTTAAGGAAAGTGTTAAGAGGACACTGGCAAAGCTGGAAGTCACAAGAAAATCAAAGAGGCGCAAACGCAAGGAAGAGGTCGAGGTTGTAGAGGAAGATATCAACCTGATAAAACTTCCTGAATTTTCGACAGTCGCCGATCTTGCGAGCCAGCTCGATGTGGACCCTGCCGAGATCATCCAGGAGTGTTTCAAAATGGGCCTGATGGTGTCTATCAATCAGAAGCTCGAAAAAGATGCCACCGAAATGATAGCCCAAGAACATGGATTCAGCGTAAAATTTGTTTCAACCTACGGGCAGGATCTCCTGTCAGATAAAAAGCAGATCAAACCGGAACGCCTCGAACTGCGGCCGCCTGTTGTAACTATAATGGGGCATGTAGATCACGGTAAGACATCTCTTCTCGACAATATCAGGCAGACTAATGTCATAGCCGGTGAAAAGGGTGGGATTACACAGCACATCGGAGCATACGCAGCGGTCGTGAATGGTAAGAACATAACATTTATCGATACACCGGGACACGAAGCATTTACAGCAATGCGATCCAGAGGTGCGCGGTCCACGGATATAGTCATCGTTATTGTGGCTGCCGATGACGGTGTGATGCCTCAGACGACCGAAGCGATTAACCATGCAAAGGCTGCCGACGTGCCCATCATCATAGCGATTAACAAGATAGATCTGCCGAATGCAGATATCGACCGTGTCAAGACGGGTCTTATGCAGTTAAACATAGTTCTCGAGGAGTACGGTGGAAACATCATGTGCGCTGAGATCTCGGCTAAAAATGATATTGGAATAGATCACTTGCTTGAAATGATCCTTCTGCAAGCTGAATTGATGGAACTCAAGGCTGATCCCGAAGCTCAGTGCAGGGGGGTCGTCATTGAAGCAAAAAAGGAAGAGGGGCGTGGAATCGTAGCAACAATTCTGATCCAGCAGGGTACACTGAGGATCGGGGATATTTTTGTTACAGGAAATTATTTTGGACGTGTTAAAGCTCTTCTCAATGAGCGTGGAGACAGGATTCGGAACGCGCCTCCTTCGACGCCCGCGGTCGTGCTTGGATGCTTCGGCGTTCCACAGGCCGGTGATGCTTTTGTCCAGGTCGAAGATGAAAAGACTGCCAAGGAAGTGGCGGCCAGGAGGCAGCAATTCGCAAGGGAGAAGGACCGCCAGTCCGTACACAGGATCTCCCTCGAGGAACTTTACGTGCAGATCCAGGAAGGTGTGGCCAAGGAGCTTAATCTCATCGTCAGGGCTGATACGGATGGTTCTATCGAGGTCCTTGGCGAGAGTCTGACAGCACTCAGTACCGACGAAGTCAAGGTCAATATCATTCACAAAGCCGTTGGAATAATCAGCGAGAGTGATATTCTTCTCGCATCGGCCTCGAATGCGGTTGTTATAGGTTTTCATGTCAATGTTACTCCGAAGGCGTCGAGAATTGGCAAGAAAGAGCATGTGGATATCAGGTTCTATGATGTGATATACCGTGCTATTGATGATATCAAGGCTGCGATGTCAGGGCTTCTCGACCCGGATATTGTAGAAAAGGAACTTGGAGTGGCGGATGTACGGGAGATCTTCAGGGTCTCCAGGATTGGGACTATCGCGGGATCTTATGTCAGGACGGGTGTTATCCAGAGAAACGCGCTAGTCAGGGTCCTCAGGGAAGGTGAAGTTATTTACAAAGGGATCGTCACCTCTCTCAAGCGTTTCAAGGACGACGCGAGAGAAGTCCAGGCTGGATTCGAATGTGGCATAGGAGTCAGTGGTTTTGAAGACCTTCTCGAAGGGGATGTCCTGGAGGTCTACAAGGAAGAGGAGCATATCAGAACGATTGATTAGAATCGGGGGCTCCCCCATGTTAGTAGTTTGCCTGAGAATCCAGTTTCACTTGCCGGGTTGTACTTCCCTCAAGGAAAAGAGATTTGTACTCAACAGTCTCAAGGCCAGAATGCGGAACCGGTTCAATGTGGCCTTGTGCGAGACGGCCTACCAGGACAAGTGGCAGCGGAGTGAGTTTGTTGTTGTAACCGTTGCAGGCAGCAGGCGTGGAACCGACAAGACAGTTCAATCGATAATGTCTTTTCTCGAAAGGGAAAACAGGGTGGTTCTTATTGAAGTCGAAAAGGAATATTACTGATTTCGGAGTTTGAAATGGACAACAGGCATAAGGGAAGAATTGAAGAAACGATCCGCCAGCTTGTAGCTGAACTGCTTGTCAGAAGAGTCAAGGATCCGCGTGTTTCCAATGTGTCTATTACCCGGATTGAATTGTCTAGAGATTATTCACTGGCAAAACTTTACTATAATATCATAGGTGGAAGTGATGATCTGGAGGATGTCGACAAGGGACTGAAAAGTGCCAGGGGTTTTATCAGGGGCAAGATCAAAAAACATCTCAGTCTGAGAGTTATTCCGCAACTTCTTTTTATATACGATTCGTCTCTGGATAAGGCTATGGCACTCGAGGTGATCATCGACCGGATCCACAAGGAAGAGCTTCTTCATGGGGAGGAGCCTGTAAACGGGGAAGAACTCCGCGAGGAAAAACATTCCGGGGGAGAATCCCGGCGAGGAATATCTAATGAAAAAGGAAAAACTGACGATAAAGGATCCTTTCAGTGATGATTTCAGGCGGATCCTGCGCCTCATCGACGGGCACAGCCGGTTTCTGGTTCTGGGACATATAGATCCGGATGGTGACTGTATCGGTTCGATGTTCGCGCTTGCCCTTTTTCTGCGAGCGCGAGGCAAGGAGGTTATTTGCTTTGCGCCTGGTGATATCCCCGGTCTTTTCCTGACACTTTCCGGGGCGGAGAGTCTCGTTTCCCTTGAAGATATTTCCGGGTTTGCTTACGAGGTTATTTTTTCTGTCGATGTGCCGACTGCAGAAAGGTCGGAAGGCCTCGTCGAGCAGGGTTCCGCGAGTCAAATAATCAATATCGACCATCATCCCTCCAACAGGAGGTTTGGAAGCATCAATATAGTGGATGAGAAAGCTGCCGCAACAACCGTGTTGGTCTACAGGTTCCTCGCGGAGGTGGCCAAAAACGATATCACTCCCGATATTGCGAGTTGCCTGTATCTGGGTATCCTGATGGATACCGGTTGCTACAGGTTTCAGAATACCAATGCTGAGGCGATGTATACGGCTGGCAGGTTGATCGAACTGGGAGCCAGGGCATATGAGCTGACTCACGATTTTGTCTATATGAAAAAATATACGACCCTGAAACTTCTTGCCCCCGTACTGGAAACACTCGAGGTCCATGGTGACGGCAGGATTGCCATCATGCAGATTACGCAGGAGATGCTGAAAAGTACCGGCGCGTCACTCAAGGATTCGGAAGGTTTTATTGATTATGGCGCGGCGATAGACGATGTCGAACTGATTGCACTTCTCAGGGAGGTCAAACCGGAAAAGACCAGGGTCAGTTTACGATCGAGGAACAATCAAAATGTAGCTGCATTCGCTGAAGAATTCGGAGGAGGGGGGCACCGGAAAGCGGCTGGCCTTACCATCGATTCGGATCTGGAAAAGACAAAGAACCTTATACTGGAGGGCCTCAGGAAAATGCTCTGAGAATATTTGATGCCGCAGTGACTTTTTAATCACCGGAGAAACCGATTCCATGAAAGACAAGCTCGACAACCTTGTGATACCTGTCAATAAATCGATCGGCCTGACTACTTATGATGTTGTCAGGCGTTTCAAAAAAGTGGTCAGGCCCAGAAAGATCGGGCACTCAGGTACGCTTGATCCGGCTGCCACAGGTCTTGTCCTTCTCCTTACCGGGGCTGCCACGAAACTGTCCAGCTACCTTATGGACCTGCCGAAACGTTATATTGCCGACATCAGGCTGGGTGAAGCAACTGATACGCAGGATATCGAGGGAAAAATAACAAAGACCGGGAGCTGGGATCATGTGAGCCAGGATGAAATCGAATCGGTTCTTTGCCAATTTACGGGAAAAAGGATGCAAGTCCCCCCCATGTATTCCGCCCTCAAGTACAAGGGGTCACCCCTGTATACTCTGGCTCGTAAGGGACAGGAAGTCGAACGATCGGCAAGGGAAGTCGATACGTACGAAATCAAACTGACCAGTTGTAACCTTCCCGGGTTCAGGATCGATGTGTATTGTTCAAGAGGTATGTATGTAAGGGTACTCGCAGAGGAGATTGGTAAAGCTCTCTCGGTACCGGCTCATTTATCCGGCCTGATCAGGACGGAGATAGGTCATTTCAATGTTGAATCCGCTGTTTCCGACGAGGATTTTGAGGATCTTGCTGCAGCCGAAAATCCCGGGTATTCACTTTCAGAAGCTCTTCAGCATCTGCCGGCTTTTGAACTAAGCGTAGAGCAGATCAGGCAGCTGGAGAACGGAATATCTCCACGGGTAACGAAAAAACTCCCTGCCGTCGGGAAGCTTGTCAGGTTATTACGGCCGGAAAGCAGGCTTGGAGCCATTGCCGAAGTCGATATCACGGGAGCACTGAAACTCAAAAAGGTATTTGTTTCCGGCAATGGAGAGTCTCGGGAGAGAATCGTAAAGAGGGAGGGGCACGTGCGTCAATGACGGAAGTAATATGGTCACGGGATTTGCTTGACATCACGATCCCCGATTCTGTTGTCACTGCCGGTGTTTTTGACGGGGTCCATATCGGCCATCGGAAGGTTATCAGCAAGCTTGCTGAAACCAGGATAAAAACATGCAGTGAAAAGTCGATTCTGCTGACTTTTGACCCTCATCCATTAAGTGTGACCCATCCCGAATTGGCCCCCGATCTGTTGACTACGATCGAGGAGAAGATTTCCCTGCTGAAGCAGCTTGATATAGATATTATTGTTATAGAGGAGTTTGACAGTAAACTCGCGTACATGGATTACAGGGAATTCATATCGGGGAGGCTGATGGGCAGGCTCGGTATGAAGCATCTCGTGATAGGATATGATTTTCACCTCGGAAGAAACAGGGAGGGAAATCAACAACATCTTACAGGTGAGGGTGAAAAACTCGGATTTGGAGTTACGGTTGTACCACCCGTCGTGATCCGTGGGATAGCGGTTTCCAGTACACGCATAAGGCGCAATGTAAGAGAGAGAAAGTTAAGCAATGCTGCCCGGCTTCTTACAAGACACTATTTTTTTGATGCGGATGTTATCCATGGATCGGGAATAGGGAAGAAGATTGACTTTCCCACGGCGAATGCAAATATATCGCACAGGGAAAAACTGGTACCTCCGCCGGGCGTGTATGCGGTCAGGGTAGAAGTAGAGGCCCGTATTTATGATGGAATGATGAATATAGGGTCCGGCCCGACTGTTCATTCCGATGGGAGAAGGCGTATCGAGATTCATTTGTTCAATTTTTCAGGCGACCTTTATGACAGCCATCTCAGGATTCATATACTCGAGTACCTCAGGGAGGAAAAAAAGTTTGCCGGAAGGGATGAGCTTCAGTCGCAACTTGTTCAAGACAGGGAAAAAGTTCGGCTTATCCTGAAAAAAGGTGTTTGACAATCACGAAGAACTGTGTATGTTTGTGAATCGAATAATAACTGGCAGGCAGTTATAATGCGGATTGGGCATGGGGCCCTTTCTGCTGCCATCGTGTTCTCAACACGGGTATATGAAGGAGGTAGTAACGATGGCACTGCAAAAGGACGAGAAGAAAAAGGTAATCGAAAAATTCAGACTGCATGATCTGGATTCCGGGTCTCCCGAAGTCCAGATAGCGCTACTCACAGAACGCATCAACACTCTTACAGGTCATTTTAAGGTCCACAAGAAGGATTTTGCCTCAAGGCGGGGACTGCTTAAAATGGTTGGTCGAAGGCGTAAACTTCTGGATTACCTGAAGAAAAACAGACTTGAAAAGTATCGCGGTCTTCTCAAGGAACTTAACATCAGGAAATAGTATATTTCCGAAGCATTAACTTTTCATCAGGGGAACATGGGTGAGGTACAGGTTTCTTGATATCTGCAGATGGAGGACAATAACAGGATGATTAAAAAGAATATGACGCTTGGTGGAAGTGAGCTTTCCTTCGAAACGGGCAGGATCGCCAGACAGGCTGATGGCTCCGTTCTGATCGGAGAAGAAGGAACGGTAGTTCTGGTAACTGTTGTTTCTTCCAAGAAGGCGGATCACGGTAGAGGTTTTTTCCCGCTCTTTGTAGAATTCAGGGAAAAATTCTATGCGGCGGGAAGGATTCCTGGCGGGTTTTTCAAGCGTGAAGGTCGTATGAGTGACAGGGAAACCCTGAGCTGCCGCCTGATCGACAGGCCTGTCAGGCCCCTTTTCCCGGACGGGTTCATGCATGAGGTACAGATCGCCTGTACCGTGATCAGCAGCGATCAGGAGCATCAGGCGGATGTACTGGGTATAACAGGGGCGTCGATTGCCCTTAACCTTTCGCCGATTCCCTTCAATGGAATAATCAGCGGAGTCCGTGTTGGACTGAAGGATGACAAGTTTATTCTGAACCCCACTTTTGTCGAAGTGGAAGAGAGCGGACTGGAACTTGTCATTGCCGGATCAGATGATGCGATCATCATGGTCGAAGGCGGAGCCGATCAGGTTTCGGAAGCGAAAATCATGGAGGCTCTTGATTTCGGACATGCCAGGATCAAGGAATTAAATGTGTTGCAGAGAGAATTTCTTGCTGAATGTGATATCCCGGCCAAGATGGAATTTACTCCTGAAGAGGTTGACGCCACGCTGAAAGAGAAACTAGTCAACGATTTTACCGCGGAGACTGACAGCCGATGCAGACTGAAGGGCAAGCATATCAGGGACAATGCACTCGGCGAACTTGCCGGGGAAGCGTTGACCAGGTACGAGGAAGAATATCCCGAGTCTGAAAAAGATATCAAAAAGATCATGCACGATATAGAACGTGATGCCGTCAGAAAAATGATCCTTGATGAGAAGATAAGGACTGACGGAAGAAAATATGATGAGATCAGGGATATCACCTGCGAGGTCGGCATCCTTCCGCGTACTCACGGAAGTGCCCTTTTTACAAGGGGTGAAACGCAGAGCCTTGTCGTCACAACACTTGGTACATCCCAGGATGAGCAGAGGATCGATGGGCTCCAGGGGGAATCATGGAAAAAATTCATGCTTCACTACAATTTTCCGCCGTATAGTGTTGGTGAGGTCGGTTTTTTCAGAGGCCCTGGCCGCAGAGAGATCGGGCATGGCATGCTGGCTGAGAGAGCCATTCAGCCTGTTTTGCCTTCTGAAGAGAAATTCCCCTACACCATAAGGCTCGTGTCCGATATCATGGAATCGAACGGTTCCAGTTCGATGGCTTCCGTCTGCGGCGGTAGCCTGGCCCTGATGGATGCCGGTGTCCCTGTTGACAAAACGGTTGCCGGTATAGCGATGGGAATGGTCTTGGAGGGTGACAAATATGCCATACTTACCGATATTCTCGGACTTGAAGACCATCTTGGCGATATGGATTTTAAGGTAACAGGGACAAGTGAAGGTATTACCGGGTTCCAGATGGATGTCAAGATCTCCGGAATATCCAGAGAAATAATGGAAGAAGCTCTTGAACATGCGCGGGTGGCCAGGCTCAAGATCATCGATATCATGACAAGCACGATAGCTGAAGCCAGGGATGATATTTCCCCGTATGCTCCGAAAATCGTCCAGATCAAGATCCCGGTTGACAAAATCAGGGAAATCATCGGTCCGGGAGGAAAGATGATCAGGCATATCCAGGATACAACAGGGGCCAAGATCGACATCGATGATGATGGAACAGTCGCGATTGCGGCGGTGGATCAGGCATCCGGCGATCTGGCGCTCGAGATGGTCAATAATATCATAGCCGAAGCGGAACTGGATAAGGTGTACAAGGGTGTTGTAAAAAGCATCGTTTCTTTCGGTGCTTTTGTAGAGATACTTCCTGGCAAAGACGGACTCCTGCATATTTCCGAAATCGACACCAGACGGATAAACAGTGTGGAGGATGTTCTTACACTTGGACAGGAATTGGAAGTTAAAGTCATTGGAATCGATAGAGAAGGAAAGATAAGGTTGAGCCGAAAGGTCCTTCTCTAAAATACCATATGCTGAAACTGCCCAGACCACAAAAAGTACTGCTGAAATCTGGTGCCAGGCTGCTCTACCAGCGTAATCCGGTTTCTCCCACCGTAGCGTTCGGTGTCTGGATAACCAGAGGCTCCAGGAACGAGAAGCTTTCCGACAGGGGGGGCGCGCACCTTCTTGAGCATATGGTCTTCAGGGGGACTGCAAGGAGAACAGCCCTTCAGATTGCTTTCGATCTCGAGTCTGTCGGGGGGCAGTGGGATGCTTTTACAAGCAAAGAGGTCACCTGCTATCACGGCAAGGTCCTCGAAGAGCATTTCGCCAGTTTCGCGGATATCCTTGCGGATATTGTATTGTCTCCGTCCATCCAGGCAGATGCACTTCGTACCGAGATCAGAATAATTCAGGAGGAGATCCGGTCTGTTGCGGATTCGCCTGAGGAATCTGTGTATGAACTCTTTTTCAGGAACCTTTTCGATAAGGACCAGCTAGGATATCCTGTCACAGGGAGGATCAGTGATCTGGTAGGGTTCACCCGGAAAAAGCTCCTGGGGTTTCACAGGAGGACATATACCGGGCGAAATGCTGTTCTAGGCTTCGTGGGAAATATTCCTCTGAAAAAAGTCGTTGCCATTCTTGATGAAAAGTTCGTATTTCGACCCGGCACGGGTTCCATCGTGCCGGGTCCGACTACATATACAGGAAAAAGAAAGGCTTACATAAAGCGGCCTGACATGGCGCAGTCGCATGTTTGTGTCGGTGTCAGGGTTTCTTCAGCATCCAACAGGGACAGGTACCCGCTTATGGCCCTGTCCAGCATTTTGGGTGGTGGAGTGTCATCAAGGATGTTCCAGAGTCTCAGGGAGAATTCAGGGTTGGCATACTCGGTTTTTTCTCATGTCAATTTCTGGAATGATACAGGGGCCTTTTCCACTTTCTTCTCAGTTGATCCGAGGAATTTTCCCCGCGCACTGGAGCTGTTCCATTCTGAAATGGAAGAAGTCAGGCGCGGCGGCGTGAGAAAAGAAGAGCTTGAAAGCGCCATTGCCCAGCTCAAGGGATCGGTGATCTTTGGTATAGAGAGTGTGAACAGCAGGTTATTCAGGCTTTTTCACAACGAGTTCTATTATGGAAAATACCGGGGCCTATCGACCCTGATAAGAAATATCGAGAGAATTGGTATCGATGATATCGCGGAGGTCGTGGATAAGTATTTCACGGAGGAGAGGCACACATATACTGCTGTTGGCCCTTTGTCGCTCAAAGGATTGATCCCGGAAGTAAAAAGGCGAAAATAATGAAAGTACTCGTTCGATACCTTTCTCATCATGACGAGCTTCCACAGATCAGTCGAATGACATCGGGTTCCAGCGGGTTTGATATTCATGCTGCCTGTTCTGAGGACATCATTGTTAAACCGGGAAATGTGGTCCTTGTTCCATCAGGTCTCGAACTTTCCATTCCTGAAGGTTATGAAGCACAGGTACGCCCAAGGAGTGGGCTTGCCCTGAATAACAGGGTCGGGCTTCTCAACAGTCCTGGTACGATTGACAGTGATTACCGGGGTGAGGTTGGCGTCATTGTATATAATTTCGGGGAAGAGGATTTTATTTTGCATCGAGGTGACAGAATAGCACAGATAGTCTTTTGCCGCCTGCCTGAAATCGAACTGGTTGAGATGGAAAAACTCGATTCAACAGGCCGGGGTGGGGGAGGATTCGGGCATACCGGGCAGGGGGAATGAAATGCCCTGGTTGATAGCGGCTGCTGTGGTCCTGATCGCTGTGATTTCATTACATATTATCTGGAGAGCCCGATGGGGTCCTCCCGCGCGTTTCTTTCCAAGAGTCCTGGCATATCACAAGGTCACTGGTTTCGAATTCGGTGGTACATGGGTTCCAAAGGAAAGGTTTGTTTCTCAACTCGATTACCTCCTGGATTCCGGCTACAGGTTTATCGATGAGGATACCTTCCTGCAGACGGTTTCGGGAAAGCGCCAGCCCGGCGGCATGGAGATTCTGCTCACATTCGACGATGGCTACAGTATGCTTGTAGAGAATGCTGTTCCCGCGCTCGAGGACAGGAATATCCCGGCCCTGATTTTTCTCGTTACTTCCTATGTCGGAAGGGAGAACACGTGGGAACTTCAGCTCCCGGGCAGAAAATTTACTCACATGGGATGGGACGAGATCCTGGATCTTTCGACAAGGGGGTTCAGTTTTGGTTCGCACACCCGTTCGCACCGGAATCTTACAAAACTCCCGATGAAAAATCTGCGCACTGAATTGTCGATATCGAGGGAAGTGATAGAGAACGCGACAGGATGCAGGGTCAGAACCCTTTCTTATCCGTTCGGTCGTTGTAATGCCGTGGTCAGGTCCGAGGCGGAAACGGCTGGTTATGAAGCAGCATTTACTCTATATCCAGGGGGGCGTAATTCACGGATCGAACCTTTTGAATTGCGCAGGGAAGGAGTCTGGGTAATAGATACGAATTGGTGCATCAGTACCAAACTGGCAGATGGCGGGCTTTTCTGGGCGGAAGATCTCAAGGGTAGAGCGATCAATGGTGTTGCCGGCCTGACGCCCCTGTTCATGAAAAAGACGCCGTTTGACATCTGACCTCTATCCATAACCCCGTTCCTGCGCATGGCTCACTGACTTACGGTTCTTTTATGATGGGCCGAGCGTCCACCCGGTTGTTGATCCGGAATCGGTCTCATTATGCGATGATGCCGGCGGGGAAACGACTGAGCAGTTTCGACCGGCCGGAATTCCGGCCGAATTTATTTTCTGCGCAGGGAGTATGATTTGCCGCTTTCGCTTGTCCTGTATATCAGTCCTGCCTGCTGCGATTTCTCTATGATCTTTCCGGGCAGGATCCTCCTGGCGGTCAGGATTTCCAGGGTGAACGGATATGATCCGCTGATCGCGTTGTATTCTTCGAGGGCTTCAGCGAGAGAAGACTTCAGTTGTCTGAGTCTCAAATTGTCGATGTCTGCCGAGATCAGGGTCTCGGGGAATAAGTCTGTCTTTGTCACCGGCCCTTTGCGGGATGCAGCCCAACCAGGCGGGTTGAGCATGGGGACAAGGTATTCCCCTATAATGAAACTGGCTATCAGCAGGATTACAGTGGCAAAAACAGGCAGTGCCCGTATCTTTTTTCTTTCCTCTGTTTTGGGGATATCTTCAGTGAACTTTTCCTTGACGGCTTTTGAATCTTCTTTGATCTCGAGCAATTCTTTTTCCAGAAGTTCCTTGAGTGATTCGTAAGTGTTGAACCTGGCCATCCTGGAGTTTGTGATCAGATATTCCAGCGTCCGTTCGTTTTCAAGAAGCTCATAGATTACTTCCTCGTTCTTCCCGATTGAGAAACCGCTGGTCATCGGGAACGGGAGTTTTGTAAAAATCATTTTATCACTCGAAAATATCTTTTTCATTTGAGGAAGTTCGTCGATACGCCGCATACTCTCCATCAGGATACCCTCGACATTGATCGATGCATACGACTTTACTCCGGTGAGGACATTGGTACCTGCTATGAACTTGTAGTGGCTTTTCGGCCAGGTAAGCACTTCCTGGACCGATTCGTATATCTGTTCGGTGAAGATCTGCCTGAGTTCATCCTCTGAAAAGTATTTTTCTGAAACAAGGATCTCAGTCAGGTCCATATTTGATTCAGACTGTATCTGTTGAAGGCTGTTCATCCTGTCACGATCTATGAATCCATATCGGAGCAGGAAATCCTTCAGCGGGTCTTTGGAGCGGTTCCTGCGGTCGCGCGTCGAGATGATCATTCCGTTTTGAAAAAATATTGCTATTTTGCTTTTTGCGGTTATCGACAGCATTCCGGATTTTTTCTGAATGGAGATAAGCTGAAATATCTCACTCAGCCCGAAATCCTTTGCATTTCCTTCCAGTGCCATCGGTATTCCTCTCTACAGGGAATCGAGAAAGGTCTCGAATTTTTCATTTTCGGCCATTGTTCCAGCCCGGGCCGGTTCGGGTTTCTTTTTCTCTTCTTCAGGCGCACTGGTTTCGGGAATGAAGTCAGCAGGGAGTACCCTGAAGTTTCTTTGTTCCTGGGGCGAGTTGATCTTCAGGTCGGAGAGAAACCCGAAAAGCAGTATCACGGCCGGGATGATAATCTTCCACAGGGGAGAAGGTGTACTGAGTACTCTCGGATCCTTGAAATAGAATCCTGACCATACCAATGCAAGTATTGCTGAGAAGTCGATCAACATCCAGGCCATTCCCGATATGGTCTTTCCATGCCAGATATGGGCTGTTCCCGGGATCAGGGCCGTTTTCCATCCAGCCTTGATATTTCTTGTTGAATAGACTTTCTGTCGCCTGTGCCTGAGTAGCGCTTCCATCACCTTTATGCTTGATAATCCGCTGATAACCCCCGAACAGTCCTGGCACAGAAGCAGCCCCGTCTCGTTGCTGGAACATACCGGACAGGTCGCCCTGCCGCAATTATCACATTTTGATATTCTCCATGTTCCGGGCATCCTGCTGCTGATAATCATGCCAGTGAGTATTGACGCGGCCAGCAGGTATCCCAGCCACCTGAACGGAAAAAGGAGCCAGGGTACCAGGATCTCTCCGAAAAGGATATTCTTTCTTGATCTGGCTTCCCGTTCAGCCACCGACCAGAGCGTCTTCGGAGGAAAACACTCTTCATAAACCGACAATTTCCTCAGGCTGGTGGCAGGGTGGTCCTTCCTGTACTGTTCGATCCCGTGTGAACTCGCATTTTTCAGAGCCAGGCTCGACTGAGCAAACAACATCTTGTTGATATATGCTTGGCCTATATTGAAATGCGCTATGGCATTGGTTGAATCGATAGCGAGTACGCTCTGGTACCCGGCCAGCGCCTTGTTGTAGTCTGCCTGCATGAAGTAGACGTTCCCAAGGTTTAGAAAAGCAGGCGCGAAATTATTCCGTAATGATACGGAAGCGAGCAGATGGTCCCTGGCTTTTTCATAATTGCCGAGCCTGTACATCAGTGTGCCGAGAGCGAATTCCTTTTCCGCTTCAAATTGTGGATCCTCTATCTTCCTGATCGAATCAATAAGGACGGGCCCACTGCCTGATGTATTTATCATGGAAAGCCTGCGTGTGATGCTGCCCTCGTCGATCGCGGGGACAAGAATATTTGAAAATGGTGCCATGACCGAAGCAACGCCTATGAATACAACCAGCAGCGAGACGGATGTTCTTTCTTTTTTACTCATAAATGCCCACAGGCTTATAATAAGCAGGGCCATATATGCAGCCACTCCGAGCCTCATGATCGCGAAAGCCAGGATGATCAGGACTCCGACAAATTTTTGCGGTGGGAATGAATATTTTCTGGAATATACTTCATGGATCTTATGATTGAGGAGCTGCCAGTATCTCAGCAACAGGACGATCAGAATGAGCAGCAGCGAGATGATCGCCGCCGTAACAAGGTGAAAAGAAAGATTCAAGGCAAGCAGCGACTGTCTGTTGAAACTTCCACACAGGCGTTTGAAACCTTCAAGCAAGTGAAAAAGAAAGTCCGGATGGCCATGCAGCAGTTCAAGGCGCGCCAGTGTAAACATCGGATCAGGATAGTCGCCTGACAGGGAGCCGCTGAGAACCAGTTTTTCCTGTGCCCTTTCCCAGTCCCCGGCCTTGAGAAGTTTCAGGGCTTCCCCATACAGTACACGGGAGGAGACAAGGAGTGAGGGGGCTCCACGGTCGAGTTGCGATTGTGAATAATTCTTCAGCAGGGGGTTGTCTATTTTTTCCAGTGAGTTAGCTGAAACGGGCTCGCAGAATGCAATGCAGGCCAGCATACAGATAACTGCCGTAACTATCCTTTGTGCCATAATTCTTTGTGTCATTGCACCTTTTACAGCCTGTCCAGATCCCCTGTTTTAGGGAAATCCGGTTTAACTGTTCCTTTCAGTGGCGAATCGGCAATTATCGTGCCGTATTGCGCCGCATGGATGTATAAAGCCGGTACCGATATTTCGGTATTTACATAACTGTCCCGGAGTGTTACATAGATAGAGTGGATCGCAGGTGTATCCATGGCAGAAATACAGATAACTATACAAGACAGGGAGATAGATATGCAGGCGGCAGAGATTTCGGGAATAGGTGAGCTCAAAGAGCAGGAAGTTCTCCTGAAGGGCTGGGTATATAATATACGCTCCAGTGGGAAGCTCATATTTCTACAGCTGCGCGATGGTACCGGTATGATCCAGTGTATTGTGGAGAAAACTGTTATTGGTGATGAACTTTTCAGGCAGGCGAAGGAACTTACACAGGAATCGTCACTGGAGATATCCGGTAACGTCCGCGAAGATTCAAGAGCGCCAAGTGGTTATGAGCTTGGCGTTACGGGGCTGAAGATTATTCAGGTCGCCGAAGATTATCCAATTACACCGAAAGAACATGGCAGTTCTTTTCTCATGGACAACAGGCACCTGTGGTTGAGGAGTTCCAGGCAGAACGCCATCCTCAGGATTCGGGCCGGCCTTGTCCGGTATATCCGTGACTTTTTTGACAACAGGGGTTTTATTCTGTGCGATACGCCGATCTTCACACCGAGTGCCTGTGAGGGTACAACGACCCTTTTTGAGACCGATTATTTCGGAGACAAGGCATACCTGACCCAGAGCGGACAACTCTACAATGAGGCTACTGCCGCGGCGTTCAGGAAAGTTTACTGTTTCGGCCCCACCTTCAGGGCCGAGAAATCGAAGACGAGGCGCCACCTTATCGAATTCTGGATGGTCGAGCCGGAGGTCGCCTTCGCCGACCTCGATGATATCATGCAGCTTGCCGAGGACTTCATTGTAGAGATAGTCGGGCGTTCTCTCGAGGATCACAGAGATCTTCTCGTAAATGTTCTCGAGAGGGATATCACTTCTCTCGAGCGTGTCCAGCCACCCTTCCCGAGGGTTTCCTATCTGGAAGCTGCTGCTATTCTGAAAAAGAAGGGGATCGATTTCAAAGTCGGCGGAGATTTCGGAGGAAATGATGAGACCGTTCTCACAGAGGATTACGACAGGCCTTTCTTCGTGCACCGGTTCCCCGCGGCGATAAAAGCTTTCTACATGGAACAGGATCCGGATGATGCCAGTCTGAGCCTGTCGGTCGACCTGCTGGCTCCCGAGGGGTACGGCGAGATCATCGGTGGGGGGCAAAGAGCGCACGACCTCGAGTTCCTGCAGAGAAGAATCAGGGAACACGGGCTTCCGGAAAAGGCATTTGACTGGTATTTCGATCTAAGGCGCTACGGTACTTTCCAGCATTCCGGGTTCGGGCTCGGAGTTGAGCGTACACTGGCCTGGATTTGTGGTATCGACCATGTCAGGGAGACGATACCGTTCCCGAGGCTCATCAACAGGCTTTCGCCCTGACACGGTATTCAGGTTTTCCGATGCGTAAATCCGGATTATAATGAATCGTGGGTTCAATATTGACCTTGCCGGGTTCATTTGCTAATTTACTAATGTTTTTTCGGTTTTTTCTTTCCTCTTTTCAAGGAGGAAATCCTTTGAATATCCGTGTTTTGACAGCAAGTTACCCTGGAGTATTACACATGGCAAAATCTACGATGATATCAATAGTGTTATCTGTGCTGCTTTTATCGATTGCAGGAACCGTTACACCTGCTGTCGCAGGCGAGAACAACGATTTTCGTTTCGCCAGGAGATTGCAGCGGGACGGTATGTATATTGCCGCTGCTGAAGAGTACACACGTTTTTCCGAGAAGTATCCAGCCAGCACACTTCGCTTGACCGCACTTTTTAATGCGGGGGAATCATGGATAAAAGCCAACAGAGCCCTCAATGCACTGGAAATCTTCGAAAGCCTCCTCGCGGACTATCCCTCGGCGGACAGTGCCTGCAAGGCAAGGTATTACAGGGGCGATATCCTTAAAGTGCTCCAGAGGTACAGGCAGGCTGCAGATGAATTCCTGATGATCGATGAATTGTACCCCGATTGTTCCTTGAACGGACAGGCGCTTCTGGGTGCAGGTGAATGTCTTGTCCTGGCCGGGGATCCTCATGAAGCAGCGGCTGTGCTGAGACGGCTGGTTGATTCGGGCCGGTATCCCGGCCTCGAACCACGGGCCATGTACGGCCTGGCGGTCGCTCTCACAAAAATAAGCAGGGATCTCGAGGCTGTAAATGTCCTGGAAAAGCTCGTTTCGGATTTTCCGGAATCGCCTGTTGCCGCCCTGGCTATTGTCAAACTGGGGGACCGTGCATTTGAAAATGGAGATTACAAAAAAGCAGAAGGATACTTCAGAAATGCAGCGGGCAGGTACCGTGAGGATACCCTTAAAGAAAAAGTGCTTTTAAAGGTCATAGATGTTGTCGAAGCCCAGGGCTCCGATGCATCCGTTTTGAAAGAGTCGGAAGGATTTCTGAAGAGTTTTCCCGAATCGGTGAATCGCCCGCATGTCTACAGAAAAGCGATAGATTCTGCGTGGAAGCTCGGGAGGGGCAAAGAAGCTGTAAGTCTGATCGATTCCTGGAGATCGGAAGAAACGGTTCAGGACAGTACCGGCCGGTTCAGCCTTCTTAGGGGGAGCATTCTGGAAAAAAGAAAAATGGACGAAGAAGCTCTTATGGAACTGCAGGGCTTTAGACATACATGGACAAGATCCCCTCTGCTCAGTCAGGCGCTTCAACTCGAGGCCCGGCTTCTTATGAAAAACGGGCGGACCGATGAAGCAGCCGCGCGCCTTCAACTCGCTCTAATAGAAGGCTCGGGTGGAGAGGAACGGGCCTCGATATTGAGCACGCTTGCTTTATTATCGATCGAAAGTCAGGGCGATACGCTTTCCGCCCTGAGATACTGGGAACTGGTCGTGTCTGAAAACCGGGAAAGCGGGGTGGCTGAAGATGCGTTGTGGAAGTCGGCGGTCATCATCGAAGCGCTTGGGGATTCAAAAAGGTCATCTGCAAAGCTCAGGGAACTTCTGAAGACATTTCCTGACGGGCAATACAGCAAACAGGCCGCAGAGAAACTTCGGATGATCGAACTTCTTTATCGGCCAACAGGTGATGTAATAAAAATTCTGGCCAGGTATGCGGTTAGAGGAGACTTTCCGGCTCCGGAATCTGAAATGGCCGTTAAATATATGCGAGTCGGTGTGATCCTGCTCGACAAGGCGGACAGGGCCGAAGATGCTGTTGCCCATTTTAAAAAGGCCTTTGATCTGGGGTTGCCGGACTCCCTTGTTTCACAAGCCCGCTATTATCTCGGAGAAGCACTGTTCAGGAAATACGAGATATCTTCTGCCGCGGGAAAAGAGGACAGAAAATTTCTAAAAAATGCGCTTTCCTCCTGGCTGAAAGTTGCAAGAGAATCTGCTGGTACATATTGGGGGGGTGAATCCCACAGGGCGTATCTCGAAAATAAACTGATGGAATGGAAGCTCGACGATCAACTGAAAAAGCTTGACGAATTCCTGGGGTATTACAGGGAAAGTGATGGAGTCTGGTGGGCGGTCGGGAAGAAGGCAGATCTTTTGTATGAAGCCGCAAGTTCGGGACAGGAATGGGCAGTAGACAGTTCGTTGGCCATGTGCCGCGAGTTATTCAGTGACAAGGCTCCTGACCGGTTCAGGAAAGAGGCATTGCTCAAGACAGGTTACCTGATGAGGATAAGGGGTGACCTCGAAGCTGCCGCTGCCGCTTTCGGCGGTTTTGTGTCAAAGTATGGCGGTGATGACAGAACAGCTCCTGTTCTCTACGATATGGGAGAAGTTTTTATCAGGCTGAAGGATTATAAAAAGGCGCTGAAAGCCTATACTTTCTGCCTTGAAAAAAGACCTGCCCGTACTCTCGCGCGCAAAAGTTTTCTCAGGCAGGGAGATTGCCTCTATTACCTGCATGATTTCAAGGGCGCCGCAGGGTCCTACGGGAGATTTGCCGCGGATAATTCCGGCACCCCCCTTGCAGACGAAGCTTCCTACAGGGAAGCTCTGGCCCTTGAGAGGCTCGGGCGGTTCGAGCGGGGCGATTCGATACTTATTGCTCTTTCGCGGAAGAAGGATATTAAAAGGAATCTGAGGATAAGGCTCCTGTCGAGGCTCGGGTATCGCCTGAAAGCGACGGGGAAAGCCATGGAAGCAAAACCCCTTCTTGCGGAGCTGGTTTCCCTTGAGAGAAAACATGAGAATCTCACACTGTATGGAGAGACCCTTCTGGAAACAGATGATCTGAAAAATTCCGTCAGGGTCTTTTCCGATGCGGTCAGGTTCGAGGGCGCCGATTCCTGCCGTGTATTATCCGGCAGGGCCAGTGCACGTTTCAGGATGAAGGACACGAAAAATGCAGCAAAGGATCTGCAATTGCTCATGGAGACGGGCCCCGGGTGCCCGGCGATAGCGGGAGTGCTGCTCGAAAAGGGCAAGTGTGAAGCGTTGGCCGGTCATTGTGAAAGCGCGTCGGAGACATTTATCACGCTGAGGAAAAGATATTCAGGAACCCCTGCCGCGGCTACGGCGCTTTTCCATTTTGCAATCTGTGACCTAAAACGCGGCGGATATCCCGAAGCTATAGACAAGCTCAACCTGTTCCTCAGGGAAGCGCCCAGTACTCCAATCCTCGACCAGGCTTATTTCAAGCTCGCTTCAGCACATTACGGTGCGGGTAATCTGAACCTCGCCACTGTCAATTATGCACTTGCCGCCGAAGCATCGAGTGAGGATAACTTTGTTTTTCTTACTCTGAAGAATCTTGCCATGATCTACCAGGAGCTTGAGGAATGGGAGAAGGCCGGAGACACCTGGTACCGGATATGTGAACGATTTCCGGCGCGCGACGATATTGTCGAAATTTTCTTCAACCTGGGGTTCTGCTACGGTCAGACGGGGAAGTTTGAGATGGCCTGGGAAGTCTATACGAGAGTCCCGGGAATCGCGAAGACAGAGGAACAGAAAGGCAGGGCGCATTACTGGGCGGGAATCAGTCTTAAAAACCAGAACAGGTGTGAAGAAGCTATAAGGGAATTTCTTCGCGTACCGTATCTTCGGACGGGTGGCATGTGGGGAATCACTTCCAAACTTGAAGCCGCCCTGTGTTATGAGAAGCTCGGCCAGGTGGATCAGGCTGTTCAGATATATGACAGGATTGTTTCGGCGCATGGAGAGAATTCCGACTGGGGTTCCATCGCGAAGAAGTCGCTCGACAGGATAAATGGTATAGAAGATGCAGATAAGACCGGACGGCAACAGGGGCGGGATTCCAGCACTCCCGGCAAGAAGGACGGCTAGATGACTCGTGAAAATCTTGTTGTCAAGGGAGCGCGCGAGCACAACCTGAAGAATATTACGGTCACGATCCCGAGAGGAACCTTTGTTGTGATCACCGGGCTAAGCGGGTCCGGCAAATCATCTCTGGCCTTCGATACGATATATGCTGAAGGACAGCGCAGGTATGTCGAATCGCTGTCCAGTTACGCGCGCCAGTTTCTCGAGCAAATGGAAAAACCTGATGTCGATTCGATCGAGGGGCTCTCACCTGCCATATCAATAGACCAGAAAACCACCTCACGCAACCCAAGATCCACTGTAGGCACGATCACAGAGATACATGATTATCTGAGAGTACTGTTTGCCCGCGTTGGAGTGCCGCATTGTCCGGGCTGCGGCAGGAAGATATCCCGGCAGACCATTGCGCAGGTGGTTGACAAGCTCGCTGCCGGTGAGGAAGGTTCCTGGCTCATGATCATGGCCCCAGTCGTTCGGGGACGCAAGGGGGAACACCGCGCCCTTCTCGACAAATTATCCCGTGAAGGATTCACGCGCGTAAGAATAGATGGTATTATGTACAGCCTTGACGACGAGATATCGATCGGCAGGAACAAGAAACACAATATCGAAGTGATTATTGACAGGTTGAAGATCAAGCCGGGTATAGAGAGACGTCTGGCCGATTCAACAGAGATCGCCGCAAAGAGAGGTGACGGGGTGATCACGGTCAGGCGCGGCAGTGAAGAGACTCTGTATAGCCTTGAGTATTCCTGTCCGTGGTGTGGGGGAGGGCTCGGGGAAATTTCGCCAAGGATGTTTTCATTCAACTCGCCATATGGGGCCTGCGAGAAATGTCATGGACTGGGCACGACCATGGATTTTTCAAAAGAACTGATAATTCCAGATGAGTCATTGAGCCTTAATGAAGGGGCGATCGCGCCGGTTGGTTCGTTGAAGGAAAACTGGTTCCGGTTCAGGCTGGATGCTCTCACCGAACTGTACGGGTTCTCGCTTGATACAGCTTTCGGGAAATTGTCTGATAAGACAAGAAATATCATTCTCGAAGGTTCCAATGACGAGATCGTTGTGCGATATGATTTCGAAAGGGGCAAAGGCGAATATTTTACGACCTGGGAGGGTGTGATCCCCAATCTCAGGAGAAGATATACCCAAACGCGGTCCGATGCTGTAAGGCATTGGATAGAGACCTACATGATATCGGACAGTTGCCCCGAATGCGGTGGAAGCAGGCTTCGCAAGGAAAGCCTTTCAGTGTCCATATCGGGCCGAAACATAGCGGAGGTGTCCGCGCTTACGATCGATAAGGCGATAGAGTTTTTCTCGGGGCTGGATTTCAAGGGAAACAAAAGGATCATAGGCGGGCCGCTCCTGAAAGAGATAACTTCCCGCCTCGATTTTCTCAGGAATGTCGGGTTGGATTACCTGGCCCTGAATAGATCGGCCGGGACCCTGGCCGGTGGAGAGGCACAGAGAATACGGCTTGCTACACAGATCGGCTCAAAGCTGGTAGGGGTATTGTACATACTGGACGAACCCTCTATCGGCCTTCATCAGAGGGATAATATCCGTCTTATCAATACGCTCAAAGCACTCAGGGATGCCGGAAACACGGTCATAGTCATCGAACATGACAGGGAGACTATTCTTGCCGCGGACTATGTTATCGATCTCGGCCCGGGCGCAGGCGAACATGGCGGGTATGTAGTGGCGACAGGTTCACCCGATGAGATCATGAAAGTTGAAAAAAGCCTTACCGGACATTACCTGATGGCGGAAGCATTCTTCGATCTGGGCGATGGGGCCGGCAGGGGGTCCGGTAAAGAACTGGTGTTGAGAGGAGGCAGGGCGAACAATCTGAAGAACATCGACGTTACCTTCCCGCTCGGCAAATTGATATGTGTGACCGGGGTGTCGGGTTCGGGCAAGAGCACCCTGGTCAATGACATTCTGTTCAGGGCGCTTCACAGGAGATTCTACCGCAGCAGGAAACTTCCCGGCCCTCACAGCGGACTGGAAGGGACTGAACAAATAGATAAGGTAATCAACATAGATCAATCCCCGATCGGCAGGACCCCGCGTTCGAATCCGGCTACATATACTGGTATCTTCGGGCCCGTGCGTGACCTGTTCGCGAAGCTTCCCGAATCACAAGTCCGGGGTTACAGGCCCGGCCGCTTCAGCTTCAATGTCAAGGGTGGGAGATGTGAGGTGTGCCGGGGTGATGGGATGATCAAGGTGGAAATGCATTTTCTCCCCGACGTGTATGTCCATTGCCAGGAATGTAAGGGAAAGAGATACAACAGGGAAACGCTGGAAATCGCATTCAAAAACAGAAATATTGCAGAAGTACTTGAAATGACCGTTGACGAAGCAATCATTTTCTTTGAGAATATCCCTTCCGTGAGAAGGAAGCTGAAAGTCCTTCAGGATGTCGGGCTGGGATACATCCGGCTCGGCCAGCCGGCGACTACTCTCTCCGGTGGAGAGGCTCAGAGAGTGAAGCTGTCCTCCGAACTTTCGAAAGTCGGTACCGGAAAGACATTGTATATTCTCGATGAACCAAGTACGGGTCTTCATTTCGAGGATGTGAATCTTTTGATGTCCGTGCTGAACAGGCTTGTCGATCGTGGTAATACGGTTCTGGTGATAGAACACAATCCGGATATTATCCGGCATGCTGACCACATTATCGATCTTGGCCCGGAAGGCGGCGAGCGTGGGGGCGAGGTTGTGTACGCGGGCCCTCCTTCAAGGATAGTGGAGTGTAAGGAATCATGGACGGGTCGGATGTTGAAAGGGTTCGAAAGACCGACTGGCAAAGGCAAAAAGAAGAAAAATATATACCCGGAGACCAGGAAAAGGAAATAAATACCCGGAAACGTTGCGGCTGGACCGTTTTCGCGGTGGTGTGGGGAGGGAAATTGTTATACGATCGGGAAATGTTAAAGAAACTGGCAGAGATTTTTTTCACAGGAGTAACAGATGACGCTTGAGACACCGATTTATGATTCCCATGTGGAGCATGGTGGACGAATCGTGGATTTTGCCGGATTCCATATGCCCGTATCTTTTGAAGGTATCGTGGCCGAACATGAGAGGGTCCGTTCGAAAGTCGGGTTCTTCGATGTCAGCCATATGGGTGAGATCGAGATCTCCGGCAGTTCCGCTCTGGAGTTTGCTGACTATGCGGTAAGCAACAATATCGCGAAACTCGATGACGGGCAGGTCTGCTATACTGTCTGCTGCAACGAGAAAGGCCATGTTCTTGATGATCTGCTGGTCTACAGGGTTTCGGAAGAAAGGATACTTTTTGTTGTCAACGCAGTTAATACAAAGAAGATCTATGACCACCTGCTCGGTATCAGAAAAGGTGATATCGAGATCAAAGACCTTTCCGGCAGTACCGGGCAGATAGCTGTGCAGGGCCCTGCTTCGAGGGACCTGCTTCTGGCCAGCGGATTCTGCGCTCCGATAGCCAACCTTTTAAAGAGACTCGAATATTACCATTTCATCCTGTTCGAGCATGAGGGGGTTGAGGTGATACTGTCGAGGACGGGGTATACCGGAGAACTGGGGTATGAGATCTATCTTCCCTGGGAGATGACACTTTCCGTATGGGCCCGGTTGCTCGATGGAGGCAAAAAATTCGGAGCCGCGCCTATAGGGCTCGGTGCAAGGGATACTTTGAGGTTCGAACCCTGTTATTGCCTGTATGGACACGAGATCGACGAAGAAACATCACCTCTCGAGGCAGGGTTGTCGTGGGTAGTCAAATTCCAGAAAGGCGATTTTGTCGGTCGGAAAGCGCTTCTCTCCGAAAAAGAGGCCAAACCGGCAAGAAAGCTTATAGGGCTGGAACTTGAAGGGCGGGGCATTCCCAGACAGGGATTCAGTGTCTTTTACCGGGGTGAGGATGTCGGCAGGGTGACATCGGGAACATTTTCGCCTACCTTGAAAAAGGGGCTTGCAATGGCTTTGGTCAAAAGATCTGTACCGAAAGATGCTGAAGGCTTGGCTGTCGAGATAAGGGGAAAGGCTGTTTCCGCTTCAAGGGTCAGGATGCCGTTTTACCAGAGTCATGT
>CBDUUV010000008.1:0-39739 GCA_965370495.1 uncultured bacterium
ACCATACGGTACAATTTTGGGTCATATGAAATATCGAGCAGCTTATAACACGCTTTGTTATTTGCAAATATAGCCGTCAATACGACGTGGCATACCCTTTGCGTGTTTTACCCGGCGACAGATAGCTAAAAGGAGCCGAAAAGACAATGAAAACAACAAAAAGAAACATGATGATAGTGCTGCTGGCCCTTACGGCGATTTTCTGTGCTGGCAGCCTGTCGGCGCAGATGTCGGATCGCGCAACAGTCGAGAGAGCAATAATCAGGACCGGCGAAATCATCCAGGAAGCCGTGACTATAATCTCTGAAAGCCGGAGCCAGATAGCCCGTGTGTCGCTCGAACGGGCCACCCTTCTCCAGAAAAGAGCCACCAGCCAGTTCCTCGCCTTGCATAACAACTTTGCATACAAATACACCATGGAAGCGCGGAAGGAAGCGTGGCATGCGATCGCGCTAGCCAGGGCGGATGCAAGGATCGAAGAAAAACTGGCTAACCTCACCGAGCACACGCGTGATAAACTTGTCAGACTGCGCGAGCGGATCATCGAAAGCGGCGTGAGAGACGAACGCCTCGTGAAGCTGATGACAGAATCCAGGTCCCTCCTCGAAAAATCCCATATGAATGCCACGCAGTTGAGAAACCAGCTTGCTTTGAATCTCGCGGAGAACGCGAGGAAACTCACCATTCGTGCTGAAGAAAGATTCAGAAAAGTACTCAACCTCAAAGAGATGAACGAACGCAGGCTGGTACTGATGGAAAAACTGCTCGAAAGAGCAAGGGACCGAATAGATCAGAACGAAAACGAAAACGGCCGGATTCAACTCCATCATGCGATACAAAATATCGAAAAAGCAAAAGAACTCATCAGTGACGGCAAATACTACACTGCCGGGATGGTAATAGAAAAGTGCGAAAGGATCCTCCGCAATCTCGCTCGCCATATATCCGGTTATCAGAAGGCAAGTCCTGAAAACAGCCTCGAAGAGGCGCTCAGGCTTCTCGAAAGGGCACGGGAACGCCTTACGGAAATGGGCGGGATTTCCGCAGAAGCAGCCGCTCATTTTGAGAGAGCCGAGGCTCTCATCGAGCAGGCTCGCGCCGAGATAACAGAGAACCGTCCGGAAGAAGCACGGCGTCTTGTCGTTAAGGCCAGAAGGCTCATACGCAGCGCTTTTGAAACGGGAGGACCGGCAATCGAACCGGGGAATATCGAAAACGAGATCGAAAAGGTCCTTGAACTCAGGGATACGGTCCATAACCTTCTCAATAATTGCTCCGCGGAAGGCACGCAAAGCCTGTTCGATCGCGCGAACAGCCATGTTGACAAAGCCATGGGGCTTTTCGAAAAAAGCAGATTTCAGCAGGCCCTGGCGGAAGCACGGATTGCACGGAATCTTTATCAACGGATCAGGGAAATATGCTCGATCTGAAGATGAGGCGGATCGTTGTCACTCTCATTCTTGTATTGTCCGGATGCGCGTCCACTCCCTCCCCACAGGCGCTCCACGGAGAATGGAACCAGTCAGGCACGGCCGATGCCGATTCAACTGAAAACGCTGAATATGATATCATGTTCGTTGATATCCATTACCGCCTTGTCGATGAAATCGGTTTGCGCCATGATGACGGCAGAGATCCAACACTTATCGAAATAAGAGCTATTGTGAAGATAGCCGAAGACCTTTATCTTCAGGGAAACATACTGTTGGCGATAAAGCTTCTGACAGAAGCGGAACTATTACTGAGGCAGATTCCTTGATGTTGACTGACAACCAGGCCTTGCGGATCGTGGCGCTCGTTTCACTGCTGTGCGTATCAGGGTATATTAGTGCCCCCGCTACCATCCATGCCGAGACAACAGGAAGGAATACTCTTGTTCTTGGGTATGATTCATTTATCGACAGGTATACGATCCTCGAAGACGATACGACAGAAGCGATCCAGGAATTCTACATCTCGCTCAACAACTCCATAACCTGGAAAAACAGGATCGTCAAGCTTGGATTGTCCAACTCTCTGAGGTACAGCAACCAGACAATCAACGAGAACATCATCACTGGTATTTCCCTTGGTTCGAGAAGATCCTGGCGACTGGAATTGAGAAACAACCTGCGAATGAAATTCTTCCGGGATGGCAGCGACTACGAATTTGGAAATGATTATGTCCAATCCAATTCTTATATGAAGATCAGTAAATATTTTTCGGAAAACCTGAGAATTACTTCGAAAAGCAGGCTGGAGTCTATTGACTTCGACAGGACAACCGACTTCGATTACAATTACCGGTATATTGATACGGGTGTCGGGATTGAGATCGGATCATACTTTGGAAAATTCCTGCGTGCCGGGGCTTCGGCCGGTTACAGGGAAGTCCCCGACACTACCGCCCTCAGTTATGACAGGTTCCTTGCGGAGATCGAGCTTCATCTGATTCCCGGAGAAAAAAGTATGCTTGAATTTACCGTATCAGGCGACAGGCGAGAATACCGGGAAGGGATCAGAAGCGCAAACTGGATCATATATTCATACGCAGATTTTATCTTCAACAGGTCGGGGCCCAGGCGGTTTGATGTAAAGATCGAATCGGAACTATACCTGTATGATGATCCATCGACCACTTTTTTCAATACGCATTTTGTCAGGGCCGGCGCGAGGGGCTCTTTCCCTGTCGGAAGGTTTGCAACATTTTTTGCCGAACCGCGCTTTGCTGGTATGTTCTGTGAAGCTTTTTCGGAAGAAAGATACCGGGAAAGTTCTGTCGTTCTGGGAATGGAAGTGCCAGGCAACGAGAAGTACTGGCTTACATTTTCCTACGAGCCTGGATATAGAAACTATGTAATGGATGAAAACGAGATATATTCCGATTTTTACCTCAACCGTATTTCGCTGATGGGCAGTGTAACCGGTTCGGGAGGATTGACATACAACCTGTTCGTTACACATGACCCCGAGCGGCACTCTAGAAGAGACGATGATTTCTCTCTGACACTGATCTCCGCCATGATCTCGAAATCGTTCTGAAACGGCAACTCCGGTTACCCGAACCTGTTATTTTTCCGTGCCGGCCTCGAGAAGCAACTCCGCGATGTCGAGCACCTTGACATCCTCGACATTACGCGACTTGAGTCCATCCTCAAACATCGTCAGACAGAAAGGACATGCCGTAAAAACACTGTCGACACCCAGGCCAAGCGATTCGTCGACACGTTCCTCGTTGATACGTTTTCCGATATCCTCCTCCATCCACATACGGCCCCCTCCGGCTCCACAGCAGAAACTCCTTTTGCCGTGCCTGCCGAACTCCATTAACTTCACACCATCGACTCCCTTGAGCAGGTCGCGCGGTTGGCTGATGATATCATTGTAACGACCGAGATAACACGAATCGTGGTATACACCATTCTTCATTTCCACCCGTCCGGGATTCAGCTTTCCATCTCTGACCAGATCGAGAAGAAATTCGGAGTGATGTATGACAGGAACCTCGTAACCAAACTGTGGATACTCAGCCCTGAAAGTATTCAGCCCATGCGGGCAAACAGTTAATATCCTGTTAAAAGTGTATTTCTTCAGTACTTCTATATTCGCTTCGATCAGGGTCTGCGCGAGGTATTCGTTCCCCATCCTCCTGGCTGTCTCGCCACAACACACCTCCTCGGTTCCAAGAATCGCATAATCAACGCCGGCCTTTTCAAGAAGCATAACCATGGCTTTGCTTACACTCTGCCCGCGCGCATCAAAAGAACCGGCACAACCGACCCAGAAGAGTATATCGAACTCCTTCTTATCGGAGGCAAGCGGTACATCCATCCCCTCCGCCCAGTCAGCCCTTGTGGAATAACCCATTGACCAGGGATTGTAATTGACCTCCATATTCCTGAATACGGATTGCATCTCGGAAGGAAAACGGCTCTCGGTCATTACCAGGTACCGTCTCAGGTCAACTATCTTCTGAACATGTTCTATGAACGGCGGACATTCGTACATGCATGCCCCGCAAGTCGTACATGCCCAGATCTCGTCCTCGGTAATCGTATCCGGTATCAGCGGCGTCCCCTCGGGTTTTTTAGAACCGGATTTGAGAAATTTGCCCCGTTCCGCGACAAGATGTCCCCTGAACCTGTGGATCATATTGAAGGGACTGAGGGGTTTGTCGGTAAGAAACGCGGGGCATGCCGCCTGGCACCTGCCGCATTCAGTACAGCCGTAGAGATCGAGAAGCTGTTTCCAGGTAAAATCACGTATCTCTGAATTACCGAACTTTTCAGCGTTTTCATCCTCGAAATCCATTCGCGTAAGTGTCCCTGCCGGGCCGAGGTTACGCAGGTAGATATTGGGTATCGCCCCGAGTATATGAATATGTTTTGAAAACGGGACATAGAGAAGAAAAAAGAAAATGATCAGGTGATGGACCCATGCAAATATATTTTCAAGCAGGTGCAGATCGAAGCCGCGCCCTTCGAAGAGACCAGCAACGAAATTCGAGACGGGAGCATATCCACTTTCGATATTGCCAACAAGGATTCCGATACCCTTTATACAGAACATGAGTATAACAAGGACAAATATCAGCGACAGTATGAAGACCGCTTCCTTCCTCGCGCCGGGATCGTCTATCTTCAACCGTACCGGCTTGATAATGAACCGTCTGTAGAGGGAGACTATAATCGCTATCAGGACAAGGAATGCCAGTATATCCTGGATCAACGAGATCCAGCCGGCGGCAGCCGCCCCGAAGAGAGCAACATAGCTGAACCCGGGTATAATCATACCCAGCATATGCTCCAGCGTACCCAGAGATATAAAAATAAAGCCCCAGAATATCAGGAAATGACCAATACCGGCGGGTTGAGACAGAACACGGGCCTGGCCGGCTACATAGACTATTAATGACCAGATCCTCTTTCCCGTATTACCAAACCCGGATTGAGGTCTCCCGAGCATGAGGGTTCTGATCAACATCCTGACAACGAGCCCGAACGCGGTCATGGACGCCGCAATAAGAACGAGCAGAACGACACCATGTACAGTCATACTACCTCCAGGCGGATCCAGAGATTCACGGGATCTATACAGGCCTGCTTTCATGCAAGAAGCTTTTTGATCTCCTCGGTCAGAATCGGTACGATCTCGAAAAGATCACCAACGATACCATATGTAGCTTTTTCAAATATCGGAGCATTGGCATCCTTGTTAATCGCAACTATGACCTTGGAAGTCCTCATGCCGGCAAGATGCTGTATCGCTCCGGATATTCCGCATGCTATATACAGCTTGGGATTGACGACCTTGCCGGTCTGCCCGACCTGCAGAGGCTGCTCGGCATACCCGGCGTCAACAGCAGCGCGTGAGGCTCCTACTGCTCCACCGAACAGGTCGGCGAGATCCTCGAGCATCTTGAAATTGGCGACATCTTTCATCGCCCGCCCGCCTGACACTATTACATCGGCTTCGGTTACATCAGGGCGCCCCCCGGTCAAGGGAACAATCTCTCTGGCGATAGCCCTGATCATTTCCTTCGTAACACCCGATGGACGTGAAACAACCTCGGCTGAATCACCGTTTTCTTCGGCAGGAGCAATAATATTCGGTCGCAGGGTAATAAATACAGGGCTATCTCCCTGGGGAGTTATTTCGACGAATAACTTACCCGAATAGACAGGTCTGCGCGCCACGAGGTCCCCGTTCTCGAACCGAATTTCGACACAGTCGCTGAACATTACTCCGTCAACACTGGCCGAAGTTCTCGGGCCAAGGTCACGGCCCATTGCGGTAGCTCCAAGCATTATGTAACCATATCCCCTATCCCTGATCATACCGGCAAGCACGCTCGCGTACCCTTCCGTCGAATAATTATCAACGATATCTTCTTCGATGACCGCTATTTCTCTTACGCCGAGATTCCTGATCTTTTCTGCTTCTTTTTCGGCACCATTACCTATCAAAACAGCATCGATCGATCCACCGGTATTATCCGTTATGACCTTGCCGGCGGCGATCAGTTCCCTGACTAATTTCTTCAGTTCGCCACCTCTCAACTCACCAAAAACAAGAACATCATTTGCCATTGCAGAATCCTCCATATTTTATTATATGACTTTTGCTTCTTCACGCAGCAGGCGTGCGAGCTCTTTGGCGGCATCAGGCATTTCCTCGGCCTCAATAATCCTGCACTCGCCCCCCTTGGGCATCGGCAACCATTTCAGGATCTTGCTTTTACCCGTCCCGGGAACTTCTTCGAACCCGAGGTCACTAAGAATCTTTGTCTTTATTTCCTTCCTTTTTGCCTTCATTATTCCGGGCAAAGATGCGTATCTCGGCTCGTTGATCCCCTTGTCACAGGAAATGATCACCGGCAGGCTGGTCTCGTTCTTCTCGTTTCCACCCTCTATCCGTCTCCCGACAAGTGCCTTCGACCCATCTTCGAACAATTCGAATGAAGAAGCAATATTGACCTGGGGAATATCAAGTTTCTCTGCAAGGATACCCTGCACCTGGGCAGAATCGTCATCGATACCCTGCTTTCCGCAAAATATAATGTCGAAACCCTCCTCGTTTATCGCCCTGGCAAGCACGGAAGCAGTAGTGCACGACGAAGGATCAGTCAGCGCCGGGTCACAGATATGGACCGCGTCATCAGCCCCCATCGCAAGAGCTGTTCTTATCACCTCGGTCGATTCTTCAGGCCCCATACAGACAACCGTGACCTTACTGTCACCACCCACACTTTCCTTCAGCTTTAACCCTTCTTCGATCCCGTATTCATCATAGGTACTGATTATAAATTTTATTCCGTCTTCCCTGATACCGTTCCCTTCCTGATTGATCAGTATCCTTGCTTCAGTATCAGGCACACGTTTCAACAACACGATGATCTTCAACTGTTCCTCCTTTCAGCAGTTCCACCCACCCTGTCTAGACGGGGTACATCTGCTCATATTCTTCAATTACTTGTCTTGCAATAACCAGTTTCTGGATCTCGCTCGTGCCTTCGTAAATCTCTGTAACGCGAGCATCCCTGTATAACCTCTCTATCTTGAATTCCTCGGTATAACCGACCCCGCCATGTATCTGCATTGAATCATAAACGGCTTCATTAGCGATGCGCGAAGTAAATAACTTCGCCATCGAGGCTTCCTTTGAACAGGGCTCCCCCGCATCACGCATCCGGGCCGCCCTGTATACAAGCAGCCTTGCAGCGTCTATATTGGTGGCCATTTCCGCGATCTTCCACTTGGTCCCCTGGAAATCGATGATCTTCTGTCCGAACTGGACCCTCTCGCGGCAGAAAAGAACCGCTTCGTCCATGGCTGCCTGGGCCAGTCCCAGAGCCTGGGAAGCAATTCCTATCCTTCCACCATCGAGTGAGTCAAGGACTATCTGCATCCCCATTCCTTCCTCGCCTATAATATTTTCAACAGGGACCATGCAGTCTTCAAAAACCAGCTCGACTGTAGTTGAGGCCTTCACTCCCATCTTGTGTTCGGTCTTTCCAACGGAAAATCCAGAGAATCCCGGTTCGATCAGGAAAGCTGTCAACCCGCCTGTCCTGTCATCAGCATCAGTACGGGCCAGTACGACTATGACACCTGCCTTGTCACCGGTTGAAATAAAGATCTTGGTACCATTCAGAATATATTCATCACCTTTACGGACCGCGGACATCCGGATCGCTGAAACATCGCTTCCCGCCTCAGTCTCTGTAATAGCGTACACACCTATCTGCTCACCGGCGGCAAGCCCGGGAAGGTATTTTCTTCTAAGCTCTTCACTCCCATGCTTCAGGATGATGCTGTTGACAAGCGAATTGTGAACAGATACAGCGATAGCCGTAGCTGCACATACCCTGCTGATCTCTTCCAGTACCAGGCTGAGGCAGAAAGTTCCGAAATCGACCCCTCCATACTCCTCGGGAACCGTCATCCCCATAAAACCGAGCTCGCCAAGCTTTTTATATATATGGTCCTGGAATATACTTTCCCTGTTAGCTTCTTCAGTCACATCAGCAAGGTCTTTCCTGGAAAAGTCCCTGATAGTTTTCCGGATCATCCGTTCTTCTTCGGAAAGTCTTAACTGCATCTTTCCCCTCAGCAATATTAAACATCAATAATTACCATACCCTCGTGTTGCGGAAACACGAAACGTTAAGATACATCATTAAGCCGTCAAGTGTCAATCCCCGACTTGTAGAAGGTAGTCGTTAATAGCAACGGGCCGGATTATTTATCGTTGCAGGGACAGGAAAAATTGCTTATATATTACCCCCTGTTGAAATCGTACAGTATCCAAAGGAAATAGTGGCATGTGGGCCAGGAATATTAACAAAATGAAAAAAAAGAAAACCAATAAAACCATGGATAATCAATGCGAAGATTGCATTCCGGCAAAATGCTGTATGTATTTTACTGTCGAGATGGATGAGCCTGAAGATATGGGCGATTGGGACGATATGTTGTGGGTAATCGCACATCGGGATACGGAGATCTACAAGGACGATGACAGGTGGTTTGTTCTCATAAAGAACAATTGCAGGTTCTACGACCCCATCACTGGTTGTCTTATATACCCGAAGCGTCCCAGGATATGCAGGTCTCATACCTGGAAAGATTGCGAATTCAAGGACGATTACGACTTTCAACTGCATTTTCATGACTACGAAGAGCTCGAACGCTACATAAGAAACAATATAGAGGAATAACTGAAAACCCGGCTGCCAAGTCTCGAACAACTCAACAACCGGGTTCCTTAAACCCTTCGATTACTCAAAAGAGATACTTGCTACCTCAAGAGCAACATCTTTTTGACTTCCCTGTACCCACCTGTTTTAAGCCTGGAGAAGTACACACCGCTGGCTACAGGCTCTCCGCGGTTATTACTGCCATCCCATGTGATATTATGTCTTCCGCCGGCCACCGGTTCGTTGACCAGGGTCTTGATGATCCCGCCACGCACATCGTATACGATCAGTAATACATTCTGTTTTGTCCCGGACCCGCCAGGTACTGTAAACGATATCCTCGTACTCGGGTTAAACGGGTTTGGATAGTTCTGGTAGAGTCGTGCGGTCTCAACAGGTATCTCGATCCCATCCGTCTCCACGGACAACTGCCCGTTGCCGGAAGCTGTCAGCCTGTACTTATAAGTCAGCCCTTCCTCGATGACCAGGTCTACATACCGGATCATACCTGCACCATCGGCCCTGAGTTCCTTTGCCAGAAGAATATATGCATTATCACCTTCCTGCCTGTACAGGTCCCAGGATGCCACATCACTGGTGACAGACCAGTTCAGGATCACCTTGCCGCGCTCGAGTTCGTAAACGCATGCAAGGCCCTCCGCATCGGTGTAGCCGAGATAATCGATCCAGCCATTGTTGAAGATGTTTCCGTGGAAACCATTCCAGGGGGCGTATCCGTAATAATAACCTTCGTCGATATCCCAGATATAAACATTCTGACCCCAGCACGAAGCGACCAGTTCCAGATCGCCGTCCCGGTCCACATCGCCAACACACGGAGTTCCCCTTATATAACTGTTGAGTTTTATAGGGAATCCGGGGATATAATTACCACCGATATCCCAGGCGTTGAGTATACCATTTTGACAACCAAGTACGATGTCCAGACTCCCGTCGTTATTCAGATCCGCAATGAGGGGAGTCGATTCTGTCGTCGATCCGTTCGAATATTCCTGAGGCCAGTTCGGCAGCGACGCCCCGGTATAGCTAAAGATATACAGATAACCATTCATGCCGGGTATTATGACTTCGAGTTTTCCATCTTCCGTTAGATCGGCAAGCGCGGGAGAACCGTTGAAAAAGGTGCTGGAATTTACCCACTGGGGCCAGCCTGTCATATTCGTGCCGTCGTGGTTCAAGCCGTATACCCGGGCATACGAATTCTGAACAACCACTTCGAGGTGTCCATCACCATCGATATCTCCCACCGCGGGGCTGGCGGAAATGTTGGCCCCCGCATCGACGGGTACCGGCCAGCCGGGTACCGATAAGCCGTTACTGTTCAGGCAGTAGATAAAGGAACTCGGGGCGCATACAATCAACTCCAGTATACCGTCTTCATCGATATCAGCCAGCGCCGGTGTGGACACATGCCACCCGTCCCCCGGACTTCCAGCCTGGAAGAACGGTCCGTTCGTTGCCGGGTCACTGTCGCCGTCCCTGAATTCGGTTCCATCCGCATGCCAGGCATATACGACACCCGCGACATCGTATGCTATGATATCGAGTTCGCCATCCCCGTCAAAATCTCCCAGCACAGGGCTGGCCCAGCACAAATGCCCCGTTGTCTTCGGAAATCCAGGCAGATTATCCCCGTTATGATTGAACACATGGATCTCATTCGTGTTCCAGGACGCGCCTACGATCTCCAGCCCGGGGTTACCGTCCAGTTCACCTAGAGCGAGTGTAGCAACAAAATCGTCCCCCAGGGTATTGAGGATCCCCCATGTGATGGGGTGGTTGTCACCATCCCTGATCTCGACTCCGTCACCGCGCCACGCGTGAACATACTTCGAACCGATAACAATATCTACATGCCTGTCGCCATCGATATCCCCGATCTTCGGGCTGCTCGCGGTCTCTTTGTTCACACTATTGGGCCACCCTACCTGTTGGGGCGGACTTGTCGTCACCGCGGCTTCGATACTTGCATCACTCAAATTGCCGCATGAGTCGACGGCATTGACTGTATAGTAATACCAGGAACTCGTCAGCAATCCAGTATCACGAAACAGCGAATGAAAAAGCATATCTGTCGACGCGGCCTGAAAACCGGTACCGGATTGAAGGGAACGGTTAACCATGTACCTGTAATCCTCGTTCAAATCCGGCTTATGCCATGTGACATGTATCTCCGTCGCCCCGTAGCTGGCATCAAGGATGATATTTATCGGACTGCTCGGTTTTCTAAGCTCCAGCCTGCGTGTATAGACCCTTCCGAAATCATCGGTCAGTTCGAATGTAAAATAGTTGGTGTTCCCGACAACCGTCTCATAGAGTACAAACCCTTCCCCATATCCTGTCTCGAGCAACTCCAGGGAACCATAATTGGAAGTACTGTCTGTAACCACAAGCAGGCCGGTCAGGCTGCGAATCTTTCCTTCAAGACCCATCGCTTCACCGGAACCAAAGTTTTTGACGCCTATCTTCAACAGAAAACTTTCACCATCGGTCACAATACCGTCACCATCCCCATAAGGCGGCTCATCGGAAACATTATTCACAAAGAGTTCCAACTCCGGCGCGTGGACCTCTACAGCAAAACTCTCAGACCAGAAACCACCTGTCGAATCATGGATATCGATCGTGAATTCAACCGATCTTTCATCTTCGACGCCGGGATCGACGGAGAAAATAAAAGCAGCGTGCCCGTACATCGATTCATTGACAGCAATATCGGGATAGGTAGTAACGCTGTCCGTTACAACCACATCAGGATCATTGGACCTGAGAATCGCGTATAGCCTGGTCGCTTCGCTCCCACCCGAATTCTCCAGTTTCACAACGTACTCGACAGTCTCGCCACTATCGAGAAACTCGTCATCATTCCCGGTTACAGACGCAAGAATCTTGGATTTTATAACATGCAGATAAGCATTCGTCTCCTGAACAACAGATATCGTTCCGGCAAACCTGCCGTGGTCAAGGCCTGTCACGGTAACATCTATATATCCATCCGTACGGCAGAGAAAATCGGGAAAGACGACCTGCCCAAGGATATCCGTGTAACCGATAATGTAATCGTCGCCATCCTTATACAAACAGACATGGGCCGAATCGAATGGAACCCCCTCACTCGTGACTGTAACAGTGATCTCGTTCTGTCCAAAACCAACGGAAGGCAAAAAATCAACGGCAAAAGTGTCCGGTGTTTTCCGGAACATACAGAGTTCCGGGTCACCCAGGTAGTTATAGATGTAATGTGTCCAGCGATCAGCGGTCTCTCCCACCGCGCTAGGAGTATAAGGTTCCCTTGACCTGGTATATGTCTCGCCGAGATGAACTATGTCCTCTTCAAACAGCAATTGATAGTAGTTGTCAAGATAGGGTCTTGAAGCACTCGGAAAGGCTGAACGGCTGGAACCGGTGACCGCAAAAGCCCCACCGTTGGGGTTAAGCAAAAAGTATTCCGCGAGACAGTCTGTATCAAACGCGACGTTCGTGCAATTCATCAGGTACATCGAGAAGGTAGCATCACCGCTGGTAATACCTGCCGCATCGTAATTGAGGATCGAACCGGTGCCAACAGCCATGTTGTACTTGCCCCCATGTCCGGCATGCATGACATGGCTGGTACCGGCATTCATGCTGTCGATGGGTGAAATGCCGTTCAGTGCATATGAACCGGGATACGATAGATAATCCTCATACAACCTTATCGAATGGATATCAGGGTCACTCTCAAAGTGGGCCTGATACACACTCTGGAGGATCTCGGCTCCATCCAGGATGATATTGTCACCGGGAGTGTAGTCGGTAGGAAAGATCACTTCTCCGAGTAGTAAAAACTTGTTCTTCGAAGCTGTTTCCCCTCCCCCCTCGTAATTCATCGATTTCCCGACAAGAATCTCAGCTTCGGAATATGTCGAGACCGGCATCCTTCCGACAAAAACTTCAGAATAGAGATCAGTTTCATCGCCGGGATCTGACACGCCGGCGTATGCCTCTCCCCAGATCGAATCACCATCGGCATTCCAGCTTCCATCCAGGCATGAATAATAAAGGTCCGTCGGTATGAAATCGCCGGTATAGAAAGTCACATATCCGTACCTTGCAGGAATGATATCCGTATCACCACCGAGCAGGACCCACTCGACTCCCCACTTGGCATACGCTTCAACAATGAAGTTCCTGATCGTCTCAGCGGGGTCTGCACCGCTCCGGTAGTTCTGCGTTATCCACTCAACCGTCTTGACGACTGCCGGAACTCCCTTTTTTGTTTTCCACTCGGCAAGCTGGCTGAAAACAGGTTCCATTTCCTCGTTTGTGATGATCAGGTACGAGACCTCGCTTCCATCAAGCCCCGGCAGATAACCCGGGCAAAAGCCCCTGTCACCTCCATCAACAACGATCTCGTTGAACACATACGACGACGCCTCGGAGGGGTTGGATACGATCACCTCTACCCCTCTTCGGGATCTCTCTCTGAACCCTTTCACATACCGTACCCTCTCTACATGATCGTTTTCGAGCGCTGGCCTGGTTTCTACCGTGAGTATTATGTTCGTATCGACAGCCAACAGGCCTGTAACCATGTTGTAACGCACAGGATAGACGGCAAACGAAGCTATCCTGTACCCCTTGTATGTCTCCGTTCCGAGATGACGGACCCTGAATGAAGGAAAGATCGAATCCTCCCCGATAACTTTGGAATGATCCACACTCAATCCCCGCGTTGTACCATCATCGAGAAGGTCCCCTTCGAAAACCGACAGGGAAACCGACTGCCCGAGGATGACGGCACTACCACCTTCCAGGTAATATGACGACACTTCCTCCCACTGTGGAAGAAGAAGGCTGACCACTTTGTAAGGGATTGCCGGTAATCCGATGTAATTGGTGGTCCTGTAACCAGCGATCGACAGGTAATAATCACCTGACTGCAGTTCTTCGATCTTTATATCGGAATCATCGATATCGACCATATGAGTAATCACGTCGGCCGAAACACCGGTATACATAGACAGTATCACAAATACCAGCACAATAGATGTGGATACGATCCGCCCCATTGTTGTCCTCCTGCAAAAATGTTTGTTCCAAATAATCTCAATTCAGACGTCAATAATGACAATAGCGGTTTGTCAGCAGCGCACAACTCCTTCAGGCTTTTCAAGCCTCTCGGTAAACGTTGTTGCAAGGAAGAGAGATAAGCAACAACGGTAATTGTACTATATTCATAACCACTTGTCAAGAACGGTTTTAAATATCGATATAGGCTATGGGGATTCATACCTATTTCCTCGGGATGTATATGTTGAGTCAACAAGGAGTTCACAAATAAAATGAAGTGACCGGTTCACTCTTCCCATCGGCGGCCCGAGTGCTTCCTCCAGGAATCTCATCCTGCTTTAGTCTTTAAGCATCCAATCGGAATCGAAGACACAGGGAAGGCGATATATTACGTTTATCAGGCGCAACTCATCCAGGGTCGGGTCATCCATAGTAGGTGTAGTCATCCCGACCATCAGGTGGCCGGGATCGTAGCTGTGCAGAACACCAAGTATATGCCCCAGTTCGTGGGCAAATATCTTATGGCCCTGAATCGCCATAGGTGAAAGGGTATTGAGAAGGCATATTCTTATTTCTTTATTTTTTGGCGTCCCGTCATCAGGATTCCATTCGACTGTCTTTGTAGTGTGCTTGGAATCAAGGTCGGGAAAATAGATTATCCTGCAATCAGCATTTGCTGAATCGGCAACTTCGACTTCGACAAAGAGGTCGAGCCCCGTACCGGTTTCCCAGCTGGCCATTGCGTCCCTTGCGATCTGCTGAAGGTCGACATCCTCCCAGATCATGGGTGGATTGTAAATGCTGACCGGCCAGTGGTTCCAGCCCTTGTATATAGTCGTCTTGTGTAAAATGGAAGTCCCCGTCATATCTTCGAAAAAATCAAGAAAATCAGTGTATCTGCCTTGAGTACAACTTACCATTCCGTATACAGGTACAAACCAGAAAATGTGGTTTATGTCTGAGCTGAGTTCCGGTTGCTCGTACAACACATCATAGTACGTTCCAAACTCAGGGGAATCGAGTTCATCACGTATCTTTATCATCTGGGCATAGCGCGGCAGGTCACGGATGAAGAAATATCCGTCAGCACCCGAGTAAGAGGCAAGCATACCGGCGCTGACCAGGGCTCCTTCAACAGGCTCCCCGGAACCCGCATCCATGACATAGCCGGACATGTCATATCCGCGCACCAGAATACCGATACTGTTACCAAGGGGTCCAAGATTTTCGAAGTCATCGACAGCTCTCGCTGCAGCATATAGATTCGTCCCGGGATAACAATTGATAACAGTCATATTTTCCACTGTACCAGGTGGTCCCGGCTCGGGAGAATCATACTTTATGGATGCCTCCATCCAGTCCTGCTCAGTAATGATCGGAATTGTAAACGTCTTGACCCTGTAGGCATATACGGTGCCCTCGTTCCCATCGTCACCCGTCGCCGTCCATCTTAGTCGAAAAGAACCAGCGACATCACCGGTCCATCCTTCCAGGTCGTTTATAGGCGCAGGAAAAATAGTATCGGGTTCGCCTGTCACGTTAACATGCCATACCATCGTATCGCCGAACTCCCAGTCCCACACGATGCCGGTCACCTCATAACTACCATTTTCCATGAACTGGTAATCAAAGCCCTGTGATCTGATATAGCTGACATAGTCTTTTTTTGTCTCTCCATCTATCCTGAATATATACCGCAGGAACTCAGGGAATCCATCATGGATAGAAAGACGGAATTCCACCCGGCTGCCGAGAAGGCACGAAAAACTCTCCATCTCAGGAATGAAAGCAAGGATCTCAGGCGGTTTGTTTGATTCTTCGATCACTGTGACATACCAGTTCTTCGTGAGTACTTCCATGCCGTCCTGCACTCTCGCCTGCACATGAAATTTTCCTCCACTGATTCCATTTAACTCCGCGTTTTTATCCGTGCTCAGTATCGAATCAATTATCGTGCTATCCCAAATCGAGGACATTACATAGGTAAATGTCAGCTCGTCCCCATCCATATCGGAAGCTTCGATATTGAAACTGATCTTCTCTCCGGGAGCCTGCATCGTAATCTCTTTTTCCGCGGGGCTGAATGAATCGATGACTGGAGGAATATTCGGCCTGACAGGATCGTTCTGGAAGATACAGGAATTGAAAAATAACGCTGAAAACAGGAGAGGAACGGTTATGAAGATCTTACTGCGCATTTACTCACCCTTGCGTCGGCGGTGAAGCCTCTATTGATTAATAACAGATTTTATTGTGGAAAGAAAGCCATTTGTTGAAACCGGAAAGCGCCGGAAATGGAAATCACCTTTTACTGACAACGGACGATTACCCGGCTATGGCCTTCGCTGTCGCGGAAAGCAGGTGGCTCAGTGAAAGGTCGAGGGCTCTGAAATAACTCTCTTCATCCACCACCCTTATATCACAAGTTGCTGTTTCACCCACTGAAACCATAAAAAGATCGCTGTATGGAGATATCCTGATCGATATTTCACCGGTGCCGGTAAACCGTGTTTCGAAAGGGGCAACCTCCACTTCTACGATCGGTGAAAAGCGGATCAGGTGATCGCACAATGTGTAGTACAGATTCCTTATCCTGATCGGTTTTATTCGTATTCCGTTACGGGCTGCCTTCCTTATCCTGCTATCATATGGCTGCATCGACTGTTTTCCCTTTCTTTCGGAATAAAATGGCCTGTATCAGGCTGGCGGCAACCCCTTTGAAAAATGGAGACGCCGGGGGTGTCCTCCTGGCAAGTCCTGCCAGAAAATCAGGCGGCAGGTCAATATGCCTCGCATACACGCCCCCTGGCTCCGGATTCGTTTCATTCCCACTCTTCATACCGCTTTCGACCAGAAAAACCGGTCCATCACCACCGGACCCGTGAAAAGAGGCAAGCAGGTGCGCTACACCGGTTTTCACTTCCACAAACTGAAAGACAACAAGAGCGTTCTTCTTACCATTTCCGGTCCTGCCTTCTTTTGTAAATCTCTCCGGCCCCCTGCAAAGTTCAGCTGGCATTGTCAAATCTCTGCCCATTGAGGTAGAATCAAACACATTCAGGATTATCTGTACTCTTCCCGGAACTGAAAACGGCGTGGAAAATGTTTCAAGATCTCCGGGACGTATACAATAGGAATAGCGGAGAAAATTATCTACGATGTAGCTTATTCCCCGGACTCCTCCAAGAGTCGGAGACAAATACTCCCGAGGCTCGAGCGCGTAGTAATACCCGGCATTCGGCAGAGAACATCCCGTTTCAAGGAGAGTGACCTGGACATGTTCAGATACAAAAGCCGAGGCGATTCCAGCGGCGATATACGCCCTGGCACAGGTACCCCCCAGGACCGCTACGTGTATAACTGCTTCCGATACCATACCAGTTGCTTTGTCCCTGTCCGCATGGCCGGAAAAAAAAAGGTGCGAAAAATCCTGAAGATGTCTTGGTGGTTTTTTATGGGGCATATACCAAACTCAATTCACAGGTAAAGACCCGCTATCCAGCGAACCGGTCGCAGGCTTTAACGGATTGAAGCTGAATATTGAGAATCTGCCTTAAACGATCAGCAGGGAATTCTCCTGCCCGAACTCGTTCAGAACCGTATCGACATTATTGGGGTCTCTGATCCACACTCCATCCACGATAAACCTGTATTCGTAATCACCAGGGTCGAGGTGCATTGTAATCTTCCAGATTTCATCAGTATTTTTCATCATCTTTAATCCTTCATGCGACCAGTTGGTGAACTCTCCGGTAAGGCTGACACTCGTCGCGTTAGGAGCATCGATAGAGAAAATGACACCCTTATCGACAAGCCGGGGCCCATGCAGTTTCGTCATCCAGTCCCCGATATCCTCTATCTCGAGTACTGAAACCTTCTTCTCCTCAAGCTCTCTCGCAAATGACAGGAATTCCCATTTTAGCTTTTCGGCCCTGGGCATTTCGAATATCGACACGCCTCGCAATGCCGCTTCCTTGTACTTGACGGAATGGCTGATAATGCAATCGAGAAGTATGTTCTCATGGTGCCTTTCGAGTTCATTCACAATATCCCGGGAAAATCTGGTTCTTTTCTCGATATTGTTTACTATTACATGGATCCTGGTCTTGTGCTTGGTCTCGTTTTCGAGAAGCTCAAGTGTCTCCCTCATTCTGGAAAGCCCCTGCAACGAAAAATAGCTCGGTTCGATCGGGATTATGACCTCGTTGGAAGCCAGGAGGGCGTTGAATGTCAAAAGGCCAACATTAGGAGGCGAATCAATTATAATGTAATCATAGTCCCCATTCAGCCTTGTAAGTTTCGAGGCAAGACGGGTTTCCCTGCCGGGTTTTCCCGCCAGTTCCTGTTCTACAGCGCTGAGTATGGGGGATGAGGGAATAACATCCAGGAACGGATTAATCGAAAAAACTGCGTGTTTGACCATTATCCTGGGATTCCTCAAAAGATCGTACGTTGTATATTGAACATCGTGATATGTGACAGCCAGTCCCAGAGACGCATGGGATTGAGGATCAAGATCAATCAACAAAACACGTTTTTCCAGTTCACCAAGCGCCGAGGCAAGATTGATAGCAATAGTAGTCTTTCCGCAACCGCCCTTTTGGTTGATTACCGAAATCGTCCGCATTACCATTTCCTCCTGTCCGCGTAAAACTGGTCTAATCATGCACCGTTACAAAAAACAAAGCCAGACCCCTCCAGGATGATCCGGCTTCCGAAATGAACACCGCTGTAACCCGTAATTACCGTGCCTGTCGAAAAAATCGAGCCATTCATCTTTCTTCCCCATTCCCCCCGATACAACACTCAAACAGAACCGGATTCAGATAAAGCTTGAGCTACAACACCTATTCTTGAATAATGGCCCGGAAAGTGTCAAGGCTTTTCTGACTATTTTTCAGGTTTTAATGAATCTGAAGAGTACACCACAATATTGAAGATTTCCTGTCCGGTTGACTTAGAAGAGCAGAAGGGCGACAAGCATACCAACCACGAAGCCGCCCGTAACTTCTCCCCATGTGTGGCCGATAAGTTCCTGTAATTCTTCCGTATTAAATTGGTGAGTCTCTTTGACTTTTTCTATGATCTCGTTCAGGACTCTCGCCTGGTTTCCAACTTCCTGCCTTAACCCCGTAGCCTCGAAAATAAAGTAGAGGCTGAAGACAAGGGATATCCCGAAAAGCGGCGAAGCTACACCCTGATAGACCGCCACACCTGCGGTCAGGGTAGTCACCACAGAGGTATGCGAACTCGGCATACCACCCGAATCGGCCATCCTGAGCCAGTGGAATCCACGTTTTTGAATCAGGTCAACAAATGGTTTGAGGACCTGCGCGGCTATCGCACTGATCAGGGCTGCCACCGCGATATTGTGAAGCATTTAGCACCCTCTAACGATCATAACGGGAAATCGGGCCGGGCGGCCATTCCACTCCGCCTGAAGCCATGGCAATAATCGATTCTCTATTCTTCCACCCACCACTCGTGAAGGTTGTGAAAATTGCTGATTGCATTCGGTCTCGCATCCCTGAACCTTTTATGAAGAACCAGAATCTCTGACCTCACATACAGAAAAGTATAGGGTTGTTCCTCATAGATAATCTTTTGAGCTTCGTAAAACAAGGGTCGTGCTTCATCAAAATCAAGCATCGAACAAGCAAGAGAATTCAGGCTGTCCACAACCGGATTACAATAGTCAACCCTGTTGTACCCTCCCTCCCTGCGCGCCTCGCATGACCAGATGGGAGAAAGATCCGCCTTGGTACTGGCACGCCACGCACTTATTATTGCGTCAAAATCAGCAGCTTTGTGCCTGGAAAGCATCACGGTCCATTCCATTGTAACCGGTATGACCCTTATACCGATCTTTTTCAACTGTTCCTGGACCATGACCTGAATATCAGCACGGAGCTGGTTTCCCTGATTGGTTAACAGCTCAAACTCAAAAACCTGCCCGTCCTTTTCCAGGTATCCATCACCATCACTGTCTATATAACCTTCACCAGCCAAAATTCGGGATGCCTCGGCCGGATCGAACGGTATAGGCTCGATATCCGGACAATACGCCCAGATCAGCGGGGGAAAGGGCCCTACACATTCTCTGGCCAATCCATAGTACAGATTATCGATTATCATTTTTCTGTTGATGGCCAGACTCAACACCCTCCTGATCCTGGGATTATCAAAAGGGGTTCTTGCAGCATTCCACCCGATATAGACATATCCTCTTCCGTCATAATCGATTATCTGCAGGTCAGGATAATCTTTTCTCAGCACATCCACTTCACTGGGGGGTGCGCTTTCCATACAATCGATTTCCCCGCTGCGCAGTTGTGTTATCAGTGTCATCGGATCGGGGATTATCTTGAAGATAACCTTGCTGAGAAACGGTTTTCCTTTCTCATAATAGGTCTCGTTGGGAATCAGCGTCAATGATTGCCCTTTTTCCCATTTTCCGATTTTGAATGGCCCGTCGACCGGAAAATCCTCGATGGGAATCGACTTGATCTGTGAAGGTTCATACCTGTCGAGAAAGTGTTTTGGAAGAACAGGTCCATCATTAACATCCATCACCTGGTACGGATAGACATGGTTGAAATGGTAGGTAACGGTATAGTCATCGAGCACCGAAACACTGTCTATATGCTTTTTCAAATGTCTCGAACTCCAGAGTACGTCCGGATGAATCTGTATTTCATATGTGGCTTTGACATCATAAGCTGTGACTTTGACGCCATCACTCCAGAAAACATCATCTCTCAAGTGAAAGGTCAATTGCCTGCGGTCCTGAGAAAATTCCCATGTCTTCGCAAGTCTCGGGGAAAAGGTAAGCAGGTCAGAATTCTCAACAAGCAGAAGAAGAAAGATCTGTTGATAAATATCCCTGGCATGGGCGTCCGTTGTCTGCATCGGGTTAAGAGACTCATAATCGCTTGTTTCACCTACTATGAGAGTTCCACCACGTTGCACGACTTTCCTGCTGTCCGTGCATGAAAAAATCGAGAACATCAAGAGCACTGCCATCAAGATCGGCAGAACACAATATATCCTTTTTTCTTCATCCATCATCTACCATCCTTACATGTTATAACGTACCTTTTCCGAATATTATATCACCCCGAGAGATAAACAAAGGAAAAAACCTCAAATGCCGTATATCATGCTTCCCGTCCCTGATTATGACGGCACTTCCTGGCTCCTTCACCTGCAGCGCGGCACTTGGCCGATGCTGTCCATCAAATCCTTTACTTGGCAGAAAGGGGCTAAACCGGTTATGATGGTCGAAGCAGATATTTAGAATCCTGCCTTTTCTGATACTCTTAAGATCAGCGGCTGGGATTTCGAGCAGGGTTAAATAGAGGTTTTCCGGGCCGGCCTTCCCGTGGCCGGTCCGGAAAACCTCTGCCGAGGCACAATTGATCAAAACCGGTTGTGATATATTAGCAGGTGAATCCTGTATACGCCTTGAAGGCAAAAAGGCAGGATTGCTGGTCAATCCGGCATCGGTATCGGGCTCCCTCATTCATACAGCCAATATTCTCCGCCGAAGCAGCGTCGATCTCACCTGCATCTTCGGCCCACAGCACGGGTTGCGGGGAGATACGCAGGCAAACATGGTCGAATGGGAAGGGTATACTCATCCTGAATTCAATATTCCTGTATATTCCCTGTACGGAAAGACACGGGAACCTGCCGACGGAATGCTCGAAGAACTCGATATTGTGGTCATCGACCTGCCCGATATAGGGGCGCGCCCCTATACATACCTGTGGACGGCCGTACTGATGATGAGGGCCTGTGCCCGAACCGGGGTGGAAGTCCTGGTCCTGGACAGACCAAACCCGATCGGTGGAGAACAGGTCGAAGGGCCACTGCTCAACAGGCAGTATTTCTCATTCGTCGGTATACATCCGCTTCCCATGCGTCATGGACTGACTATCGGCGAGGCTCTTATGATGGTGAATAAGGCCGATGTTTCCCCATGCAGGCTTGAGGTGGTACGGCTCGAAGGATGGAAAAGAGATATGTATTTCCACCGGACAGGGCTGCCATGGGTTATGCCCTCGCCGAATATACCGACTCCCGGCACAGCAATGGTATACCCCGGAATGGTTCTTCTCGAAACGACAAACATCTCCGAGGGACGTGGTACGACGCAGCCCTTCGAGATCGCCGGTGCTCCCTGGATCGCTCCACGTCAGCTCGTATCCACCCTTGCCGAACACCGCATCGCGGGTGTTACATTCCGCCCTCTGGAATTCACCCCCACCTGGGATAAATATGCCGGCAGCCTGTGCGGGGGGATACAGCTTCACATAACAGATATTGACACTTTCAGGCCCGTCAGGTGCGCTGCCGTTCTTATTGATACCATTTCAAGCCTTTACCCGGATCGATTCGAATGGTTGCCTCCTCCTTATGAGTACGAAGAAAAATCAATGCCGGCAGACATCATCTCGGGAGGATCGCGCCTTCGTGAAGTTATCGATTCAAGCGAAAGGATCGAGACGCTTTTCGAATCGTGGGAAACGGAAGAAAACAGGTTCAGGACAGATAGAAAACGATACCTTCTATACTAGCCAAACCAAATGAGAACATGATGGTTTTTCGGCTTGCGCCAGAAAGAACAAAATTATTGGCCAGAAGCATGTTTGCCGCCGCACTGGTCATCCATATTTTTTTCGTGGTCACTTTTTTTACGGATACACCTGAATCAATATTTCCTGAAGCCGCATTGGGGAAGGGAAGAGCGGCGGATTTTTTCGGTATCTACCAGAGTGGAGTGAACCTCGTAAATGGCCATAGTATTTATTGCCAGGATCTGCCGGAGAATCTCGAACATCGTGTCGTACCCTATTTCTACTATTTCAGGTATCTGCCACCCGTTGCCGCATTAAGCGCGATATCATCACGATTGCTGGCACCCTGGCCCGCCTACTGGGTATGGGTCGTTATTAATGAACTGCTTCTATTGATTACTGTCTTGTGGATTTTGAGATGGGATAAGTGGCCTGCGCATAGAAGAGTATTTGCGGCAGCATTGTGGCTTGGTTATTTTCCACTCTATATCGAACAATATATGGGACAGTTCTCATTGAGCATGGCATTATTTCTTCTCATTCTATGGAAATATGATGATAATTCCAAAAAGAAAGAGGATTCAACCAGTGACATTTCAAGTTGTAATTATTTGAGACAAAAACCTGGTTTTTCCAGGATGGCTGATCATCTTGGAACTCTATTTATTCCGATTGTGTGGTCAGCCAGTATACTCCTTAAATTTTTTCCGATCCTGATGGTCATTCCTTATTATCGGGATAAATTAAACAGACGGATAATCTATTGTTTTTGTATTGTATTATTTTCCAGCACACTATATTTCGCAAGCTATCCGAATAGCATTACAACCTTCATTAAATATAACCTCCGTCCTTTCACAACACTTTATAAAGGAGATTTTGGTTTTCAGGCATTAATAAAAGTCATTTTCAGAGCTATTAATCCGGAAGTCATAGACAAGCCTCTCAGCCTGGTAGAATCTCTGCATAGCCCTGAAAGAATAACTCTTGTATCCATTTTTTTATTAATACTTATTCTGGCAATCTGGAAAACCGTAAAAATATCACATTATCCGAACCGTAGAGCTTATGACCTCATGATTTGGACGACTGTGTTCTTCCTGGTTTATAAAACAATATGGGAATATCATTATTTAATGATACTTCCAGCGATTACAGCCATAATACTCTGTAGAGGAACCCCGATTGTATATATAATGGGACTATTGATAGGATTACCATCGCTTTTTGGTTTGTTGCCGACACTGGGTGTTGATCCTTTGTCAGCAATCGATCGGTGGCCTGTGTTGATAAAAATTTTATATTTTGGAAGCAAATCTATTCCAGTACTTGTTCTTTTTTCATGGACCATGTTGACAACTCCAAATAGGACAAGTAAAGAAATGAATTCAGGGGCTAACGTATTTTAACCCCCTATAGACGAATATTTCGGGCTTTTTATTCTATTTTATGAAATAATCACGCTTGATTTTTTGGGACTGGCCCGGATGTAAGCAGTACAGAGGGTATCGAGGTTACTTGAACATAAGAAGCGAGTAACCTGCCAGAGAGAGAGTTTACAGAAAAGATGTTGCTTAATCAGAATATCGTGGGAATGATCCTCTCTGCGGGCCTCGGCACAAGGATGAGTCCGCTGACCTCCCTTGTCCCCAAACCCATGCTGCCGATACTGGGTGTGCCTCTTTTCGAGATCGCAGTATCGAAACTACTTGCTGAGGGAGTCTCGCAACTGCACGCGAACATTCATCATCTTGCCAGGGACCTGGAACGATTCGCCTCCGCAAAAGGATGGCCAATTACTCTGCACCATGAAGAGAAACTGCTGGATACAGGAGGCGGGATCGGGAATATGGCGAGTGTACTCCGCGAAACCGATATCATCCTTCTGCTGAACGCCGATATCGTATCGAACATCGGTTTTTCACCGGTTGTGTCATTTCATACGAAAAGAAACGCTCTCTATACAATGATACTTGCTGGTGGCGACAAAAAGGATCTATGGGCACACCGCCCCCCCCCACACGTGGCGATGAACGAGAACCATGAGGTCACGGGATTTGCGGGAACCTCGAAATCGGCATCGGATTCGAGTGGAGATTGCCCTGGAATTTACGGGTACACCGGAATGTCTGTCATCTCCGGCGAGGCCCTTGAATATTTCCCCGGGAACAGAAAGGCCGGACTCCTCGAAATCCTTACACGAATGATAAAGGAAAGGCCGGGTTCTGTCGCCGGATATGTCATACCGGATAATAGTGGCAAAATCAGCTGGGGCGAGGCGGGCTCACCCGGATCATACCTCGGGCTACACGAAAGGATACTCATGGGCAAAGAAGAATTCGATCCGGTCATTCCTGCACCAACTTTACCGATCCGCATCGGTGAGGGTACGAACCTTGCATCAGACCTGAAATGGGAAGGTTTTCTCGATATCGGAAGGAACGCGGTTATCGGGCCTGGAACATTTTTAAAAGATTGTGTTGTTTTTGAAAATACTATCATACCTGCCGGAACGTCGATGGAAAAAACAATCCTCTTCCCCGGCGGAAAAATAAGAACAAGGTAGAGATATGGACCCGGTTATCCTGACATTTGCAAAAGAAGCGATCGAATTGACAGCCGATATGCCGGGAGGGGGCCTTGCTTCCAACTCCCTGATTCTGGAAATTGCCCGGGAAGGGTCCGAAAGGTATTTCCTGAGGATCAGTGATGACAGGCAAAGTGTCGTAGCGATGATACAAGCCAGTGGCGGCAAAGAATTCTCCAGCTATATAAGGATCGGTGATTTCCTTAGGATAAACGGTATCCGGGTACCCGATTTCTACGGAACCGATCTAAACCGGGGGATACTCGTTATGGAAGACCTCGGACCTGTCCATCTCGAAGATGCCCTGACAGGGTGCAGCGCCGAAGAGGAACTCTCCTTCTACCGCGGGTGCATGGATATCCTTTTCAGGTTCCAGACAACTGTAAGCCGGGAGATGGAAAAAAACAGCCTGCTCGATAATATTGTTTTTGCCGAGGAGACCCTGCTGGTTGAAACTGAATATTTCGAAAAAGAATTCATCGGAAGGTTCTGCCCTGCGGGGCCGCCCGTGGAGTGGAACGCCGAGCGGCAGAAACTGGCAAAACTGCTCTCAGCGGAAACGCCTGTATTCATGCATCGCGATTTCCAGAGCAGGAATATCATGGTAAAAGCCGGCGAGCTTCGGTTGATCGACTTTCAGGCCGCCCACAGGGGGCCCGGGCTGTACGATACAGCTTCACTTCTTAAAGACCCCTATCACCGCATAACGCCCGGAACAAGAAAAACCCTTCTGATGGAACTCTACTACAGGCTGAGAGAAGCAGGCTCCATAGACGCGGAAAGTTTTGATGAATACTATGAAGCTTTTCTAATCGCCGGAATACAGCGCAACCTGCAGGCCCTTGCCGCCTTCGCCTTCCTTGGATACGTGAAAAGAAAAAGCAAATTCCTTGATTCGATACCGGACGGACTCGACCTGCTCGAAGAAGGAATTGATGAATCAGGCGGGTTCCCCGCTATCAGATCGATCATCCATCAGGCACGTGAAAACCCCGGGGTTTGATACTTTCTCAGGCAGGTAACAACCGGTCTTTTGAATAATTCAGTTTCACTTCGCGTTTTCTTCGAGCGAATCGTTTCCGGAAACATCGGGAACATGGGAACCAAGCAACACCGCGACCCACATCGTATCCTCCCGGCTCTCCAGTATTATTTTAACTGTTACTGTCAGGACTACCGACAGCAGCATCCCGACCGGACCAAGCACCCACCCCCAGAATATCAGTGAAAGGAAAACGACAAGTGTCGACAGACCGAGGCCCTTGCCCATGAACTTCGGTTCAACAGCATTTCCCATGATCAGGTTGATCACGACATAACCCGCCGCGACTCCCAGTGCCCTGCCAAAACCAAGCTGTATTATCGCCTGAAGTACGGCGGGGATAGCAGCAATGATAGACCCTATATTCGGAATGTAATTAAGAAGGAATGCAAGCAATCCCCACAAAAGGGGATAATCCACCCCCATCACCCACAGCATGAGAGCCACAATAATCCCTGTGACAAGACTGATAAGGGTCTTTATGGCGAGATAATGCTTTACATTTGTGGTGATCCTCTCTATCTGGTCCAGAAAATCATCGGGGTTGCGGAAGACAGCGTGGAGTTTCGCCGGTATGCTCGATGCCTCGAGAAGCATGAATATCACAGTCAGGAAGATCAGAAAACCGTTTGTCAGCACATCGCCAAGGCCGTTGAACAACCTTGCGACAAGCAGCATCGCTTTTTCAGGATTAAATACCTCGACAAGTTCGAGTCTGGATATATCCATACCGCGGTTCTCGAGCCATGTCAGCACGTTTCCGTACTGTTGATTAAGCGTAGTACCGTACCGGGGTATGTTCCTGGAAAAATCGTCGATAGATGTTCCGAGGAGGCTGGCGATGACAAAAACAACCAGTATGACACCGATCATTACCAGCAGGATGGCCAGCCAGGTGGAAACCCCCCTGCCCTTCAACCAGAAAAGCGGTGCGGAACAGATAATGGAAATAAAGGCTGCCAGCAGAAAGGGAACTACTATTCCTGCCGCGGCACGCAACCCGGCCACTACCACGACAAACGCGGCCGCGGTAAGCAGAATATGCGAAGCTCTTGATCCACCTGAAACATTCTCCATGGAACTGATTCTCCATGCTTTCACAGGTTCAAAATATCAGGCCAGGAATTCATCGGGCACATTACCGAGCCTTGCGATATCGGAGATCTTTTCCTTTACATCGAAACCCATCGTACATCTCACGCTGCATGACGAACAACTGTCACAGAAAACACCATCATCGAGAATATGGCCTATTGTCTTTTTCGCCATGACCGGGTTCCTGTACCCGTAAGCGTACATATAACTTCTCATCAGCGAAGGCACATCCATATGATGCCTGCACTGGTCTATGCACTTTCCGCACTGGTCACAGTAGAGCCCTTCAAAATCGCCGACCCGACCAAGCTCCAGATCTATTTTCTCAGCATTTGTCATCTCGAGATCGGCCATCACCGCGATATCGTCATTAAGTTGTTCGAATGTGGTAAAACCCGGTATCGACGTATGCACATTCTCATCGAGAAGAACCCACTTGAGAGCCGCCTTCATATTGATCTTCTTCGTACGTTCCTTGTCCCAGTACACTCCAGCCTGGGTCTTCATGGCAACTATACCAAGCTCTGCCCCGGCCGCTCGCGCTATGGCTTTCTTCACTTCCATACAATGGGGTTGACGGAAGTTATAAGAAGTCAGCACGACGTCGTAGAAGTTACTGTCCACAGCCGCATTGATCACTTCGACCTCGTTCGTATGGACAGAAACGCCTGTCGCAAGAATCTTTCCCTCTTTCTTCAGTTTTTCAAGAGCATTCATCACCGGTTCGTATAACACGGCTTCCTTCTTGGCCACGGCATGAGCATGAAGCACCTCAACATGATCCACACCAAGCCGCTTGAGACTACCCTCGAAAGTCTCGATAAATGATTCTGACGTCACACCTTTTTTGAATCTCCCCGTCTTCTGATCCATCGACATATAGACCTTGGTAGTGATAACATATGAATCTCTCGGACGCCCCTTTATGACCTCTCCCACCACTTTCTCATGTTCGCCATTACCATATGTATTCGCCGTATCGAAATGAGTCAAACCTGCATCAAGTGCTGCAGAGAAGATCGCCGCGTCCTGTGCCTGGGCCCCGATGCTGACAATCGGCACCTTGATTCCCGTCCTGCCAAGTGTCCGGTATATCAGTTTTTTCTTCTTTTCCTCTGCGGATTTCTCTTCAGCCTTCAGCATCGAAGGGATCAGAGCAGCCCCTGCCAGCCCGGCTAACCCCGTTTTAATAAAACCACGCCGGCTCTCGTTCGATTTTCCGGAATCCATTTTCAACCTCCAATATCCTGCAAATGGCCACTGCCGTCATCACTTATATATCACACTTCAGTATCAATTCCCCATTGTGAGCTTTTCCTTCTTTTCGTAACTTTCAGGGATCATAAAAATACTGTCTGGAGGGTTCTTTTCTTTTATCCCGACAATTTCTGTAAACGATTTTTTCGCCTGCCCCTCAGAGTACTCGATTGATTCTGAAGCAATCTCCAATCCTTTAAGTATCTTCATCGCTTCGATATAGTCGCCGGTGTAGTTTCTCATCTTGTAAATGGTATCATGGAAAATGTCCAGTATTATCACATCAAATGGAAGCTCGGTCGTAACCCAGGTTCTCCGTTCGGCCTCCCGATAACGGGTTCCCTGGTACATGACCCAGGAAGATATCAGGTAACCTTGACATTTTCTCCCATTGAGTTTCTTCGTCTCTTCCAGTTTGCTGATTTCACCGGTTGTGGGAAACATCGCCAGGCGCGGCAGCATCTCTTCCGGAACAATTTTTGTCATATCGAGTGGCAAGCCCGTCTCAACGTAGGAACTGTCTCTTATATCAATGATCGTCAGGATCTTCCCTGGCAGATCCAGGATGAGATGGCGGTCCTGATCCAGTACAATAATCTTTTCATTTCCTATCCAGATCTCGGTCTCGGAATCTATGGCCGGTTCCACGGTACCATGATGATAACTCGCGTCGGTATGCTCCTTCAGCCTGATACAGATATCAGCCTGGATTGTAGCAGACTGAATCAGCACTACAAGTGTGATCAATATCAGTTTTCGCATAATTCCCCTCCTTTAAAAAAAAACAGATAATATTCCTTTCCGGGTAAGGACGGTTAATATGTCAGTATCTTTCAATATAACTGCTTTCGTCAATAGCAATCCCCTGTCATGCCCTGCATATATTCGTCTATTATATTTCGTAAACATTTAACTGCAACAGGTTCCCAATATCTTTCCTGTGCCTTTCGTCTGCTCTCACGCGCCACTTCATTTTCGGGTTGACCCCCATGCTGATACCGGTATATCATCCAGATTAATTCAGGGGAGCCTTTTTCAGCACCGGACGAGTCGGTGAAAACCAGGGCTGAGAGTCCCGGAGGGACCGGGAGACCCAATCCTCCATTGAGGGGACGAACCTGATCAGGGTAATTCCTGCGAAGGGAGTTAGATCATGTCGAATGACAAGCTGCCCGAACTGGGCAAAATCCATCCAGCATTTTTCGACCGTGTAATCTATCCAAGGCTCGGTGTCCAGGATGAATCGGTCGTAATCGGCCCCCGTCATGGTGTGGACTTTGGAGTCATCCGGTTCGGTGATTCCTGCATGGCAATGTCTTCAGATCCATTCTTTATCATGCCACAATATGGCTTCGCGCGAGCAGCATGGTTCGCCTTCCATATAGTTTTCTGTGACGTCGCGGTTTCAGGCCTGATCCCGAAGTATCTCACCATCGACCTGAACCTGCCCCCTTCGATGACAGAGAAGGAACTCGAGGAATTGTGGCAGGTCGTTCACGATGAATCCTGCAAATACGGTATCAGCATCCTGACAGGTCACACGGCTCGATATACAGGGTGCAGCTACCCTATGGTCGGTGGCGCAACTACAATAGCTGTCGGCCCCGAATCCGAACTGAGAGGTCCACATCTGGTCAAGACAGGAGACAGGGTGGTTATCACAAAAGGGGCTGCTATCGAGGCAACAGGCCTTCTTGCCGTTGGATTTCCCGATCATTTCATAAAAGCCGGCGGGGACGAATTCAGGAAAGAAGCCGAGGATGTTTTTTACATGATGTCGGTCATGGATGACTGCATAATCGCCCGCAAGTTCAAGGGAGTCCATGCCATGCATGACGCGACTGAATGCGGAGTCTGGGGTGGCCTGTACGAAATGGCCAGAGCCGGGAATTTCGGGCTGAGGATCAACAAAGGCTCGATCCCTGTACTGCCTGTTGTGCGGCGCACCGCCGAACTCTTTGGCTTCGACCCGTTTTGCGCCATCAGCGAAGGAACCCTGATCGCTATCGTCGCCCCGGAAGAGGCTGAAGACGTGGTATCCGCGATGGAGGATGCTGGTATTGCATGCTGCATCGCTGGTGAAGTCGTCGATGAAATGGACGGGTTGCTTATCGACGAAGACGGCGGTTCGTCAGCTCTCGAACACCCCGGATCCGATCCTTACTGGAGGATCGTGGCTGAACTTATGGCTGGGGATTAATGCGTGCGCGATAGAACGCACAAAACTGATTTCATCCAGTGTCGAAAGTGATTTCGATCAACACCTGATGATTCCGGCTTTCTTTATGTTCGAATCGTTCAATGTGGTTGTGGACTATCCGGTCAACCTGTTGACGGTTATCCCTGCATCAGTCCACCACATGCGGCGGATCACCTTCTGTTCTCATACTGAAAAACAGGATTGACGCGGCCGCAGCAGCCAACGCAAGCAGTACCAGTCCCACCGCTGTCTGGCCCAGCACGAGTTTTCCGGTGCCGATAAGCATACACCCCGTCATAAACAGCGTGGATATAATACTGATCAGCGTACGAAGGCCCGCATGCATCGACGGAACCGTCTTCGCTCCCGCGTCCTCCATTCCCGAATATATTTTTTTCCACCCTGTGCCTCCTGGCCGCACTCGCCCGTAGAACCGTTCCAGATGTTCTTTGCTGACCGGCCTTGTAAGAAATGTTACAGGCACCCATACGATAATCGACAGCCCCGCGGTCAGCGCCGTAGAAAACGGAAAACTCAGCCACGCGGCGCCTGACAGAGACGGCAGGCGCGAAAACAAGGCCAGCGCAAGCGTCGTGACCATTGCCGTTGCCATTGCGGCCATCTCCGACCAGGCGTTCACCCTCCACCAGTACCACCTTGCGATATATACCGAACCCACACCGGCCGTAACGGAGATGATCAGTTTCCACGCAAACGAGATGTCCTTCACGGCAAACGAGGCGACAGCTCCGAGGACGGCAAGCCCGATGATCGACAACCGTGCCGCGCCTACATACCATTTTTCGCTCTTGCCCCGCCAGAAAAACCGGCGGAAGATGTCATTTACCAGAAGTGATGATCCCCAGTTGAGCTGGGAATCGATAGTAGACATAAAGGCGGCAAAAAATGACGCAACCACCAGCCCAAAGATCCCGGGCGGAAGCATCTCACGCATCATAAGCGGGTAATATGTTTCCGGGTCATCGACAGCGCCGAAATACGCCATGCCGGCAAGCCCCACAACAATCCATGGCCATGGCCGAAGAGCTATATGCGCGACGCAGAACCACAGGTACCCGAAGGTCGCGTGGCGCTCGTTTTTCGCGGCAAAAAGCCTCTGCGACAGGTAACCTCCACCATCCACCGAGTATGATGCCCACCAGACTACAAGCACAAGAAGCAGGAATTCCGTAAACGGATTTGCTGCCAGCAACGGTGCCCGTTCGGGTATGATTTGAAGTACCCGTTCCACATCGAACCCGCCCGCGGCAAGTCTCGCGGTGATACCCTCAATCCCCCCAAGCTTTCGAAAAGAGATGACCGCGAGAAAAATCGACCCACCCATCGCCAGCGCGAACTGCAGCAGATCCGTTATCACAACGCCCCACAGGCCGGACATCGCAGTATATGTTACGGCTATCACGAACAGGCAGAGAACTGTGAATACTTCCGCGTTCATGCCAAAAACCAGAGTAGCTTCCTCCCATCCCATCACGACGATTATTATCTTCGCCATCGCTTTCATTACCCAGGCAATCACGAGTATGTTCTGGAAAAGCCCGAACCACGCGGCACGGTAGAATCTGAGAGTCGCGGCGGGCTTGCCATCGTATCGAAGTTCGATCAGTTCAGCATCGGTCGTTATACCGGCGCGTTTCCACAACCTGGCAAAGAGAAAGACCGTTACAACCGCCCCTATCCCCCAGTGCCACCACACCCAGTTCTTGAATATTCCACCCCGCGCGACAAGGCCGGAGACGACCAGCGGCGTGTCTGCGGCAAACGTAGTCGCCACCATGGATGTTCCTATTATCCACCATGGAAGCGAGCGCCCGGAGACGAAGAACTCTTCGGTGCTCCGTGAAGCGCGTTTTGAAAGGGCGATACCGGCACCGAATATCACTACGATATACAGTGCCAGCACCACCATATCGAGCGGGGAAAGGGTCATGCCGAGGCCGCCTCTTCCTTCTCGGTCTGGTCACCAACGATCCTGTTGTACACAAACAGCGCAACAAGCGCCAGCAGTCCTATCGCGGCGAAAGTAAACCACATCTTGTGAGGCTCTCTTACCCCTTCTGCAGGACAATATTTCCCGAGAAGGCGGCCTGACAAAGGGCCTCCGACAAGGTTGGCCAGAAAGGACCTCATGTAGGCAAAACCGAGATAAAGCCCGATCTTACCTTTAGGCGCCAGGCTCGATACATAATCGAGGAATCTTGGCGCAAATGTCATCTCGCCAATCGCAAATACTGCTATTGCTATTATCGCGCCCCAAAGCGTCGGTAACACGCCGAGCAGGATCATCCCTACTACCGATATCGCCATCCCGAGGGCCATGTTTCCTATCGGTTTCATTTTGACGACAAGCGAGGCTATCACCATCTGAAACACGATGATCATCCCCGGGTTAATCGCAACTATATATTCCATTGGCGCCGTCTCCGATATATGTGTCACGATATACGTCGGCACCGACAGGTACAGCTGCCAGAACATCAGGTCGAACCCTGCGAAAATCACGATGAAAGAAACGAACTTTATGTCGAGGAAAAGCTTCATCATATCGGCAAATGTCTCTTTTGCCGAACGGACCGGCTCTCCCGTCCTGTCAGGCTCCCTGTACATAAACGCGACAAACGCCAGCGCGACAAGGGCCATCAAGACGGAGAACAGGCAGATCACCTGCATCCCGAACCCCTGCCATTTGAGCATATCGAGGAACGCCTCGGGAGTCATGGGAGGATGCTGCTCAGCAGCCCTGTTGATAAGACTCTGCGTCATCTCAAACGGCGGGACGTTGCTATGCACCCAGGTCTTCAGTGCGGCGTAATCGGATGCCGCAATCCACTTTCCAAGATCCTGGCGGAGCGCCTTGGCTACGAGTTTGCCGGCGAATCCACCGATATTGACTACCATATAGAATATCGAGAACCCGATCCTGGAAAGCCCCTCAGGGGAAGTTTTCTTGATCGTTCCCGATATGACAGGCTTGACAAAAGCGCCTCCGACAGCAATAAATACCAACGCTATTATCACGGTAACCTTCGAGGGCATAATTCCGAGGATCCCGTACCCGATCGCCAGAACCGAGAAAGCGATAAAGAGCCCGTTTCTGAATCCTATCTTGTCCGATATCGCACCGGCCGGGATCGGTAGCAGGTACAGGGATGCGATGAAAAAACCTGTTATAGATGCCGAGAGCTCCACGCTGAACCCTACGCGCCTGGTCAGGTAGAGAACGAGTATTACATTCATCCCGTAATACGCAAGCCTCTCGAAAAGCTCGATAGTGTTCGCGGTCCAGAAAGTACGTGGAAATGCTTTAATGTTCATATGTTCCCTCTTTCATCTCATAGTCCTCCATAGTATGTTACGCATAGGGGGGGGGATCAGAAACCGATCTTGATACCGGCGTACAGGGAATAACCGCTCAGGTCGACCGAACCCTCGTCGTAATCGTCTTTTTCCGCGACATCCGCCAGTCCGTATACGAGGTATCCGCCTATTTCATCTGACACGTAAAATACATCCCTGGTATTTCCATCGAAGTCGGTGGCTGTTCCCTCGAATCCTTTCATATCGGCCCAACGGACCTTGAACCCGATATCGAATGAGACGGTCCGCATTACAAAAAACTCGATCCCGCCACCTCCGTGCAAACCAAATCCCCAATCGGTCAGATCAGCGTCATATCCGTCGCTATCACCACCGAAAGTACCGCTCGTTTCAAAAGTGATCCTTGAATAGTACATCCCCACTCCGCCATAGGCATACGGTTTCATAGTGATAAACGGGACCTGCGGATAGAAGTAGGCTGTTGTTGTGAAAGGATACACTTTTACCGTGTGTTTAAATGAAGCACCAACATTCATCGTTGAGATAGAAAAATCCGATTTTCCCGATATTATACCTGCGCCGATTCCCAGTTCCAGCATGGGCATCAGGGAATAATAGAACTCTCCTGCAATTTCCGGCACCCAGTTGATGTTGTCCATCCTGGCCATCCCGCCAAACCCGGTATTAGTCGTATCGATAAAGGCATTAAAATCCCCGTAAGCGATGTGGCTGAATCCCCCCATCACCCTGAATCCCATCCCGGCCCACGCCACCGTAGAAGCAAAAAAGGCCATGGCTGCAATGATCGTCAATACTCCGGCAGATTTTCTCATAGTCGCCTCCAAGTCTCTGCGTACTGTCAGTTTTCACAGGCTGTTTTACACACGGCTGAAAAATCATTCGCCGTCCCGCGGAATCCTTCCGTCTTTTTTTCAACACCTCACCCTGCTTTTATTCCTTGAGTTTTTCTATCTTCTTAATAGATTCACGGGTCCCTGTCACCAGAAGTATATCACTGTGCTTGATCACAAAACCCGCTGTCGGCACCATGACGAAGTTTTCCGGTACAAGCTCCTTGATCCCCACAATGTTGATATTGTATTTCGCTCTCAATTCGAGCTGGGCCAGGGTTTTCCCCACAAAACTGTTGATCGGCGCAATTTCTGCTATTACGTAATCCCCCGCCATCGGAAAGTACTCGAGTATATCCGGTGAAGAGAGATTCTTCGCTACTTTGACAGCCATATCTTTCTCGGGGTGAATGATCCTTGTGGCGCCTACCGCCATCAGTATCTTTCCATGATCCTCATTGGTAGCCTTGACTATGATCCTCTCCACTCCCAGTTCTTTGAGATACAGGGTTATCAATGTGGCTGCTTCCGCCCTTCCCCCCATACCCACGACTATCGCTTCCATCTCCTCCAGCCCAAGTGTTCCGAGCATATCCTTTTGCGTAGCGTCACCGACTATCGCCTGGGAACAATATGGCCTGATCCTCTGTACCCTGTCCTCATCGATATCCAGCGCGATTACATCATACCCGTCTTCAAACAGGGTTCTGGTCACATGGAAACCGAAATTCCCCAGCCCTATCACTGTATATTTGTCAGCCATTACTCTTCCTTTCTTGCATTTTGCGGTTCAGGAGACCGCTACCCGATCATAACCTTTTCCTCGGCATACTTGAACAGCCTGCCGTGTTCCTGACGCGTAATTACATATGCAACTGTAAGAAGACCCACGCGGCCAAGCAGCATCAATACAATGATCACCAGCTTTCCCGCCCCGGTCAGTGTAGATGTAACTCCCATGGAAAGGCCTACGGTCGCAAAAGCTGATACCGTCTCAAAGAAGTAAGCCAGAAAAAATCCATTGCCGGAGTTGACCGTACCCATCTGTGTTACCAGAAGCAGGATAAGCCCTGCCGTAACAACAAGGACCGCCAGGAAAAAAATCGACAACGTCCGGGCAATTGTGTCATTGGGAATAGTACGTTTAAATATGCTTACCACACGCCTGCCCCGGAACTTGTTTCTTAAAATGGCTGCAAATACAGCCAGTGATGTAGTCTTGATACCGCCTCCGCACGAACCGGGACTTGCGCCGACAAACATCAGCATTATAAGAAGAAAAAGTGTCGCCGGCCCCAGCATCGGTATATTGAGCGTGTTGAATCCAGCCGTCCTGGCCGTTACAGACTGGAAAAGCGAACTGAACAACTTGCCCCTGAAAGACAAACCAGACAGTTCTCCGCTTCCCTCGAGAAAAAAAATGAGTATCCATCCTGCCAGGATCAGTATCACTGTGGTAGACAGTACCATTTTCGCGTGAAGGGACATCTGTACGCGCCTGTGCTCCTTCCAGTACCTTATCCTGTTATGGAATTCGTATATCACGGGGAACCCCAGGCCGCCGGCTACGATCAGAGTCATTATGGTAACATTGAGCCACGCATTACACCTGTAATCGAGGAAACTCGTCGTATATGTTGAAAACCCCGCGTTGCAGAACGCCGATATCGAATGAAAAACACTCTTGTGCAGAGCCTGGGCCGCGCCCATCTCACCATACCAGAAAAAGAAAAGTGACACGACTCCTATAATTTCGGCTGAAAAGGTAAAGATAAAAACGGACTTGATCAGTTTGTTAACGTCGCGGATCGGCGCGGGGGTAAATGTCTCCGTGACAATCCATCTTTCCCGCATACCAAGCCGTTTACCAAGAAAGAGAAAAAGAAAGACCGAGAAGGTCATAACCCCAAGTCCTCCGAGCTGGATCAGTATGAGGATCACCGATTTACCGAACATCGTGAATTGCGCGCCTGTATCGACGACTATAAGCCCCGTGACGCATATCGCCGATGTCGCCGTAAAGAGCGCATCGACTGGAGAGAGAGGATCGTTTACCGATGCCGCCGGCATGGCGAGAAGCAGTGCTCCGACCGCCGCTGCCGCCAGGAAACTGAAGATCACAAGCAGCCCCGGCCGCATCCTCTGAAAAAACATTCTGAGGGTCTTTTTCACATTCACTTGATGAACCCTATCCTGTTCCCCTCACCATCCAGAGCACCGATCGCCTCTTTTGCAAGTTCCTCCGGATCCTTATCGGGAAATTTGACGACAGTAAGAATTTTCCTCCAGGGCAGAAGGAAATTGACAACATGGTTTTCTTCCCTGCGTTCTTTCTCAGGGATATTCTTTCCTTTGCAATCTCTTAGTTCGACCGTTACGAATTTATTGTTCTCGGCCCATATCCCTGCCTCGTCGACAGCAACAACCTTGCAGAAAAACGGCCCGTCACACTCGATCCCTGTGAATTCAAGCCCTTCAGTCGTATCAAGTTTTACGAGTACGGTCTGGTCTATAAGATCTCTCGCATCTTCCATTTCCATCATCCCTTCGCATAGCCTCTGTACTCCTGCTATCGATATATATCCTGTTTGGTCGGCCGGCACAGGCAATACTGAAAACCGTCCCGGCACGGGCCGCCGCTGATTCTGAAGGCTGAAAGAAAAAAATTCAAACAAAAACGAAAGAAATCCATGTCATAATACTCTTCCCCCCCTATTGTTTGCTGCTCCAACCGCCCCTGAACGGCCTGGTCTTTCTGACCCATTTCATGTACAGCTTCTTGCCGGTACCCGGCTCGACAAACGTCTCGCGAAAGAGCCCCGCAAGTTCTTTCCGCCTGATCTTTCCCTCATGGTACCCCTTGTACAGTGCGTCTCCCAGGGTACGCCCCAGCGTTCTGATGATAAACAGCCTCTTCCTGATGACGAGCCTGTATAACTCCCTGAGCCGGGTGGTTGTCCTGAACCCGTTCCTGCTTTTCTTTTCACGTTTGAAATGGTATTTGAGCAGAGAAACAATCTCCCGCGTATGCTCCAGTGAATATCCATCCAACTTTCCGGTTACAACACCTCGATCATCGATCCTGCTGAGCAAATCATCCATTACTGAAATATCAAGCCGTGGATTTATTATTCTGGCTCCCGTCCAGGCCAGGGCTTCTTCAAAGACATACGCATAGAACCTGTCCTCTTCGGAACGCTGGATCCTGCGTGAAAGCCCGATCTCACCGCGCATCGCGTAAACGACGAACCGGCCCGCCTCCACCGCAGCGCCGGCCTGATCAAACCGCAACATCAGGAAAATGTTGTGCGCGGGAAAATAGCTGAATCCTGTCTTTTTCAGGTTCTCCTTAACAGCCAGGAGAGCCTTGTGGCTGATCTTTTTCGACCGCAGTAAAGTAGTGACCGACTTGTAGGTCCGCTGACAATTGACTTCGGGAAAAACATTCTCGACAGATTCTGTCCAATCCTCCCCGACAGTGACTTCGAAAGTACCTGAACCATCCAGCAGCATGCCCAGGATGTTGTCGACCATCTCCCTGAGTGATGCAAGCACAGCCTCTGATACCGGCTGGTCACTCCAGAACTCGATAATATCCCTGTATGACTGGTACTTGAGTATCGGTGAAGTCGTAAAGATACAATACCTGTTCCTGTCTATCATCAACGCACAGGTATCCTCACACCCCTTGCGCATGAGCTTCCAGTAGAGTTCATCCATATTCTGAACGATCACAAGTTCCCTGATATCCTTTCCGCATTCCCTGCGAACCTCGCGGGGAAGGTGCCTGGAGGCAAGATGTGATTCGCCAACTACCGTCAATATGATATATCCGGGGAAAAAGTCCCGTATCGAAGAGATCTTCCGGGCCATCATCCTGTCACGCAGCTTAATGTATCTGAGGTGGTCACGCGGTTCATAATCGATCCCGAATATGGGCACGAAAGGATCTTTTGCCGTTTTGAACAAGCGTTTGTAACTCTCCCAGTTGAACCCCCATTCCGATTCGTAATCAATCACATCCAGGAACTCACTCTCCGAATAGGCCCCTTTCATCCAGCGGTCGAGCGATTCCTGCTGATACTCATACAGCATCTCCAGCGCAAGGACTACCCTCGCGCCTTGTTCCTTGAGTGTTTTGACAAGAAAGAGAACCCACTCCTGGCTCGCATCGAGCGGATGATAATCACCGAAATAGACAATATCGCTGGCCAGTGCCTTCTTTACGATCTCTTCGATGGAGCTTGTCCTTCTGAAACTGTTGAACTCCGCATGAAATTCGCTTATGTAGTTCGAACTGCTTGTTTTGTCGGCTCCAAAGATCTCCCTCTTGAGGCCCGAGACTATCGCCTTCTGCGCGAGGACCTCTCTGTCGATATGCTTCCTGTCGATTATCATTCCCTGTCCTTTGCCCATCCTGTTCATTCCGGCACAGGCTGTCCACATATCAATCTTAATATTCGACAACCGGCCATATGTTGGAATATAATACCTCACACCTTCTTTTCGGAAGAAAGGAATATTTTATTCAGCTTGTAAAGGAGCATTCCGCCGTGGACAAACCTGACCTGAAATGGTGCGCGCCTGATTGCCCTCACGCCTCTTTCCCTGAAAAGGAACACCTTGGCGGGGCCTGTCATACATTCACCGCGCTGTACTGCAGCAAATACAACAGGCTCGTCCAGAAAAGCGCTCTCTGCCTGGACCTGAATAAGGACATGAATAAAGGACGCGCGTGACGGGGCCGGAACCCTGGCGGCATTGTCGCGGATAACATTGATAGGACGTACATAATTGGACCGGATCCTGGATAACATTGTCATAGATAATATCGATCGGATACTGAAAGAAGTGGCAGGCAGCGGCCGCGATTACCTTTTGGAACACGAAGCGTACGTGATCTTTCGCATGATCGGGTTTGATACGCCTGAAACAATTTTTGTATCAGGTAACAGTGAACTGGACAAAGCAGATCTTTCGTCCATCCCCGGCGACCGCGTGGTCTGCAAATTCATATCACCGGAAATGCCACACCGCTC
>CBDUUV010000009.1:0-38384 GCA_965370495.1 uncultured bacterium
GAATGCTCTACCAATTGAGCTACTGAGGAGCACAAAATATCTATATTTCGGCGAGGCTTTCGCTTCGCGGCTTTAAATAATAGTAATACGGGCCGACCTTGTCAACGCACTTTTGTGCATTTTGCCATGGTGCCTTCAACTCTCTTTTCCATGCACGGGCCCAGCTGACCTGATAAGCAACCTGAGATCTTCGACCAGCAGTTCTACCGGGGAACTGACCGGGATTCCGCGTGCTTCCCCGCCGCTTTTCTCTGCCTCGACAACGAACCTGCGCCTGATCATATCCATTAGCTGAATACGGCATACCGGGCAGGAAGTTGTAACGATATCGGGTGATACGGCTTCGATCGAATCGGCTTTTTTCGACGCAATCTTCTCTGACACCCCTGAATGCGCAAAGGTGAATGCTCCGCCTCCTCCACAGCACTTCTCTGCATCAGGCATTTTCACGTACCTGTAGCCGCACAGTGATTCGAGAATTGCTTCCGGTTGCCAGTTTACTCCCTGCCCCCGGTTAAGGTGACAGGGATGATGATACGTCACGACCGGCAGCCTGCCGCCATCCTCGGCGGTATCACGCGCAGGGACTGCATTACAGTCGCTTTCGCCAGCTTTATCACCGAAAAGCGTGTCGAACCCCGACGGTTTTTTCTCAAAGCCAAGCATGCCGGCAAGCAACTCGTTGAGATCCCTGACCCTGTTCTCTATGTGTTTTCTGTACAGCTCTGCTGTTTCTTTGTATTCTTTGCCCGATCCCGCATCGCCCGGTTTGCGAATGAAAACCTCTGATCCCGATTCCCAGCCAATCTCGAAGAACTCATCCGATGTCAGGCCAAAAAGCCTCGGGAATTCCTCCCTTAGCATACGGCCCCCGGAAGCACATGTTGTTACGATCCAGTCGTAATCATACTTCGCGAATCCTTCGATCACACCTTCCGCAACCCTTCTGGCATTGTCAATATCACCCGAATAGAAATAGGGAGCCCCACAGCACTGCTGGTCTCCCGGCACAAGCACATCGACACCGAAAAGATTCAGTATCCATACTGTTGTTTCGGCTTCTTCCGGAAAGAAATGGTTTACGGCATGTCCAACAAAGAAATACGCGCTGGCACCGTCAGCAATATTTTTTTCGCGTGCTGCCAGTATGCGCCGAACAAGATCGGCCGCTTTCACATCTGAAAACCACTTTCCTGAAGTATTTTCAGCCCGCAGAATCATTTCAGGTTCGGGCAGAACCCCTTCGAGCCTCGAAGCGGGGAAAACCCCGTGGTTACCGTAAAGAAAAGGTTTGCTCCCGGGCAAAGGTACAGACCTGTCCGCGGACCACCCAAAAAGAGGATACAGGAAACTCAGCGTGCCTTTCAACCCGTACCCGTGAAGCGGCCCCTTTCTGGACAACCCGAATCTTCGCATCGCCTTGAAGACGATTGAATCCATACTCTCGAGCATCTTCAAGGCGATCTTTCTGATCCTCGGGATGAGCCCCCTCTTTGCCATCTCTGCCCGGACAGCCATTATCACTTCATTAGCTCTCATCCCTGACGGGCAGTTCTCCTCGCATGCCATGCACTGAAGACACAGGTCGAATACCCGCTGGAACTCTTTCTCGTCCAGAGGATCCCCGCGAAAGAAGGCCTCGGCCAGTTCCACCTTCCCGCGGGCAGAAGCCCATTCCTCATGATAGACTTCATATACGGGACAGACCGATATACATTTTCCACACCTGTTACAGCGAAGAAGATCCTTTGTAATATCCATGCCATTATCGATATCAGGCAAGCATGATCCTTTCGGGGTCAAATACTCTCGATATATCCTCCGAAATACCACTGATCAGATCACCGTTTTCCACCCCCCTGAAAAACGGTTTTTCTCTGCCGGTCATGTCCGGCGAAGGAAAACGCCTCCGGAAGAACCTTTCTCCTTTTCGAAGGATCATCTCCGCCCTGACCCTCGCCCCTCCCGCAAGATCATTCCTGATCACATCCCCGACACCAGGAGGCACTGGGTGATCTTCTCCGGATTCTCCCGCAAGCCATATATAATGTCCCCTGAGCGGGTAAAAGCTGATCCACGACAGGATACCGGCGTCACTTGGGGTCCTGGCCTTTTTCAGGTCGGCCGTAAGATAGACAAGCTCTTCCCCTTCTCCATAGTGTGAGGTTATCCGGGCAAGAAACGATTTTCTGTCCAATTCCTGCGGAAAGTCTTCCAACACGGAAATAGCGCTGTCTTTGACAAGCAATTTCACTCTTGAAACAAGGTCTCCCCTGGCTCCCGGAATCGAAGTGTGGAATTCAGATATCATAAGTGCTTTGCTTCCACTACCCGCTTCCCCAGATAAAAATTCTGCTGTTATCCCATTATAAATCTCGATCGCAGCAGGATTCATCTTTTTGTAAATGTCCCCGGCCAGCAAATTCAAACCTGCAGGATCACCGCTGAGCGCAATGGTGCTCCTTGTCCCCGGCAGAGGCAACAGCCGCATCGTGATCGAATGGATCATCCCGCATCTTCCACCCGCGCCGGTTATGAATCCCGCAAGCTCGTATCCGGCGACATCCTTGACGCTGTGTGATCCTGTCCGGATCACTTCACCGGACGGAGTAACAATTCCCAGGGAAAGGATATTTTCGCGAAGCCTCCCGTATCTCCCCTCGAAACGTGAAACAGTCCCATCCAACACAAGGCCTGCCAGTGACTGATCTTCACCTGCAAGTTCGGAATCGAACGGAAAAAAGAGGCCTTCCTTTTTTACAGCGTTTCTCAGGTCGGCCAGCCCGACCCCACCACCTGCCACTACCAGAAGATCGCTCTTCGACACTTCCAGCGCGCCTGTAAGCCCTCCATGCGAAAGAGATATATGAACAGGCCCGCCCGTTTCGGCGACTCCGGCTGTTTCCATGGCCTTTTCACACGAATCCGTGGATATATGTTCGCCTGCCGGGGCGGAAAGACGAAACGGGCTTTCCATTATCGACACAGACACCGGTTTTCCGGCAGCTTTCAGCTCTGAACATCTTCGAAGAAAAACCGCCGCATCATCCGCACTTCGAGGCAAATAAACAACCGGTTCTTTTATAGTTTGTCCGCTCATCATTTTTCCTTGCCGACTAATATCTGTTCAACCGATAGTCAGCCCAACCAGTTCAGTATCAGCGAAATACTGATCACACTGAGCAGCGTGGCTGTCAATATCCCTACTGTCACCAGTTTCGGGCGGCATTCGAATTCTGTCGCATATACGACGGCATTGACCGCGGTCGGCATCGCCGACTGCACAATGATCACATTCCTTAACAGGGGATCGAAATCAAAAAACCTCAGCAGCAGTACCCCGAACAGGAACCCTCCCGCAATCTTGATCAAACCGGCGCCCATACCACCCAGAAGATCTTTTTTTTCTTCGATACTTCGAGACGCTTTTTTTCTGTCTATCCTGCCGGAAATAATCTTCTCGAGCTGCATACCGAGAAGAAGAAGACCCAGAGGAATGGCGGAACGGCCGAGAAGATTGATCATTTTCATAAACGGCTCGGGAGGAAGCACCCTGAAATGCGACATCAGCCTGGCAATTACTATCGAATATATCAGGGGCACCCTGAAAACTGTTGCCAGCGCCTCGGACGGACGCTTCCTTCCGGCACTCGCGATATAGACACCTGCTGTCGCCTGGATAGTCGCCGAGCACACTACATAGATAGCCGCATACACGACTCCCTGCTCTCCGAAGGCAAGCATACACACCGGGATACCATAGAAACCGCTGTTAGTGAAAACGGCCGTGATCGACATCGCGTTTCGTTCGAGCCTGTCGCTTTTCGCGATCACTCCGAACAACTGCGCCGCACCGAACAAAAGAACCGACAGAAGAAAAACATGAAGCATGACCTTCAGAACAAGCGACATCGCCGCTTCGGAACCGGCCATAGTCATGAAAATCAACGCAGGCCCCAGGACATAGAGCTGAGCCCGCGAAAGAACATGCTCATCCAGCTTCCCGAGCCTTCTTAGAAGATAGCCCAGGAACACAACAAAACCAATTGGCAGGATAACCTCTGTGAGAACCGGCATTATACATCCCTGTCAGAGGAAAATGATTTTTCTGACAAAGCCAACAACCCGGAAGATAACATGGAGCGGCTTATTTTTCAAACCTTTACATAATCTCCGGCGGCGGCTCCGCTGGAAACAAAAACAAAAAAATAGCCGTCACCAGGACGGCCCTTTATACATCATCGATACGGATACCCGGCACTTTCAAGCATCAGCTTCCGGTTTTTTCTCGTCATCCTCCGCCGCTGCCCCTTCGGCCACCGTTTCCTCACCGGCAGCTTCCGCGGGTTCTTCAGCCGCCGCTGCTTCCTCAGCAGCTTTGGCAGCTTCTTCAGCAGCCCTGGCTTCCGCCGCTGCTTCCCTGGAGGCTTTTTCCCTGGCCTTCTTTACAGCTATGACGGGATCTTCCGGAATATCGATCTTGCGATACTTCTTCATCGGCTTTTTCTTTTTGCCTCTTGCCTTCTCATTCTTGCCGAGCAGTTCGAGCAGGGCTGTATCAGCAGCGTCTCCTCGACGGAAACCAAGCTTGAGAATACGTGTGTACCCACCCGGCCTGTCAACAAAACGCGGGCCTATCTCATCGAAAAGTTTCTGGAGGACCCTGGGGTTCTGAACAGTCCTGGCAACATGGCGCCTCGCGGCCAGATCCCCACGCCTGGCGAATGTTATCATCTTCTCGGCGAGTCTGCTCGCCTCCCTGGCTTTTGCCGTCGTCGTAGTGATCCGTTCGCTGTCGAACAGAGAAGTCACCATATTCCGCAGCATTGCCCTTCGATGCGAGGCTGTCCTGTTGAGCTTCCTGTGGTCATGTCTGTGCCGCATTACTTCTTCTCCTCTGAATTCTCTTTATCAATCTCCAGGAGGACATCCACATCCATTCCCAGACTGAGCCCCATACCTCCAAGAATATCTGCGATCTCTTTGAGGCTCTTGCGGCCGAAGTTCCGGTACTTGAGCATCTCGCTCTCGTTATTACGTACCAGCTCTCCAAGAGTTTTGATATTCGCGGCTTTGAGGCAGTTCGATGACCGGACCGAAAGTTCGAGTTCATCCACATTTCTGCCAAGGAGCTCCTTCATCCTTTCCAGTTCCTCATTAATTACTTCGTCTTCTTCTTCGACCGGCTCTTCATCGAACCGTATGAAGAGCAGCATATGGTCTTTCAGAATCTTCGAAGCATATCCCAGGGCATCTTCCGGGGTAAGACTTCCATTGGTGGCTATATCGATCGTCAAAGAATCATAATCTGTCTTCTGGCCCACCCTTGTATCCTTGACCGAATAATTGACCTTGAGGACGGGACTGAAATTTGAGTCCATGGGAATCAGGCCGATATCATAATCATCCAGGTTATGAGTTTCCGAACCTACATACCCTCGCCCGTGCCCTATCAGAATCTCTATCTTCAGCTTGACCTTCTCAGTACATGTCGCAATATAAAGGTCCTTGTTAAGGATCTCTATTTCCGGGTTCTCCGTAATATCTCCTGCGGTGATCACTCCTTTTTTCACGACTTCGAGAGTCAGAAACCTTGGATCATCACAATGCATCATCGGAATGAGCTGTTTCAGGTTCAGGACGATATCGGTAACATCCTCCTTGACACCCTTGATCGTGCCAAACTCATGAAGTACTTTATCGATCTTGACGGCAACAACTGCTGCCCCCTGGATCGAAGAAAGCAGGGTACGGCGGACCGCGTTTCCAATCGTATTGCCAAACCCCCGCTCGAGCGGTTCCACTTTGAAGGTTGCAAAGGTCTCCGTCGAGGTGGATTCATCCAATACAATTTCTTTCGGCATTAAAAGGTTGCGCCATTTCATCTATGTGTTCCTCCTCGCGAGGCATACTGATTCCGCCTTCGGACAGAATCGGATTACTTGGAGTAGAGCTCCACAATAAGGTTTTCTTCTATCGGAATCGGGATCAGGTCCCTGGTCGGTTCCTCGACGTAGACACCTTCCTTTTTTGAAACATCCACCGAAATGTAGGGAACGGTGCCTCTGCTTCCATAGGTTTTTAACGATTCCTCGATAACAAGCATGTTTCTGCTCTTTTCCCGAGGAACCACCCTGTCACCAACACCCAGCTGGTAGGAAGGAATATTGACCCTTTTACCGTTGACATTTATATGGTTATGAAGGACAAGCTGCCTCGCTGTAGCGCGGGACGGAGCAAAACCCATCCTGAACACCATGTTATCGAGCCTGGATTCAAGAAGCCTGAGCAGGTTTTCACCTGTTACGCCTTTCATCCGCTCGGCTTTCTTGAAATAGTTACGGAACTGGCGCTCGAGTACCTGGTAAGTCCGGCGTAACTTCTGCTTCTCTCTAAGCTGTACCCTGTAGTTGCTTCTCCTGCTGAACCTCGAACGGCCCTGCTCGCCGGGAGGATAATTCCTCTTCTCCACGGCACAACGGTCCGAGTAACAGCGGTCCCCCTTGAGAAAGAGCTTTACTCCCTCTCTCCTGCAAAGTTTGCATTTGGGACCTGTATATCTCGCCATCGATTGTCACCTCCCCGGCTTCTCAGCCGATTCTTGCACAGTCGTCATTCCGTGGAACCATCCGTTCCACCCTGTTCGACTTTCTATTTATACGCCACCATGGTCACCGGAAACATCTTCATGCTTCCGAAAACAGGAGCATTCAACACGATTCAGATCCTTCTGCGCTTCTTGAGCCTTACACCATTGTGTGGGATAGGCGTGCAATCCTTGATCCCGGACACATCCAGACCCGCGGCGCGAAGCGAGCGGATAGCGGCTTCTCTTCCCGGCCCCGGCCCCTTGATCCATGCCTCGACCTTCTTCATCCCCAGAGCCAGTACTTCACGCGCCACCTGCTGCGCCGCCTGCTGCGCGGCGAAAGGAGTACTCTTTCTCGAGCCCTTATATCCCAGCTTGCCGGGGCTGCACCACGCTATAACCGCGCCTTCGTGATCTGTAATCGTAATAATCGTGTTATTAAAAGTAGATTTCACATGGACTACACCTGTCGCATCTACTTTCTTCTGTTTCTTCTTTTTTGACCTCTGCTTCGGACGGGCCAACTGAAAACCTCCCTTTGAACTCCATCTGATCCCTCGGGAAAACCCCGAAGATCATATCAACAACTGTTATTTTTTTCTTTTCGAACCCGGACGGTGACGCGGCCCCTTCCTTGTACGGGCATTTGTATGCGTACGCTGCCCGCGCGTGGGAAGACCGTGTCTGTGCCTGATACCTCGATAGGCACCAATATCCATCAATCGTTTGATGTTCATTGTAACTTCCGTCCGAAGCGCTCCCTCGACCTTGTAATCGTTTGAGATTATATCCCTGATCTTGATAGTCTGTGCTTCTGTCAGGTCTCTCGTTTTAGTGTCATAAGGCACTTTTGCCTTCTCGAGGATCTTTCTAGCGCTCGTGCGACCCAATCCAAAAATATAGGTCAACGAAATCTCGACATGCTTGCTGTCGGGTATATCGACTCCGACTAATCGCGCCACAGTCCAACTCCTTTCGTCTCACTCAATAGACAAATCGCTTTTAACCCTGGCGCTGCTTGTGCTTGGGATTCTTGCATATGACACGCAGAACACCTTTGCGCCTTATAACCTTGCAATCGCGACACATCTTTTTTACCGAACTTCTGACTTTCATCTCTCTTCATCCTTTTCTGTCTGCTACCCGGTCCCGGCACCAACGGGAATACCAACCAGTCGATCCATAGTAAACGGTTTCATCACCGTTCATTTATACCGGTAAGTGATCCGGCCTCTTCCGAGATCGTAGGGGCTCAGCTCCAGCGCAACCCTGTCACCGGGAAGGATACGGATAAAATGCATCCTCATCTTTCCGGAGACATGAGCCAGAACAAGATGTTTATTCTCCAGTTCTACCCGGAAAATCGCATTCGGCAGTGCTTCGACCACCGTTCCCTCGACTGGAATTCCTTTTTGCTTGGCCATCTAGCCTCTTCACCCTTCCATCAGTATGACCCCTCAAAATCCCGGGCCCGCTTCGTGTACCGGCAATCACCTGGTCATTATCTCTGGATCGTTTTCGGTGACCGCCACCGTATCTTCAAAGTGACAGGACAATTTCCTGTCTACAGTAACAAAGGTCCATCTGTCCTTCAGCGTCAGAACATCCTTCGTCCCGGCATTCACCATCGGTTCTATCGCCAGAACCATTCCCGGTTCGAGAACCGGCCCCTGGCCGGGCGGGCCGAAATTCGGGATCTGCGGATCTTCATGCATCTGCCTGCCGATCCCATGCCCGACGAGAACCCTGACCACCGAGTAACCGTTTTCTTCCGCATGCTTCTGAACCGCATGCGAAATATCCGAAAGGTGGTTGCCAGCCCTGACCTTGTCAATACCAAGATCGAGCGACTCTTTTGTAACCTTCATCAGGCGGCGCGCCTCATCATCGATCTTGCCAACGGCGAATGTGCGCGTTGCGTCGGAGTAGAATCCCTTTCGGATCACTCCCATATCGACCCCGACGATGTCCCCTTCTTTCAACTTGCGGGGACCGGGAATCCCGTGAACAACCTCTTCGTTGACAGAAGCGCAGATGCTGGCGGGAAATCCCTGGTATCCCTTGAAGGCCGGAATCCCACCTCGTGAACGGATATATTCCTCCGCAAAATCGTCCAGCTCCCCGGTCGTTACTCCGGGACAAATCATCTTCTCTACCTCGAGAAGCGTATCCCTGAGGATCTCACCACTTTTCCTGATGAGCCCCAATTCGGTCTCGGTCTTTATATATATCATCGTATTTCGCGAATTATCTCCGCGGCTATATCATCCACAGCTCCGTCACCATTTATCAATTTATAATTATCACTGTATTTCTCTTGATAGTAACCAAGCACCGGTTTTGTCTGGTCTTTGTATATCTCGAAGCGCCTCAATATGGTCGCCTCTTCGTCATCCGGTCGTTTTACAAGTTTGCCGCCACACTTCTCGCAAAGACTCTCTTCCCCATCTGTGAGCGTCTTGATATTGTAAACCGCTTTGCAGCCGCCGCACACCCTTCTGCCGGAAACCCGCTCGACAACTACGCTCGAGCCTACATCGACAAGAAGAACATGGTCGACCTTAACTCCTTCAGCTTCAAGCATTTCAGACAGGGCCTCCGCCTGGGGAAGCGTCCTTGGGAATCCATCGAGGATCCAGCCTTTCCCGCTCAAAGAAGCGAACTGCTCCCTGATCAGGCCGAGCATAACCTCGTCAGGCACCAGAAGCCCCCGATCCATAAAAGTCTTGGCCTTCATACCGAGTTCTTCGCCGCCGGCTACCGATTCCCTGAGGAGATCACCGGTGGAAAGGTGACGCAGCCCCATCTCGGCTGCTATCCGCGCAGCCTGTGTGCCTTTTCCCGATCCCGGGGGTCCAAGTATTATAATATGCAGGTCTGACAATATACTTGCCTTTCTCTCTCTATCGCCGGCCTCTCAGGCGGCCTTTCTTCATGAATCCGTCGTAATGCCTCATAAGAAGGTGCGTCTCGATCTGCTGCAGGGTATCGAGCATTACACCAACAGTAATAAGCAGCCCTGTTCCACCGAACCTGAACGGCAGCCCACCCCTGTATATCAATACATCTGGAAGAACAGCGATAAATGCCAGGAAGACGGCGCCGGGCAATGTCACCCTCGTAAGAATTCTGTCGATATAATCGCTGGTTCTTTTCCCCGGACGAATACCGGGAATAAATCCGCCATACTTCCTCATATTATCCGCCAGATCGACAGGATTAAGGATTATAGCCGTATAGAAATATGTGAAGAAAATAATGATTATTGCGTAAAGCATCACGTATACCCAGGAAGAGGGCGACAGGATGGACTGTACCCCCATCAGAAAATCGCTCTGGAAAAACGCTGCTATCGTACTCGGGAACATCAGGATCGACTGGGCAAAGATGATGGGGATAACCCCTGCGGTATTGACCCGAAGGGGTATGTACTGGGACCGGCCGCCATAGACCTTTCTTCCCACGATCCTTTTCGCGTACTGCACGGGAATCCTTCTCTGCCCCTGTGTGATAAGAATAACCCCGGCAATGACGAATACCATGATTCCGGCAAAGATGATCAACCTGAACGGAGTCATCTGGCCAAGATTGATGGCACGCCATGTGTTCAGAAAATCCGTCGGGTAACGCGCGATGATCCCGACCATGATGATCAGGGATATCCCGTTGCCTATTCCACGCTCGGAAATCTGTTCTCCGAGCCACATGACGAATATCGTCCCGGCTGTCATCGTTATCATCGTAATAAGCCTGAAAGGAAGCACAGACATGGTAATAACCGTGCCGCCACCGACATTCAGGTTCTCGAGAAAGAGAGATATTCCAACCGACTGGACAAGAGCCAGCGCCACTGTTCCATACCTTGTGTACTGTGTGATCTTCTTGCGCCCCTCTTCGCCTTCCTTTGCCAGCTTCTCGAAATACGGAATGACCGCCTGGAGAAGCTGAATGATGATCGAGGCACTGATGTACGGCATGATCCCGAGAGCAAAGATCGTGGCACGACTGAGGTTTCCACCGGCAAACATGTCGTAGAGAGCAAATATCGTTCCCTGCTGGCCCGAGAAAAACGCCTTGAGCGCTATTGGATTGACACCGGGCGCCGTTATGTGGCCACCGATCCTGTACACTATCAGAAGCGCAATGGTGAAAAGAATACGTTTTTTCAGTTCCGGAATGCTGAATATATCCTGAAACTTCTTAATCATTACTGCTGCTCCTCTTTATCCAGATCCGGTATCTTTTTTCCGGAAACGAGATTAACAGTCCCCCCCGCATCAAGAATCAATTTTGCTGCTTTTCTGCTGATACCGTCTACCTCGACATCGAGCGCGATTTGGAGTTCTCCACTGCCTAGAATTTTCACAGGCAACGAAGCCTTTTTGACCAATCCGGCTTCGATAAGGGTACCTCTATTGACCTTTGAGCCCTTTTCAAAACGATCGAGGTCGCCGATATTAACAACCTGGAACGGCACTCTTGCCCTGTTATGGAAACCCCTCTTCGGCAAACGCCTCTGAAGCGGCATCTGCCCACCCTCGAACCATGGAGGAACTCCACCGCCGGAACGGCAGTTCTGGCCTTTATGTCCCTTTGTGGAAGTTTTGCCATGCCCCGAACCCGGTCCACGCCCGATCCTTTTTTTCTTTTTAACGGCGCCGGGCGACGGGCTGATCTCATTAAGTTTCATCTCTTGTCTGCTCCTTGACCAATAAAATATCCAGTCCCTTTCGGGCTCAATCATTCCTTTTCAGAAGTAGTTTCCGGAGTCCCCCCCGTTTCGGCAACTGCTGCTTCGATCACCGTAAAACCGGCTGATCCCGCTTCAACCGAAGGGATATCCTTTTCGTCGATCTCCTCCCAGACAACCAGGTGCCTCACCCTGGCGAGCATGCCCTGTATCTGGGGTGAATCGTTTTTGTAAATGGTTCGATAGTTTCTCTTGAACCCCAGAGATTCCATAACCAGTTTATGCTTTTTTTGCTGGGACCCTATGATGCTCCGTACCTGAGTCAGCTTCAACTTCTTCGCCATCTGATTCCCTCACAGTTATTCCGTACCAGTATTTTCAGGTTTTACTTCTACCGTTTTTTCAGGTTTTACTTCTGTCGCCTTTTCCGTTTTCTCTTCTTTCTCTTCTACCTTTTTCTCCACATTCTCGAGCATAAAAAGCTTGCTGATCGAGATTCCGCGTTTTTTAGCAACACTCTTCGCGCTCTTGATGCTTTTGAGGCCGATCATTGTCGCCTTGACCATATTATGAGGATTGTTCGACCCGAGAGATTTCGTGAGGATATCCTTGATTCCCGCAACTTCGAGAACCGAACGAACCCCCCCACCGGCAATAACACCAGTACCAGGGGCGGCAGGTTTGAGAAGTACTCTGGAAGCGCCGTACACTCCGATCACCTTGTAGGGGATCGTGCCTTTTAACATCGGGATCCGCACCATCTCTTTCCTGGCTTCTTCGCCGGCTTTCCTGATAGCGTCAGCGATCTCGTTGGCCTTCCCCAAACCTATACCTACCTTACCCATTCCGTCTCCGACGGTGACAAGAGCATTGAAGCTGAACCGGCGGCCACCTTTGACTACTTTGGCAACACGGTTGATATTGACGGTCTGCTCCATATACTCAGGCCCGGTATCATCTCTACGGTCCCGACGACCTCTACGGTCATCTCTCCGGCCCCCACCTCTTCTTTTGTTGTCTTTTTCTTTCTTTTCCAACTGACGCACCCCCAAGGGCGATTGCTGATGCCTTTTCAGGCAGTTACAGGATTAAAACTTCAGTCCACCATTACGGGCAGCCTCTGCCAGCGCAGCGATTCTTCCATGATACAGAAACCCGCCCCGGTCAAAGACCACCTTTTCGATACCTTTTTCCTTCGCAAGCTCGGCTATTCTTCTACCTACATCGATCGAACGCCGTATTTTTTTGCTTGCCGGTTTCGCTTTCGCTTTCCCCTTTTTTCCCTTTTTCCCGTCTTTCGCCTCTTCCGAAATTACAGCCGCATCTTCTTCCAGCGCGGGCAATTCCATCTTAAGGCTCGATGCCCAGACAAGCGTATTACCGGCAAAATCATCAATGACCTGCGCATATATATGATTCAGACTTCGATAGACCGAAAGGCGAGGCACATCCGCAGTTCCATTGACCTTTTTGCGTACCCTGGCACGCCTTCTCAGCCTTGCCATCCTTGTTCCACCTTTTACATTGCTCACCTTTTCAACTCCTGTTTTTCATCCATTGGCAACGCGATTCCCTTTCGAGAAACAGTTATCCGGGTTCACCCCGCGCGCCCGGCTAGAAACCTGCGCCAACGGCAGCTTTCCCTGATTTGCGCCTGACCTGTTCACCCTGGTAACGAATACCTTTACCCTTGTAAGGCTCCGGCGGCCTGAAAGCGCGAATTTCCGCGGCGGCCTGCCCCACTTTTTGTTTATCAATACCATTGACTACGATTTTTTTGGGGTCAGGAACCTCCAGCATAACACCTTCCGCGGGATCATAAGTCACAAGATGCGAAAAGCCAAGACTCAGAACAAGTGATTTGCCTTTCAGTTCGACCTTGTACTCGACGCCTTCGATCTCGAGCGTCTTGACGAATCCATGGGAAACACCCTCGACCATGTTATTTACAAGTGACCTCGTCAACCCGTGAAGCGACTTGTGCTGCTTCGACTCCGTAGGCCTTTTGACGAGAATCTGATCACTTCCCACCTCGATAATCATATCAGGATGAAGCGTTCTCTCCAGCTTGCCCTTTGGCCCCTTGATCTCAATATGGTTATTCTTGAGATCCACCTGGACACCGGCCGGAATCTGTATCGGATTTTTTCCAACTCGCGACATAACTCAGCTCAACCTCCGTAAATGGCTGGCCCGCTTCCGTCAAACAGCCGGCCCACCGGTTGCCTCCCGGCTACCAAATATGACAGATAACCTCGCCACCAACTCCAAGCGCACGGCACTCCTGATCTGTCATGACACCTTTTGAAGTGGAAATAATTGCAGTGCCAAATCCACCCATAACCCTTGGTATTTCCTTTTTATCTACATATACGCGCCTGCTCGGAAGACTGATGCGCTTGATTCCCTCGATAACGCTATTGTTATCAACATCGTACTTGATATACACCCTGATCTTGCCCTGGACCCCATCAGCGATGTATCTCACATCCTTGATAAACCCGCGCTCACGCAATATCCTCGCAATCTGCGCTTTTATCCTGGATGCGGGAATATCGACATGCAATTTTCTTGATCTGTACCCGTTCCGAATACGGGTCAACATATCAGCAATAGGGTCGGTCATCATTTTACGTTCACCTCGTCTGTTAACATTCCGCCGGGTTCTACCAGCTTGCCTTTACAACTCCAGGTATCTTCCCATCAAGGGCAAGTTCACGAAAACAAATACGGCATATCCCGAACTTTCTCATATACGCCCTTGGCCTTCCGCACCGCCTGCAGCGGGAATAGCCCCTCACCTTGAACTTGGGCGTCCTTTTCGACTTAGCTATTAAACACTTCTTGGCCACAGAGCCTCCTCTACTACACTATCCGACTAGTTTTTCTTCAGAGGCATCCCCAGAAGCATGATGAGCTCCCGGGCTTCCTCGTCCGTTTTTGCTGTTGTGACAATGGTTATATCCATTCCCATGACTTTCAGTATCTTGTCGTAGTCGATTTCCGGAAACATGATCTGTTCCTTGACACCGAAAGAATAGTTCCCGTTCCCGTCAAAGCTTTTCGGGTTGAGCCCCCTGAAATCCCTGATTCGTGGAATCGAAACATTGACCAGGCGATCGAAGAACTCATACATTTTTACTCCGCGAAGGGTCACCGAACAACCCACCGGCATGCCTTCGCGCAGCTTAAACGCGGCAATAGATTTTCTCGCACGATTGACGACAGGCGCCTGGCCTGTGATGGTCGCGAGATCTTTCACCGCTGCTTCAATAACCTTGGCATCCTTGATAGCTTCCCCAACACCCATATTGACCACTATCTTCTTGATACGCGGTATCTGCATTACATTCTTGTACTCAAATTTTTCCTTCAACGCAGCCATGACTTTGTTTTTGTAGAGGTTTCTGATGTTCGATTCATATTTCTTTTCCGACATTTTTTTCACCATTGGTTAGGGCCTAATCATCGTCTCCCAATGTTTCATTACACTTCTTGCATTTACGGATCTTGCGTCCGTCAGCCAGCTCGGCCATCTCTGTCTTTGCGGGTTTGTTGCATTTCGGGCATACGAGCATTACGTTTGACACATTGATCGGGGCTTCCTTCTCGATGATCCCCCCCGTATCACCCTGGCTGGTCTGACGGGTATGCCTTTTAATAAGCTTCACTTTTTCAACGATAACACGATTGTCGCCAGGAAAGACTTTCAGGATCTTGCCCTGCATTCCCTTCGAGTTACCTGCAACAACTTTCACAACGTCATTCTTTTTGATTCTCATCTCGACTTCCGTTCGATGTCTAGATAACTTCCGGCGCCAGGGATACTATCTTCATGAATTTCTTTTTCCTGAGCTCTCTTGCCACCGGGCCGAAGATCCTTGTGCCTACCGGTTCTTTCTGCTCATTTATAATAACAGCCGCATTCTGGTCGAAGCGAATATAGCTGCCGTCCTTACGCCGCAACTCTTTTTTTGTGCGGACTACCACACACTTGACAACCTGGCCTTTTTTAACTCCACCGCCGGGAACCGCCACCCTGACCGAGGCACTGATAATATCACCGACGTAAGCATAGCGTCTTTTCGAGCCCCCGAGCACCTTGATGCATCGAACACTCTTCGCCCCGGAATTGTCAGCAACAGTCAGATTCGTCTGCATTTGAATCATTATCGTTTCTCCTACTGCGCTTTCTTTATGATCTCAATGACACGCCAGCGTTTGAATTTGCTCAGCGGCCTCGTCGACATAACTTTCACTTCGTCACCAATACGACACTCATTCTCAGCATCATGAGCCCATACCCTGGATGTTTTCTTGACAACCTTTTTGTATCGCGGATGCTGGAATGTCCGCTGGACAGAAACCGTAACGGTCTTGTCCATTTTGTCACTGACAACCTGCCCTACGAGGGTTTTTCTGGGTTTTCTTCCTTCCATCGCATCTCCTTGCTATTCAACCGGATACCAGCGGCAGCACCACCCTGTCCGGCAGATAAGCAGTTTCTAAGTTTCCTTTTTATTCTCCACCGCACCGATTTTCTCGGTAATAATCGTCTTGACCCTGGCAAGTTCCCGCCTCGTGCCGCGTACCTGCAACGGATTGTCAAGACGCTTGATCGAAAGCTGTATCCTGCTCCTTGTAAGTTCCTCCACAAGGTCCTCTTCGCGGAGCATCAGCTCTTCCAGTGTCATCTCTCTGAGTTCAACTGCTTTCATATCTATAACCATCCAGATATCTGAAACTTGGTACCATCTCCGGAACGTCTTTTGTTATCCGGCAACCTTTCCCGTCGCAACGCGACGGACGAATTTCGTTTTGATGGGAAGCTTGGCAGCTGCCAGCCCCATCGCTCTCTTGGCCTCTTCATATGTCACACCCTGAAGCTCGAACAATATACGTCCCGGTTTAACTACTGCTACCCAGTATTCCGGAGACCCCTTTCCCTTTCCCATCCTTGTTTCAGCCGGCTTGACAGTGACTGGCTTGTCCGGGAAAATCCGTATCCAGAACTTCCCCTGCCTCTTGACATGACGCATAATAGCGACACGAGCAGCTTCGATCTGCCTGTTGGTGATCCAGGCCGGGGCTTCGGCCTGAAGACCGTACTCCCCAAAATTGAGACTGGAACCACGCTGCGCCGCGCCACGCATCCGGCCTCTCTGCTGCTTGCGGTGTTTTGTGCGTTTTGGCATTAACATCTCTGATCAACCTCTCCTGAATTTCGGCTTAGCGCCCACTGCGACCCGTCTCGTCGTTGGCACTGTCAGCCATCTGGCGTTTGAAATCCTTCGGGAAAATTTCTCCGCGATAGATCCAAACCTTGACTCCAACCGTTCCGTATGTCGTGAAGGCCGTAGCCCTCGCATAATCTATATCTGCCCGAAGTGTGTGCAGAGGAACCCTGCCGTCCATATAACTTTCTGCCCTGGACATCTCCGCTCCACCGAGTCTTCCCGAAGTCTTGACCTTGATCCCCTCAGCTCCCATCCTCATCGCCGAACCGATGGCTTTCTTCATAGCACGCCTGAACGAGACCCTCTGCTCAAGCTGTCCCGCGATATGCTCGGCTACAAGCTGCGCGTTGAGCTCGGGTTTCTTAACTTCCTTGATATCTATATTGACTTTTCTGCCTGTCAGGTGGGCCAGCTCTTCGCTGAGAAAATCAACTTCCGCACCCTTACGACCGATAACCATGCCCGGCCTGGCCGTGAAAATGTGGACCTTTACCGTTTCGCCGCGCCGTTCGACTTCCACCTTGGACACACCGGCCCTTGCCAGTCGTTTTTTGACATAACGCCGCAGCTTGATATCTTCCTCAAGCCAGTCCGCAGTTTTCTTGTTAGTAAACCACTTCGAATCCCAAGTGCGATTGATGCCTAGCCTCAACCCGATGGGATTTGTCTTCTGACCCAAAATACCCTCCTCGTCTTACTGCTTTTTCGATTCGCCCTTGTAATCCACAATTACCGTAATAATACTGCTCCGTTTGCGTATGCGAAAGGCACGGCCCTGAGCTCTGGGCCTGATACGGTACATCGTCCTGCCTTCGTCGACAAAGATCTCCTTGACGCTTATCTCGGACGGCTCGACAGGATGCTCGAACTGTCCTGCCAGATTGTGCATGGCCGATGCAACTGTTTTTTCTATCCGGCGCGCGACTGCTTTTTTGGAGAACCTGAGGATCTCCATGGCCTTTTCGACCGACTGTCCCCGTACCAGGTCCACGACCAGCCTGGCCTTCCTCGGCGACACCCTGACCTGCCGCGCTACAGCGCGTGCTTCCATCTCCACCTACCTCCGTCTATCAGACTACTTCTTACCCTTTACCCTTTTTGCTCGTATGTCCTCTGTAGGTCCTTGTCGGAACAAATTCGCCGACCTTGTGACCAACCATATTCTCCGTGATAAAAACCGGCACGAACTTTCTCCCGTTGTGTATCGCGAGCGTATGCCCTACAAATTCGGGCGGGATCGTCGATCTTCGTGCCCACGTCTTGACAACCTTCTTGTCCCCGATATCGTTCATCTTTTCGATCTTGGCGAAAAGCTTCTCATCAATAAAGGGACCTTTTTTCAATGATCTGGCCATCTATCCTCCAGAAACTTGTTGTCCTGCCGCATCCCGTATCCAGACGGTTCCGGCTTCCCCGCATCCCGCCATCACGAGATACGAAATGAAAACTACTTCTTCTTCCTCTTGTGAACGATGAACTTGTTCGAAGGCTTGTTTTTCTTTCTCGTCTTATAGCCCTTGGCAGGTGTTCCCCATGGTGAAACCGGGTGGCGCCCGCCACTGGTACGTCCTTCGCCGCCTCCATGCGGATGGTCTACCGGGTTCATCGCAACACCGCGGACCTTGGGCCTTTTGCCCAGCCAGCGAGCCCTGCCAGCCTTGCCGATAGAAACATTCTCGTGATCGATATTGCTGACCTGGCCTATCGTCGCGTAACACTCCTTGCGTACCATGCGAATCTCACCAGATGGAAGCCTCAACAAAACGTGGTTGCCCTCTTTTGCCATCAGCTGGGCATACGCCCCGGCGCTTCTGACCATCTGCCCACCTCTGCCGGCGATCATCTCTATATTATGAACATACAAACCTGTAGGAATCTTCTCCAGCGGAAGAGCATTCCCCGGATTAATTTCCACATCCGGCCCTGAAATCACCTTGTCTCCCTCCTTGATCCCGTGAGGAGCAAGGATATAACGCTTTTCACCATCCAGATAGTGAAGCAACGCGATAAAGGAGGATCGGTTCGGATCATATTCCAACGAAAACACCTTGGCCGGAACACCATGTTTGTTTCTCTTGAAATCGATCCGGCGGTAGCGCCTCTTGTGCCCTCCGCCCATACGGCGCATCGTGATGCGTCCCAGGTTGTTACGGCCTCCACTTCTTTTTATGGGTTCGAGAAGTGATTTTTCCGGCGCCTTCTTGGTAAGGCCGGAAAAGTCCGTAACTGTTTTGTACCGAAGAGTCGGTGTTGTCGGTTTAAATTTCTTAAGTGCCATCACCAGATTCCTTGTTTTCTGTTTTCCCCTGCCACGCGGGCATTTACATTCTCCTGGCGGCCCCTCCCTCGAAGAGGCCATGCAACGAGAGAGAGGTTAGACCTGGTCGAAGATATCTATATTCTCGCCCTTTGCCAGTGTAATGATCGCCTTTTTCCTGTCAGCACGCTTTCCCGTAAATCTGCCCGACTTCATGAAAGTCGTCTTCATCTTGCCGCGCACGATGCTTGTCCTGACTTTTCTGACCGTAACCTTGAACAACTTCTCAACCGCGTCCTTTATCTCGCGCTTGTTAGCCCTCGGATCAACCTCGAAGATAAATTTGTTATCCGCTTCCTTGAGAAAAGTACTGCGTTCGGTTATTACCGGCTTCAGAATTATCCTTCGCACGTCTACCATCACACAAACACCTCCTCGATCTTTGCAAGAGCTTCCCTGGTAAGAAGAAGCGTATCCGCCTTGATTATCTCATAGGCGTTGATGTTTGTACTGACAACAAACTCGATCCCGGCAATATTCCGCATCGACCGGTAGATGTTGTTATCGAATGATTCCGTGATAAAAAGAATCTTGCTCCCCCCCAACCCGGTTGACCGAAGAAATTCCGCAAAACGCCTTGTCTTCGGTTCTTCCATCGAGAGACCCTCGACGACAGAGACTTTTTCTCCCCTGCCCTTATCCGCAAGAGCCGATTTGAGAGCCAGCCTTTTGACTTTCTTCGGAACGGAATAACCATAATCCCTGGGCTTGGGGCCGAACACGGTTCCACCGCCTCTCCAGATCGGAGACGAACGTCTTCCGGCTCTGGCTCTTCCGGTACCCTTCTGCCTGTATGGCTTGGCATTGCTGAATCTTACCTCGCCACGTTCTTTGGTCTTTGCGCTGCCGCTGCGCCTGTTGGCACGATACATACGCACCACGTCGTACAGCACAGACTGGTTGACATCTCCACCAAAAAGAGCTTCTGGAAGATCGATCTTCCCTTTCAGGTCACCGCTGAAATCGTATAAATTTGCCTTCACCATTACTTCTTCCTTGTGCAACAACACTACTTCTGGCAAGGGCTGGTAAGCCTGAGGACTGTATTCCTTGCACCAGGCACTGCACCCTTTACCAGTAACAGGTTATTTTCGGTATCAACCTCTACTATTTTGAGGTTACTGACGTACTTCAACTTGTGACCGGTACGACCCGGAAGCTTCGTTCCCTTGAGTACCCTGCCGGGATAAGCTGCCATACCGATCGAACCGGGAATCCTGTGCGAATGTGACCCGTGGGTCTTTCTTCCACCGGAGAACCCGTGCCTTTTTATTACTCCCTGAAAACCCTTACCCTTGGTCTTACCCGAAACGTTGAGTGTCAAAATATCCTTGAATATGCTGACATCGATCAACTGGCCGGGTGAGAATTCCTCAGGATTGTCCACCCTGAATTCCTGCAGATAACGGTACGGCGGGAGGTTGGCCTTGCGGAAATGTCCCAGTTTTGGAAGATTGGCGCGAGTAGGCGAGATCATATCAAATGCTATCTGAACAGCATTATACCCATCCGCTTTCTCTGTCTTTACCTGTACCACAGGACAAGGCCCGGCTTCTATGACAGATACGGGTGTTACCACGCCGTTCTCGTCAAAAACCTGGCTCATTCCTATTTTCCTGCCGATCAACCCAATCATCTCTTCCTCCGAATCAGACTTTTATCTCGATATCCACACCGGCCGGGAGATCCAGCTTCTGAAGCGCATCGACAGCTTTCGGAGTAACATTTGTTATCCATATGAGCCGTTTATGCACCCTTATCTCAAACTGCTCCCGGGACTTCTTGTTAACATGAGGCGAACGGAGAACGGTGTAAACAGTCCGCTTCGTCGGTAGAGGTATCGGCCCGGACACTTCCGAGCCGGTCCTGAGAGCTGTTTTGACTATCTCTTCAGCACTACGATCCAGCATCGAGTGTTCGTAAGCCTTCAACTTTATTCTAATGTTCTGACCTTCCACCGGGTTACCTCCAAATATCCCGCTAATTTCTTATTCTATGATCTCGGTTACGACACCGGCGCCGACGGTCTTGCCGCCCTCACGGATCGCGAACCGAAGCTCCTTCTCCATCGCTATAGGCGTAATAAGCTCTATCGTCAGGTCAACATCATCCCCGGGCATGACCATCTCGACTCCCTCGGGTAGCGTGCCTACCCCGGTCACATCCGTCGTCCTGAAATAAAACTGGGGACGATACCCGTCAAAAAACGGCGTATGCCTCCCGCCCTCTTCCTTCTTCAATATATATACCCTGCTCTTGAACTTCTTGTGAGGCGTTATGGAACCAGGCTTCACCACTACCATACCCCTGTCCAGCTTGTCCTTGTCCATACCTCGCAACAGCAAACCAACATTGTCCCCCGCCATACCCTCATCCAGAAGCTTGCGGAACATCTCCACTCCCGTAACCACCGTCTTCTGCGTATCGCGAATCCCAACCACTTCCACCGCGTCCCCAACATGTATAATCCCACGCTCAATACGCCCCGTGCCTACCGTGCCCCTGCCCGTAATCGAAAATACATCCTCGATCGGCATCAAAAACGGCTTGTCCGTATCACGCTCCGGCGTCGGAATATACGTGTCAACCGCCTCCAGAAGCTCCCACACACACTTGGCATCTTCACTGTCCGCATCGTCGGTCTCAAGAGCCTTCGTCGCACTGCCCCTTATTATAGGAATATCGTCTCCGGGAAAATCATACTCGCTGAGCAGCTCCCTGACCTCAAGCTCCACCAGGTCCAGCAGCTCCGGATCATCCACCATGTCCACCTTGTTCATGAACACAACAAGATACGGTACATTCACCTGACGCGCCAAAAGTATATGCTCCCTCGTCTGAGGCATAGGACCGTCCGCGGCACTCACTACCACAATCGCTCCATCCATCTGCGCAGCCCCGGTAATCATATTCTTGATGTAATCAGCATGCCCGGGACAATCCACATGCGCGTAATGCCTCGCCTCGCTCTCGTACTCCACATGCGCCGTCGCAATCGTGATCCCACGCTCCTTCTCTTCGGGAGCCTTGTCAATCTGATCAAACGGTACATACTCCGCCATCCCCCTGCTGGCCAAATGCTTCGTTATTGCTGCCGTTAACGTAGTCTTGCCGTGATCAACGTGACCAATCGTCCCTACATTCACATGCGGCTTTGTACGCTCAAACTTCTTCTTTGCCATGAAGCTTCCTCCTTCTTACGCAATACCTCTGGCCCGGCCCTGCATTTTGGCAACCATCTCCTGCGGTACCTTTTCATAATGTGAAAACTGCATGCTGTATACTGCCCTTCCCTGGGTCAGCGATCGCAGTATGGTCGCATAACCAAACATATCGGAAAGGGGCGCTCTTGCTGATATTACCTGTGCCTGGGCCCTCTGGAACATCCCTCCGACTTTGCCTCTACGCGTATTTAAATTACCTATCACATCTCCCACGTATTCCATCGGGAGAACTATCTCCAGATCCATCATCGGCTCGAGCAGGGCAGGGTCAGCCTTTCTGATCCCGTCCCGCAAAGCCATGCTGCCCGCGATCCGGAAGGCAAGGTCCGAAGAATCGACGTCGTGGGAAGACCCGTCAATCAGGGTAACCTTGATATCGATCACCGGGTTGCCGTTTACGGGCCCGCTTACCATCGAATCACGAACACCATCCTCCACGTACGGAATATACTGCTTGGGGATAGCGCCGCCTACGATCTTGTTCTCGAAATGAAACCCTTTGCCCGGCGCAGGCTCGATCTCGATAATAACATGTCCGTACTGTCCTCTGCCTCCGGTCTGCTTGACAAACTTGATTTCCGAAAGACAGGATTTCGTGATCGTCTCCTTGTAAGCAACCTCTGGACGCCCTACATTGGCACCGACCTTGAATTCCCTGAACATCCTGTCGACCAGTATCTCCAGGTGAAGCTCTCCCATTCCCGAGATCAGCGTCTGTCCCGTGTCACTGTCAGCCCTTACCCTGAAGGTAGGGTCTTCCTCGCTGAGCTTGTGAAGCGCCTCGGAGAGCTTCGTCTCGTCAGCCTTGGTCTTGGGTTCTATGGCAACCGATATGACGGGCTCGGGAAAATCCATCATCTCGAGCTGAAGCGGGTGCTTGATATCACACAGCGTGTCACCCGTTCCAGAATGTTTCAACCCGATCACGGCAACGATATCACCGCTGTAGATTTCCCGTATCTCTTCGCGTTTGTTTGCGTGCATCCTGAGAACCCTGCTTAACCGCTCTTTTTTCCTGTTCGAGGCATTGATTACATGCTGACCGGTTGTTATCGATCCGCTGTATACCCTTATATAGTGGAGCCTGCCTACGAAGGGATCCGTAACGACCTTGAAGACAAGAGCTGAAAAAGGTTCGTCGTCGTCCGCGCGCCTTTCCTCCTCTTTCTTCGAGAAAGGATTGATGCCTGTCACCTGGAGCACTTCGGAAGGATCGGGTAGATAATCGACGACCGCGTCCAGCAGAAGCTGGACCCCCTTGTTCCTGAAAGCAGATCCGCAGAAAACCGGTACGATCTTGACATCATAAACTGCCCTTCTCAAGGCAGCCTTGATTTTTTCTTCCGAAATTTCTCTTCCGTCCACTACATGGTGAAGGATGTCTTCATCATAATCCGCAAGGGCTCCGAGAAGCACTTCACGCGCTTCGAGTGCTTTATCTATCAGGTCGCGCGGCACTTCCTTGATCAAATACTGCGCCCCGAGGCTTTCTTCGTCGTAGAAGATCGCTTTCATACGGACCAGGTCGATGATACCATTGAATATCTCACCCGAACCGACAGGCAGCTGCGCGGGAATCGCGTTCGCTCCCAGTCTGTCGTGCATCATCTTGACAACATTGAGAAAATCAGATCCTACCCTGTCCATCTTGTTGACAAAAGCGATCCTTGGAATATTATATTTATCGGCCTGGCGCCATACCGTCTCGGACTGCGGCTCCACACCCCCGACAGCACAGAAGATAGATACGACACCATCGAGTACCCTCAAGCTTCTCTCGACTTCGACTGTGAAATCGACATGCCCCGGGGTATCGATAATATTAACGCATATATCCTTCCATATGCAGGTAGTGGAGGCGGAAGTGATCGTGATTCCACGCTCTTTTTCCTGGTCCATCCAGTCCATGGTCGCGTTGCCCTCATGAACTTCACCCATACGGTGGACCTTGCCTGTATAATACAGGATCCTTTCCGTAAGAGTCGTCTTACCGGCATCGATATGGGCCGCGATGCCGATATTACGAGTCATATTAAGAGGAAAACGCCTGGCCATCCAACTTCTCCTGTACCGGGGGTTCTCGTGTACCCCGGCAGATGAAGCCGAACTACTGAAAGAACCAGTGGCAGTTAATGCTGTAAAAGCAAAGTTGCTTTATTATCATTAATGTAATCCCTTGTTATCCATGCGACATCCTTTTGCAACTCGGACGACCCAATGGAACCACCCAGCCCACATCAAATATATCAAATCTTCCTCGACTAGCAGCAGCCGAAGAAGCAAACGCTACCAGCGATAGTGAGCAAATGCCTTGTTAGCCTCAGCCATCTTGTGCGTATCGTCGCGTTTTTTCACCGATGGCCCTTCACGTTTGAAGGCGAGAATCAATTCAGCCGCAAGTTTCTCTGCCATCGTTTTTTCGGGCCTCGATTTCGAGAAAGCTATTAGCCATCTCATCGCAAGCGCCCGTCTTCTGTCAGGCCGCACTTCGATCGGAACCTGATATGTGGCTCCACCGACCCTCCTCGAAGTGACTTCCAGTACCGGCTTAACATTCTCAATCGCTTTCTTAAGAACATCGAGGCCGTTCTGCCCGGTTCTTTCCTCGATAAGGTCCAGAGCACCATATACGATCCTCTCCGCCGTACTCTTCTTGCCCTTGCGCATCAAATAATTGATAAACTTCGCCAGCAGGACATCTTTGTACTTCGGGTCCGGAATGATCTGTCTTTTTACTACTTCTCTCCTGCGAGGCATCCTCAAATACTCCTTCTCAGGCAACGCCCGCTGTTCTCTTCGGTTTCTTTACGCCGTATTTCGAACGCCTGTTCAGCCTGCCATCAACACCACTCGAATCGAGCGTTCCACGAATAATATGATATCTGACACCCGGAAGGTCTTTCACTCGCCCACCACGGACCAGGACGATTGAATGCTCCTGGAGGTTATGCCCCTCACCGGGAATATATGCTGTAACCTCGTACCCGTTTGTCAGCCTGACCCTTGCCACCTTCCTGATAGCCGAATTAGGCTTTTTCGGAGTCGAAGTGTAGACGCGTGTGCAGACTCCCCGTTTTTGCGGACATGCCTGAAGAGCCGGAGCGCTTGTCTTTTTATTCTGAGCCTTGCGGCCTTTTCGCACTAACTGATTGATAGTCGGCACTTTCTACCTCTTACCCTCTTTTTGTTATAACTCACCGTAATTCATGTATTCAAAACAAGGAAATCACGATGCGGATAAGGAATCTAACATCCTGATATCTACTTGTCAAGTAATTAATTTACAAGCCTCCCGCATCTTTTTCCACTATGCCGCAAGCGGCAAAAACACGATGTCAGGAAGCGCCCTTCTGCACATTTTCACCCATCGCCGCGATCTCTTCGTCATCAAATTCCCTGTTAATCAATTCCGCTTCATCCGGATCCTCTTCCAGCACTATTTTCGAGTACTTGAAAAGGCCCGTTCCCGCAGGTATAAGGTGCCCCATGATGACATTTTCCTTCAGACCACGCAGATAGTCCGTTTTGCCCTGTACAGCAGCTTCCGTCAACACCCGTGTCGTTTCCTGGAAACTCGCGGCTGAAATAAAGCTCTCTGTCGTAAGCGAGGCTTTTGTTATCCCGAGAAGAAGGGGCTTGAACGTCGCCGGGGTACCCTTCTGCTGGATCGCCCGTTCGTTTTCCTCCCTGAATTCGATCTTGCTGACGATGTCACCCTCGAGAAACTTGGTATCCCCGCTGTCCTCCACTACTACCTTCTGCAGCATCTGACGGACTATCACCTCGATATGTTTATCATTGATACCAACCCCCTGCAGCCTGTAGACCTCCTGTATCTCGTTCACAAGGTAGTTCTGCGCCGCATTCACACCCTTGATATTCAGGATGTCAAAGGGATTAACAGCACCCTCGGTCAGGTTGTCGCCCGCCTCTATCAAATCACCTTCGTATACACTCAGGTGCTTGCCCTGGGGTACAAGGTAATTTCTGGTATCCCCGCTTTCACTCGAAATGATGATCTTGCGCATGCCTTTGGCGACCGGCCCGAACTCGACACGTCCGTCGATCTCGGAAACGATGGCGGCCTCTTTTGGCTTGCGCACCTCGAAAAGCTCCGCCACCCTGGGCAGCCCCCCCGTGATATCGCGGGTCTTGGTGATTTCCTTGGGGATCCTGCAGATAATGTCTCCCGGAAGCACATCCTCTTCATCATGGACTATCAATGTGGAGCCGGTGGGAATGATGAAGTTACCCTTAACCTTGCCCTTCTTGTCGACCATCTCAATATGAGGGTGGAGCTTTTTGGCCCTGTCATCAATGATCACCATCTGACGGAGCCCCGTTTTGTCATCGGTCTTTTCCTTGACGGTGGTTCCTTCCCTGATATCACGGAAACGTAGCGTACCACCCTTGTCGACGATGATGAAATCGGAATAGGGATCCCATTCGTATATGATGTTGCCTTTTTCAATTTCGTCTTTTTCCGAAACCCTCAATACCGCCCCGTACGGCACACCCATACGGGCCCTTACGCGATCATCACTTGTATCCCGGATGATGAGTTCACCCTTCCTGCTGATCGCTATCCTGTCACCATCACGGTTTTTGACTGTTTTGATCTTGTCGAATTCAACAACACCGGGGTATTTGGCCACCTTTTGCGTATGCTCGGCGATCCTGCTTGCAGTACCACCGATGTGGAATGTTCTGAGAGTAAGCTGGGTGCCGGGTTCACCGATACTCTGCGCGGCGATAACTCCAACAGCTTCACCATGATCTACGATCCTGCCGGTGGAAAGGTTCCGCCCGTAACACAGCGCGCAGACACCCCGTTTCGATTCACAGGTGAGTACCGAACGGATCTTGACCTTCTCAACTCCACGATCCTCGATCTCTATCGAGTCTTCCTCGTTGATCAACCTGTTGGCCTCTACGATAACCTCTCCAGTATGTGAGTCGAGAATATCGTCAACCGTAACCCTTCCAAGAATACGGTCGCTGAGAGATTCGATTATTTCTTCCCCCTCTTTCAGAGCAGAAATATCGACACCCATGATCGTCCCGCAGTCATGCTCGTTCACGATGACATCCTGCGCCACGTCGACGAGCCGCCTGGTGAGATATCCGGCGTCGGCTGTTTTGAGCGCCGTATCGGCAAGGCCTTTACGCGCTCCATGCGTTGAGATAAAGTACTGCAACACCGACAAGCCTTCCTTGAAGTTTGCAATAATGGGCATCTCGATGATCTCTCCGATCCCACCGGTGATCTTCTTCTGGGGTTTTGCCATAAGGCCTCGCATACCGGCAAGCTGCCTGATCTGATCCTTGCTGCCGCGAGAGCCGGAATCCGCCATCATGTAAATGGGATTGAACCCGTCACGGTCACGCCTCAAGGTTTCACTCATCGCGTCAGCCACATCGTTCGAAGCATGCGTCCAGGTATCGATAACCTTGTTGTACCGCTCGCCATCGGTGATGATGCCATCATTGTACTGCTTTTGAATCTTCTGGACAGCCTTCGAGGCCTTGTCTACCAGTTTCTGCTTCTCTTTCGGAACAACGATGTCGTCGATCCCGATAGTCACTCCGGCTTTTGTCGCGTACGCGAATCCATTCTTCTTGAGCAATTCGAGGAACTGAACGGTCCTGTGGTTCCCAAGCTCCTTATAACAGGTTCCTATGATCCGGTTCAGGGTCTTCTTGTCCAGAAGGTCATTTGCATAGTCAAGTCCTTCCGGAATCATCTGGTTGAAGATCAGGCGTCCGGCAGTGGTTTTAAGCAACCCGTCCCCGATCCTGACGCTGATCCTTGCATGCAGGTGGATCACACCCGCATCAAGTGCCGAAATGGCCTCATCGGAAGAGTAGAAGACCTTTCCCTCTCCCCTGGCCCCGTTTTTAACCATCGATAGATAGTAAAGACCAAGAACCATATCCTGTGACGGGGCTGCGAGAGGAGCTCCACTCGCCGGCGAGAGAATATTGTTCGCCGAGAACATCAACGTCCTTGCTTCAAGCTGAGCTTCGTACGAAAGAGGCACGTGGACCGCCATCTGGTCACCATCAAAATCAGCATTGAACGCCGCGCATACCAGCGGATGTATCTGGATAGCCTTGCCTTCGATAAGCAACGGCTGAAAAGCCTGGATACCCAGCCTGTGAAGTGTTGGAGCACGATTGAGGAAAACAGGGTGGTCCAGGATAATCTCTTCGAGTATATCCCATACTTCGGGCCTTCCACGCTCGACCAGTTTCTTTGCGCTCTTGACCGTTTGTACATAACCCTTCTCTTCGAGTTTTCGTATGATAAACGGCTTGAAAAGCTCCAGGGCCATCGACTTTGGAAGGCCGCACTGGCCCATCTCCAGCTCCGGCCCGACGACGATCACGGAGCGGCCGGAATAATCCACACGCTTCCCGAGAAGATTCTGGCGGAACCTGCCCTGCTTGCCTTTTAGCATATCGCTGAGACTTTTCAGAGGCCTGTTTCCCTGTCCCCTTACCGCCCTGGCCCTGCGGCTGTTGTCAAAGAGAGCATCTACGGCCTCCTGAAGCATCCTTTTCTCGTTTCGGAGAATGACCTCGGGAGCCCGAATTTCGATCAGTTTTTTAAGCCGATTGTTCCTGTTGATCACCCTTCTGTACAAATCGTTGAGATCCGATGTCGCAAACCTGCCGCCTTCCAGCGGTACGAGAGGCCTGAGGTCGGGAGGAAGAACCGGGACGACTTCGAGAATCATCCACTCGGGCTTGTTCGTACTCTGACGAAATGCCTCGACAACACGTAATCTCTTCAGAACATCCTTCTTGCGCTGCACAGAGGTCTCTACCTTGGCCTGGGCCCTCAGTTTGATCGATTCCTCCTCGATATTGATCTGCGAGAGAAGGTCACTCACAGCTTCCCCACCCATTTTTGCAGAAAATTCGACACCCTCCTGCTCGATCAGCTCGCTGTACTTCTCCTCATCGATTAATTCCTTGTACTTCAGCTCCGTGTTGCCCGGATCTATCACTACGTACGATTCGTAGTAAAGAACCCTCTCGAGGTTCCGAACCGACATATCAAGAATATACCCGATACGGCTCGGCACCCCTTTGAGAAACCAGATATGCGCAACAGGAACAGCAAGTTCGATGTGGCCAAGCCTCTCACGCCTGACGCGCGAATGCGTGACTTCGACACCGCACCTGTCGCAGATAACTCCACGGTAGCGTATACGCTTGTATTTGCCGCACGCGCACTCCCAGTCCTTGACAGGCCCGAATATCCTTTCGCAGAAAAGCCCTTCCTTTTCGGGCTTGAAAGAACGGTAGTTTATCGTCTCTGGCTTCGCTACCTCTCCGAAACTCCACGAGCGTATCACCTCGGGTGAGGCAAGCTGGATATGCATCGCCGAAATATCGGTAGGTTTTTTGCGATCTTTGTCCATAAAAGAATTATACAAAGAAAACCTCCAGCTCTCTAATTCTTCTCGAGATGAACATCAAGGCACAGGCTTTGAAGTTCTTTGATCAACACATTAAAAGATTCCGGCAGGCCCGGCTCGGGAGCATTTTCTCCCTTTACGATAGCCTCATATATCTTACTGCGGCCCGCGACATCATCAGACTTGACTGTAAGCAGCTCCTGGAGGCAGTACGCGGCTCCATATGCTTCCAGCGCCCAGACCTCCATCTCTCCGAACCTCTGGCCACCGAACTGGGCTTTCCCACCGAGTGGCTGCTGAGAAACCAGAGAGTACGGCCCGATCGACCTGGCATGTATCTTGTCATCAACCAGGTGGGACAATTTGAGAACATAGATGTATCCAACAGTGATCTCGCTATCGAACTTCTCTCCCGTAATACCGTCATACAGAGACGTCTTGCCGGATTCAGGGAGACCGGCTTCATTGAGCGCAGTTTTTATTTCCGATATGACAGCCCCGTTGAAAGCCGGTGTAGCAACGCTGTAACCCATCTTGTGCGCCGCCCACCCGAGATGTGTCTCGAGAATCTGCCCGACATTCATACGGCTTGGAACACCGAGTGGGTTGAGGATGATGTCGACAGGTGTACCATCTTCGAGCATAGGCATATCCTCTTCCGGTACGATCCTTGATACGACACCCTTGTTTCCATGACGACCGGCCATCTTGTCACCGACCGAGATCTTTCTCTTTCTCGCAACATATACCTTGACCAGCTTGCTGACTCCCGGCGGCAGTTCATCCCCGCGCATTACGCGCTCCATCTCTTTCTCGAACCTGCTCTCGATCCCTTCGATAGCTCTCGCGGCCGCTTCCATGAGGGTCTGGATATTGATGTCCGCTGCCTCGTCTTTCACGATCGGGAGGCCCCAGTGCAGGTGGTCGACATCGATCGAACCGAGAAGTTTCTCCGTTATCTTGCGCCCGGCTTTTGCCTGCAGTTCTCCTGTTTCGGAATGGATAAGCTTTTCGGTGGTCTGCCCGAGCATGAGCCCTGCCAGCCTTGTGCCACGCTTTTCCTTGACATGCGCAATCTCCGCGTCACGCTGACGCATCAATTCCTGTATCTTCTTCTTTTCCCGGCCTTTGGTCCTGTCATCACGTTCTTTTCTTGAAAAAATCTTGATGTCAATAACTATGCCGTCCATACCGGGAGGAGCCTTGAGCGATGCATCCCTGACATCTCCGGCTTTTTCGCCGAATATTGCCTTGAGAAGCCTTTCTTCAGGAGTAAGCTCGGTCTCGCCCTTGGGAGTGACTTTTCCTACGAGGATATCTCCGGCTTTGATATGGGCGCCTATCCTGATGATACCGTCCTCATCGACGTTTGTCAGCATCTCCTCGCCGACATTCGGCATCTCCCGGGTAATTTCTTCCATACCAGCCTTCGTATCACGAACCTGTGTCTCGAACTCCTCTATATGAATGGAAGTATATACATCATCCTTGACCAGTCGTTCGCTGAGGATAATGGCATCCTCGAAGTTGTATCCGCGCCACGGCATGAAGGCTACCAGAACATTTCTGCCGAGCGCCAGCTCACCGTCCCGGGTGGCGGAACTGTCGGCGATCACATCACCTTTTTTGATCTTCTGCCCGACTTCCACAACAGGTTTCTGATTGATACAGGTATCCTGGTTGGACCTCTGGTACTTGACAAGCTTGTACTCATCCACTCCGCCAAAACCGGTAAAATCATCCAGTCCCCCTTCATCCTTCTTCGAAGAGTAACTTATAAGTATCTTGTCAGCCTCGACGCTTTCGACGCGTCCGCTCCGGCGCGCGATAACCAGTACACCCGAATCGTACGCGGCTCTCTTCTCGAGGCCCGTACCGACCAGAGGAGCTTCCGCCTGCAGCAGAGGCACCGCCTGCCGCTGCATGTTGCAGCCCATGAGCGCCCTGTTTGCGTCATCATGTTCGAGGAATGGAATCAAAGCCGCGGCAATGCTGATAAGCTGATTGGGAGAGATATCCATGTAGTCGGCATCTTTTGGATCCAGAACGACGAAATCGCCCCTGGACCTTGCCATGACTGTAGAGTTGACAAACTTCCCTTTTTCATCGAGAGGTTCGTTCGCATGTACTATCTGCACCCTGTCTTCGAGATCAGCCGAGAGCATATCGATCTCCCTGGTCGGAACACCTTTTTTTATCTTCCGGTAGGGAGTCTCAAGGAACCCGAAATCATTTACCCTGGCATATGAAGCAAGGGATGTTATAAGGCCGATGTTCGGTCCTTCCGGCGTCTCGATCGGACACATACGGCCGTAATGCGTGTAATGGACATCCCTGACCTCGAAACCTGCTCTTTCGCGTGTCAATCCGCCCGGGCCAAGTGCTGAAAGCCTTCTCTTGTGCGTCAGCTCGGACAGCGGGTTCGTCTGGTCCATGAACTGCGAAAGCTGGCTGCTTCCGAAGAACGACTGGATGACCGCGCTGATCGTTCTCGCGTTGACCAGGTCGTAGGGTGTCGGATTATCCGATTCCTGTATCGTCATCCTTTCGCGGATGATACGGGCCATCCTGGCAAGCCCGACCGAGAACTGGTTGGCCAGAAGTTCGCCCACGGACCTTACACGGCGGTTTCCAAGATGATCGATGTCATCGACAGGCCCGTCCGTTTCCTTGATATCGATCAGGTTCGCAACAACAGCGATAAAATCCTTCTCCGTCAATGTCGTCGTATCGAAAGGAACATCTATCCCCAGGCGGCTGTTTATCTTGTACCGCCCGACACTGGCCAGATTATACCTCTTCGGGTTGAAAAACAGCCTGTCGAGCAGCGCCTTCGCCGTCTCAATATTGGGTGGATCGCCCGGACGCATGAGGTTGTATATCCTTTTGAGAGCGTCATCGCGCCCGGTGGTCGGATCCTTCGCCAGAGTCTTGAGGATCACATCTTCATCGATGTTCCTTTTTTTCTCGACGAAGGCGACTTTGACGATCTTCTGCGCTTTTATCAGTTCAAGAGCTGTTTCGGTCAGCGGCTTTGCGCACTCGGCCAGGATCTCACCGGTTTCCCTGTTGATAATATCTTCGGCCAGGTAGCGGCCGATCAGCTTGGCATCCTTCTTTGACGCCTTCGGCGAAATGGTGTAGACCTTCGTAGTGTGAAAGAGCTTGATGATCGCACTGTTGGGCTCGAATCCCATCGCCTTCAGAAGCACCGTCACAGGAATCTTGCGCCGCCGGTCGATATATACGTACATGATGTCGTTTACATCGATAACGAACTCAACCCACGAACCACGGTACGGAATGATCCTCGCGTTGAACAGCCTTTTACCGTTAGCGTGATAATCATCGTTGAAAACTACGCCTGGCGAACGGTGAAGCTGGCTGACAATGACCCTTTCGGCGCCGTTAATGATAAACGTCCCCTTGTCAGTGATCAGGGGCATCTCACCCAGGTAAACTTCACTCTGGATGATATCTTTTATCACGCTCTCGTCTTCGTTCTTTTCACGTATAACGAGACGGAGGGCAGCCTTCAGAGGCACCGCGTATGTAAGGTCCCGCTCTTTGCATTCCGTTACTGTGTACTTCGGCTCGCCTACGGAATATCCGATATATTCCAGCGAAAAATCGTTGCGCGAGGAAATCACGGGGAACACGGACCTGAAAACACCCTCGAGCCCGACATCTTCCCGCTTGTCCATCGTGACGTTCCGCTGCAGGAACCGTTCGTACGATGCAAGCTGTACTTCCAGGAGATGAGGGATCTCCTTGACCTGTGGAATCTTTGCATAATTGATTCGCTCAGGCATCTTGAACATAGAAACCGACCCCTCCCTTGAGGCGGCTTACGCCTGCCATCCATAAAAAGGAAATTACTTGATTTCTACAACGGCGCCGACTTCTTCGATCTTCTTTTTGATCTCTTCAGCTTCGTTCTTACTCACTGCTTCCTTGATCGCAACAGGCACGGATTCAACGATCTTCTTGGCCTCGATCAGTCCAGCCCCGGTGATCGCTCTTACGACCTTGATAACCTGGATCTTCTGACTGCCGAAATCATTGAGCATAACGTTAAATTCCGTCTTTTCCTCTGCCTCGGCCGCGGCACCGGGAGCCGCTGCCATCATGGCCATAGGAGCTGCGGCTGTTACGCCGAAGTGATCCTCGAGGACCTTGACCAGGTCCGAAAGCTCGAGTACTGTCATCTTTTCTACGAGTTCAACGATCTTTTCAACAGTCTTCGAAGAGGATCCTGCTTTCTTTTCCTTTGTTTTTTCCTCTTTGACTTTTTTCTCTTTGACTTTTTCCTCTTTGGCTTTTTCCTTCTTTTCTTTCCCGGCCTCTACGGGTTTCTCCTCTACGGCCGCTTCTGCTTTCTTCTCTACATCGTCTTTCTTGGCGTTCATTACATACCCTTTCTTTCAAAATATCCGGTTTAATCAATAATAAACGCGGCATCAATAACGATTTCGCGCGCTTTATGCCGCTCCCTTTTTCTCGGAAATAGCATTTAAAACACCTGCCAGGTCCCTGAGGGAAGCGCTGAGAACTCCAACGAGATCTCGCATAGGAGCCTGGAGCGTTCCAACTACCTGAGCAAGAAGGGCTTCTCTGCCCGGAAGTCCTGCCAGCTGTTTTACCTCATTTTCTCCGAGGACACTGCCGGCAACATACCCCCCCTTCAACCTGGGGAGTTCGAACTCATCAGCGAACTTCTTGAGCACTTGCGCAGCCACCACTTCATCGTCATTGCTTATCGCCAACGCGGTGGGGCCTTCGAGAAATTGTTCTATTCCGTCAATACCGAGCTCTTCGAAACATCTTTTTGCCAGCGTGTTCTTGACGACCCTGAAAGCCACGCCGTTCTTACGGCAGGCAGCACGAAGTTCCGAGATATCTGCGACATTCAAACCGGTAAAGTCGTTCAGAATCACACTCTTGGCATCACGAATCAAGGCAACAAGTTCGTTTACTCTGTCGATTTTTAAAGGTTGTACCATCTACGACCTCCTTTCCGGTCTATCGCAACCCACCAAGCAACGCCTGGGTATCCAGCTTTACGGAAGGACCCATGGTCGCCGCCAGGTGTACGCTTATGACATATTTTCCTTTGGCGGTCTGCGGTTTCGCCCGGAGCAGTTCCAGCATAAGGGCATTGATGTTTTCGACAAGCTTGACCTTGTCGAATGACATTCTCCCTACCGGAACATGGATATTCGAACCCTTGTCCACGCGATACTCTACCCTTCCCGCCTTTGATTCTTTTACAGCTTTTGCGACATCAAAAGTCACAGTACCGACTTTCGGGTTGGGCATAAGCCCCCTCGGCCCGAGTATGCGGCCAAGTTTTCCCACTTCAGCCATCATGTCGGGTGTCGCGATCGCCACATCAAAATCGAACCATCCACCGTTTATCTTCTCGATATATTCAGTCGAGCCAACGTAATCGGCACCTGCCTCTTTCGCTTCAAGCTCTTTTTCTCCCCTGGTAAGAACAAGGACTTTTACATCCTTTCCCGTACCGTGAGGGAGAAGCACAGTGCCGCGGACCTGCTGATCGGCATGTTTCGGATTAACTCCAAGCCTCGCTGAGAACTCGAAAGTCTCATCGAAATTCGCCTGCTGCAGGTTCTTGATCACCTCAACTGCCTCTTCAAGAGGATATTCCCGGGTGCGGTCGATTTTCGCTGTGTTGTCGACATGTTTTCTGCCGCGCTTCATCTCCTCACCGCTTTCTCTGGTAAATTATTCCCCGGTTTCATCATCCACGATGACCCCCATGCTCCTGGCGGTGCCTTTCACCATCATTACAGCACCGTTCAGATCAAACGCATTCAGGTCATCCATTTTCGTCTTTGCAATCTCCTCAGCCTGAGCAAGGGATATCTTGCCAACCTTTTCCTTGTTTGGCTCACCGGAACCCTTGGCGATCCCGGCCGCTTTCCTGATCAGTTCGGAAGCGGGAGGAGATTTTGTAACAAACGTAAACTTCTTATCAGCATAGACCGTGATCTCTACAGGCACAATGGTGCCGATCATGTTTTTCGTGACCGCATTGAACTGCTTGCAGAAATCTACAGAACTGACCTGAAGTTGTCCAAGCGCCGGCCCGACCGGAGGAGCAGGTGTAGCATTCCCGCCCGGGATCTGCAGCTTGACGATTTTCAGGATCTTTTTCTTTGATTTCTTGGCCATCCTGTTTTCAGCTCCTTGATCTTTTCAGACAATCACCGTCGAAAACACCCTGTTAAATAGGCTTGACTTGAAGAAAATCCAGCTCTACCGGTGTTTCGCGGCCGAAAATGCTTACCAGAACCTTGAGTTTGCCCCTCTCCGGGTTGATCTCATCGACCACTCCGGTAAACTCCGAGAAGGGGCCGTCTATGACATTCACATGTTCCCCGATCGAAAATGGAACCTCTGGGATGACACCTTTTTTCTGTTCCATCCTCCCCAGTATCCTGTCGACTTCTTTTTTGGGGATCGGAGTAGGTTTCGCACCTCCCCCGACAAAATGAGTCACTCCGGGAACATTCTCCACAAGACTCCATGTCTGGCTAGTCATTTCCATCTCTATGAGAATGTAGCTCGGGAACAGTTTCTTCAGGGAAACTGTTTTCTTGCCTTTTTTCATCTCGGCTACTTCTTCGGTAGCGACAAGAACCTTCCCGAACATATCTTTCAAATCCGAGGCCTGTAAAAGGCGCTCGACCGTATCCCGCACCCTGGCTTCTCTTCCGGAATATGTATGCACGACATACCAGCGCATCCGGGATTTTTCCGCAGGGCTCTCCACAACAGCCTCTGCAGAACCTTCAGCGCCTTTTCCGTCAACAGAACCAGGTTTCTCTGCGGATGTATCAGGAGAATCGCCTTCAGCCGGCAGAACAGCCCCATCCTCAGGGTCTGCGGAAGCCTCGCTGCCGTCATCCGTGCCCGGAGCGCCGGCAACGATTCCATTGCTCTTGCCCCCGGAATTTTCGGCGGCTTTGCCGCTCTCATTCTCCTCTTCAGACGACGGCTCCTGTTCTACGGAGTTGGAAGCAATCTCCGTGGAATCATTACCGCCGTTTGAACCCTCTTCAGAACCCTTTTTCAGGCCCTTTTCCTTCGAAATATCCTTGTCCATTACTCTACTTCCTGACTGCCACTCTCTCCCGGGTCACCACCCAAGCAGGCGTCTGATGACAAATGAGAGGATCTGGTCAACAAATCCAATGAACAACGTAACAACAAAAGTAGCTATAATAACCAGCTTGGTGGATTCCTTCAGCTCATCGCGCGTAGGCCAGGTGACCTTTTTCATTTCGCTTTTGATCTCACCAAAAAATTTAAAAACCTTTTCGAACATACCGATCTCCGATCGATCTTCGACCCGGCAAGTGTGCTGGGGCCGTCACATCCAATGCTGCCGATTCACAAGCTTTGTCCTCCACCAGGCACAAGCCCCGGGCAGGACCTAGCGAGTTTCCTTGTGCAATGTGTGCTTGCCACAAAAACGGCAGTATTTCTTGTGCTCAAGCCTGTCCGGGTGCAATCTCTTGTTTTTTCTGGTCGTGTAATTTCTGTTCTTACATTCCTGGCAAGCCAGTATGACAAGGTCTCTCATCCTGATCCATCCTCTTTTATTCTATGATCTCGGTTACGACACCGGCGCCGACGGTCTTGCCGCCCTCACGGATCGCGAACCGAAGCTCCTTCTCCATCGCTATAGGCGTAATAAGCTCTATCGTCAGGTCAACATCATCCCCGGGCATGACCATCTCGACTCCCTCGGGTAGCGTGCCTACCCCGGTCACATCCGTCGTCCTGAAATAAAACTGGGGACGATACCCGTCAAAAAACGGCGTATGCCTCCCGCCCTCTTCCTTCTTCAATATATATACCCTGCTCTTGAACTTCTTGTGAGGCGTTATGGAACCAGGCTTCACCACTACCATACCCCTGTCCAGCTTGTCCTTGTCCATACCTCGCAACAGCAAACCAACATTGTCCCCCGCCATACCCTCATCCAGAAGCTTGCGGAACATCTCCACTCCCGTAACCACCGTCTTCTGCGTATCGCGAATCCCAACCACTTCCACCGCGTCCCCAACATGTATAATCCCACGCTCAATACGCCCCGTGCCTACCGTGCCCCTGCCCGTAATCGAAAATACATCCTCGATCGGCATCAAAAACGGCTTGTCCGTATCACGCTCCGGCGTCGGAATATACGTGTCAACCGCCTCCAGAAGCTCCCACACACACTTGGCATCTTCACTGTCCGCATCGTCGGTCTCAAGAGCCTTCGTCGCACTGCCCCTTATTATAGGAATATCGTCTCCGGGAAAATCATACTCGCTGAGCAGCTCCCTGACCTCAAGCTCCACCAGGTCCAGCAGCTCCGGATCATCCACCATGTCCACCTTGTTCATGAACACAACAAGATACGGTACATTCACCTGACGCGCCAAAAGTATATGCTCCCTCGTCTGAGGCATAGGACCGTCCGCGGCACTCACTACCACAATCGCTCCATCCATCTGCGCAGCCCCGGTAATCATATTCTTGATGTAATCAGCATGCCCGGGACAATCCACATGCGCGTAATGCCTCGCCTCGCTCTCGTACTCCACATGCGCCGTCGCAATCGTGATCCCACGCTCCTTCTCTTCGGGAGCCTTGTCAATCTGATCAAACGGTACATACTCCGCCATCCCCCTGCTGGCCAAATGCTTCGTTATTGCTGCCGTTAACGTAGTCTTGCCGTGATCAACGTGACCAATCGTCCCTACATTCACATGCGGCTTTGTACGCTCAAACTTCTTCTTTGCCATGAAGGCCTCCTGCCTCGACATGTTTACTGGAGCCCACGACCGGATTTGAACCGGTGACCTCGTCCTTACCAAGGAAGT
>CBDUUV010000010.1:0-38061 GCA_965370495.1 uncultured bacterium
TCTTGCCATTTTTATGCGGGCCGCGTTCCCCTCAACCGATAATATCGCCCGTGCATGCCCCGCTCTAAGCTTCCCCTCCTCAATAAATATCAGCACTTCCTCTGGAAGGCCCAATAATCTTATGGTATTGGATACGGTGCTTCTGTCTTTTCCCAGAATCTCTGATATTTCCTTTATCGACAGGCCAAACTCTTTTTTCAGGGCCTGGTATCCGCGTCCTTCTTCTACCGGATTGAGATCTTCTCTCTGAAGATTTTCCAGAAGCGCGAATTTAAGGGAATGGTTATTATCCACTTCCCGTACAATAGCGGGAATAGTCGCTCTGCCCGCGATCTTCGATGCCCTGAGCCTCCGCTCTCCTACTACCAGCTGATACCTGTTTCCGCTGCGCCTTACTACTACCGGCTGGAGAACACCATCTTTCCTGATAGAGGCTGCAAGATCTTTCAGGTGAGCTTTGTCGAACCGTCTTCTCGGCTGATAAGGGTTGGGATCGATCTGTTCGAGATCAAGTTCTTTGACCCTTTCGGTTTCAGCAACACTTTCCTTGAGATCCTGCGAGATCAGCGCTTCCAGCCCGCGGCCAAGCACTTTCCTTCTCATAGGGGCCCTCCGTTTTCTGCTTTGTATCCCGGTACTTTCCCGTTCTGTTTTTCGATCAGCTCCCTGGCCAGCCTCAGATAACTTTTTGCGCCTGAGCTCTGTACGTCGTACAGTATTACCGGTTTGCCGAAACTCGGGCATTCGCTCAGCCTTACGTTCCTTGGAATTATACTGTCATAGACCTTTTCTCCGAAATATGAGATCGCCTCGTCTGCTACCTGTGTCGACAACCTGAGCCTCTTGTCGAACATTGTCAAAAGCACTCCCTCGATGCTGAGATCTGAATTGAGGTGTTTCTGAACCATCCTTATCGTGCTGAGCAACTGGCTCAACCCCTCGAGAGCGTAATACTCGCACTGGATAGGGATCAGCACGGAATCCGCAGCCGTGAGCGTATTCAGCGTGAGCAGCCCGAGGCTGGGAGGACAGTCGATGATAATATAATCATACTTGTCAACGAGTCCTGAAATCGCTGTTTTCAGCTTTCTTTCTCTGGCGATTTGTGACACCAGCTCGATTTCAGCACCGTTAAGCCTCGGGTGAGACGGTATCAGGTCCATCAAATCGGTTTTCTCAATAATATCCTCGGCTTTCACTTCACCCAGCAGGGCTTCATAGATCGTCGGCTGCCCTTCCCCGACCCTGACCCCCAACCCGCTGCTCGCATTTGCCTGCGGGTCTACATCGACAAGAAGCACCCTGGCCTCCACCACACCAAGACTGGCGCAAAGATTGACAGCCGTAGTCGTCTTGCCGACACCGCCTTTCTGATTCGCAATAGCTATTATTTTACCCATTATGCTCTTACACCTTTATTGAATGCTGGTTACATCTATGGCTGGCTCATGAGCCATTCTGAAAAATCAACTGTTTTATCGGGCTGGCCATAGTCAAGCCCGTCAAAGATGATCCCGGAAATATCTTCTTCCAGAGTATATTCATTTCCCCAGTAATTATACCTTAGATCGACTTTCGTGCTTTCCCTGTAATACTGGTACATCTTGACGGCATAGACATTCCCCGAGATATTTCCGCCGACAAGGATCGAGTTATAATTGATCACGGGCATCGCGTAGAATGACAGAAGAATACCTTCTTCGGAATTGCTCGCTATAGTGCAACCTGTGATCTCCACATCAAAAGCTATGTCCCCCTGCTCGTAATTCTCCTGCAATAATATCCCGTACGAGGAATTATAGCTTATCGACGTCCCTTCGACCCTGACATATGAATCCACGATTTGTACACCGCCTCCATTATCCCAGATTCTGCCTCCGTTGATATAAACCGTTGAATCAAGGATATATACACCCCTGCCCGCCCCGTAATATATAAAGCAGGAATCGATCGACACGATGGCCCCGTCGCGAGCTTCGATGCCGTTTGCCGCCATCCTTATGTTGGCATGACAAACATCTCCCCGGGCGTCATCCCCTTCGAAAACGATCCCCTTCCAGGCAGCATCATCGCCCGGGCAGGCGTTTGGCTTAAAGACAACGGGTTCTTCCTCTGTGCCATTAATTTCTATTGTCCCTTCGATATTGAGCCCGCTGGTTGGCTGGTTGAATACCAGTGTTACGCCACTCCCGATCCTCAGTGTCGAGCCATATGATACCATCAACGGTTGGGCGGCATCGACCACATAAAACGGCACATTATTAACAAGCTCTGTAACTCCGGGATAGATAAACAATTCCGCTCCGACTTCAATAACTATATTATTTGACTTGTCCTCGATCCTGTCTGTCGCGGTCACCGTCACAGAATAGGTGCCTGGTTCGGGGGGGGCTGTCCATGTGACACATGCTCCCTCGCCGGAGGAAGGATCGAATTCGCCATCGGCCCCGGTCCACCGGTAAGTAACAGGATCGCCATCAGGGTCTACGGAGGTCGCGCATAACACGACATCCCCACCGACACCAATATAGCAATTGGTTCTTGTTATCGTGGGCCTTGCGGGAGGCTTGTTATCGAAATCTATTGATGTATCACACCCGGCTACAACGGACAGGCCCCCGAGCAACGCCGCTAACACCTTAAAAACAAAACTTTTCGCACGCATACAACACTCCCTGTTCTAACAGGCGGGACATAAGGAATTATATCTTTGCGGGGTTTATAAATCAACTTAAAAGTGAGTTCTCGCTTGTTTTCCCGATGCCGGCGTTTCACGTGAAACGGGTACCGGCCGGGGCCCGCGAGCCGGATTCGGGGCAAGGCCGCAAAGACAAGGCAGCCCCCACATTCCCGCCAAAAGCGTTTCACGTGAAACGCCGGCGTTCCTCTCTCTGGCCTGCGCCCCGCTGAAAAGCAACCAGAAACCCTCTTCCTCCAGGGAGTTCTTCGGAAAGCTTGAGCTCCAGGCCGTCTTGTGAGCTTTTTTCCAACTCCCACTCCCAATCCCTTTCCTTTATGGTGATGTATATGCCTTTTTCCTTCAGAAGCCTTTCCGCGACCGGAAGCATCGTGGAAAGCCTGCCCGCCGCCTTCGAAACCACCACCGCGAACCTCTCATCTTTCCCTTCCGCTGCTTCGCCAGCCAGTCTTACTCCACTAATATTCAACCTGGATATGAGCTGCCGGAGGAAAATAGCGGGTTTTTCTTTTCTTTCGAACAGGGTGATCTCCATGTTTGGCTCAACTATCTTCCAGACCATTCCCGGAAATCCGTACCCTGCCCCCACATCCCCAACCGTCACTGCCTCTCCGGGAACACGCCCCCCTGGCCAGTTGCACCCGTTTCTCCTTGCGAACTCGAGCATATGCAGCGAATCTACGACTTGCCTTCCCAGCGATTCCTCCATGCTTCCCCTGGCGACCAGATGCATTCTCTCGCCCCAAAGCACATGCTCCCGCACGAACATTCCAAGCTTTTCGCCGCTTTCACCCATCAGGGCTTCCGGAAACGATTCTTCTATCAGGCCCGCGACCCTTTTCGATGCCTCTTCCAGCTCTTTCATTCCTGTCCCTTTTTTGCCCCTGCCATCTCTTCGCGTTTTCTCCTTTTCCTGTCGAGAAATATCATCAGTATTGACAGGTCGGAATTTCTTACTCCCGCGATCCTTGACGCCCGGCCAAGAGTCTCTGGCTTGAATTTCTCGAGCTTTTCCCTCGCCTCAGTGCTTAACGCATCGATACAGAACGAAAAGTCGGCGGGAATCTTCATCTTGTCCATTTTCAATAATTTTTTTGCCAGTTTCTTCTGCCTGGCAATGTACCCGTCGTACTTAACCTCGATACTGAGCATCTCCCTCTCCCTGCTTCCCAGCCCGAGTTTCTCTCCTGGCAACACACTGTCCAGATCCTCGATGCTTACTCCCGGCCTCTGAGCAAGCTTGATCGCGCTGCGAGATCCGGTTGCAGAAATCGCGCTTGTCTTTTCGAGAATACGGTTGAACTTTTCAGCAGGGATTACCTCGGCCATGAGCCTTCTTTTTGCTTTCAGGACACGTTTTTTCCGCTTTATCATCTCCTGCCACAAATCTTTTCCGAGAAGGCCAAATCTCACAGCATACCTGAAAAGCCTCTCATCGGCATTGTCCTGCCTCAATAACAACCGGTGTTCCGCTCTCGAAGTAAACATCCTGTACGGTTCATCGATCTCCTTGGTAATCAGATCATCTATCATGACACCGGCATACGCCTGGTGGCGCCCGATAATGAAAGGCTCTTTGCCCCTTATGGACAGGCACGCGTTAATACCGGCAACCAGCCCCTGGGCAGCAGCTTCTTCATAACCGGATGTCCCATTAACCTGCCCGGCAAAATAAAGCCCCTCTATTCTTCTTGACTCCAATGTAGAGTGGATCTGGTAAGGAGGATAAAAATCGTATTCTATAGCATACCCGTACCTTATGATCTCCGCCTCTTCAAGCCCCCGGATAGTCCTGATCATCTCTATCTGAATATCATCCGGAAGGCTTGTGGAAAGACCGTTTATATATATCTCGTCCGATTCGGCCCCTTCCGGTTCCAGAAATATCTGGTGCCGGTCTTTTTCTGAAAACCTTACAACTTTATCCTCTATCGACGGGCAGTAACGCGGGCCTGTCCCCTGAATCTGCCCCGAGAAAAGCGGCGCTCTGTCGATGTTTTGCCTGATTATGTCGTGGGTTCTTTTATTCGTGTGCGTGATATGGCACGAGATCTGTTCGCCCTCGAGTTTGCCGGTCCTGAAAGAAAACGGAACCGGAAACTCGTCTCCAGGCTGCTCTGCGCACTGTGAAAAATCTATACTGTCTTTTCTCAGCCTTGCAGGTGTTCCCGTCTTCAGCCTTTCTCTTTCTATCCCCAGGCTCGCAAGATCGTCCGACAGATTGCATGAAGGCGGTTCGCCTTCCCTGCCACCCGGAATCTTTCTTTCCCCGATATGCATCAACCCGTTTGGAAATGTGCCGAGGGCCATGATAACTTTTCTGCCGCTTATCCTCTCGCCCCCGGCCGCCACACCCGTTACTGTCCCCGCTTCTACGATCAACCTTTCCACTTCCGCCTCTATAATATCAAGCCCCTGCCGGGAAATCAGCGCCTGAAGCATATATTCGTGGTACCTTTTTTTGTCCGCCTGTGCTCTCGGCGACCATACCGCCGGGCCCTTGGACCTGTTGAGCATCTTGAACTGGATACCGGCCTGGTCGATGCACAGGCCCATCTCTCCACCCATCGCATCGATCTCCCTGACCAGCTGTCCCTTTGCCAGCCCCCCGATAGCAGGGTTGCAGGGCATCCTGGCGATATCACCGATATTTATCGTGATCATCAGAGTCTGGTGTCCCATCCTTGCGGCAGCCAGCGCCGCTTCACATCCCGCATGTCCCCCACCAACTACTATCACATCATATCTGTTCTCAGTACTCTTATTAATAATCATTATCGATAACCTGGTATCTGCTTTCGTTGCTATGTTTTACTTTCCAATACAAAACCGGTCAAAAATCGTTTCGAGCACCTCTTCGGCTATGGATCTCCCCGTTACTTTCCCAAAAGCACCGGCTACTTCCATGAGTTCCAGGCTCAGGATCTCAACTGCTCCGCCCCTTTCAATTTCTCTTTCCAGCCTCCGCAGCGCTTCCGCTGCCTCCCTGAGCGCCGCTGCCTGCCTTGCATTCAGGGCCCCCCTCTCCCTGATCGTGTCGGCCGCGCTGTTTCTCACGGTTCTTTGATATATCGCCTGCTTCAACCCGGGGAGCCCCTTCCCGGTAACTGCCGATACCTTTATTACCATGCAAGCTCTGTCTTTTCCTGATATCTTTTTTATAGAGGCTTTAAACTCCTTGTCGCTCTTGTTGATAACTACTATATGGTTTCTGTCTCTGATCAGATCCAGTTCTTTTCCCGTCTCCTCTGTCCACTCTATACTTCCATCGATTACAAACATGACAAGGTCCGCCTCGCCGGCTGCTTTCCTTCCGATTTCCATCCCCCGCGTTTCGATCTCGCATTCCGTACGGGCGATCCCTGCCGTGTCTTCGAGATAGTATGTGAATCCTTCGATATGTATCCTTTCCCTGATAAGGTCTCTTGTCGTTCCCGGTACCGGTGATACGATTGCCCTTTCTTCTCCAAGCAAAGCATTATAAATACTGCTCTTACCCGCATTCCTCGGGCCAAGTATCGTTACCCTTATTCCGTTTCTGAGCTTCTTTCCCGCAATCTCCGAATTGATAAGTTCCTTAAGCTCCTGAATCATCCCGCTTGCGAACGACATGAGCCCTGATCGGCCATACATCTCGATATCTTCTTCCGGGAAATCGATTGAGGCTTCAACGAGCGCGAGTTGTTCAAGGAGTTTTTTTTCGAGCCCTTTTATCTTCCGCGACAACTTGCCTTCGAGTTGCTGAAGCGCAACCCTGCTCTGCAGGCGCGTCTCGGCAGAAATAAGGTCTGCGACAGCCTCTGCCTGCACCAGGTCCAGCCGCCCGTTGAGATACGCTCTTTTTGTGAACTCTCCGTGGCCCGCATGTGCCGCGCCGAGAAATATTGTTTCTTCGATTATTTCGGATGTTATATGCATGCTTCCGTGGCAGGATATCTCCACCACATCCTCGCCGGTATACGTGTTCGGCCCGCGCATGACTGTGGCCAGAACTTCGTCCAGGACTTCCCCCCTGGAGTTTCTAAGAATTCTCCTGTGTGTTTTATGGGATTCCCACGGGTGCGCGGTCTGAACCATCCCCTCGAGAATAGCCACCGCGTCCGGCCCTGATAACCTGATCACCGCGATCCCCGATTCTCCCGGGGGTGTGCTCAGGGCTACAACAGTTTCTCCATACATGTTCTATCTTCTGTTATAGCGGTTGTCTCTCCTGTTCTGCTTTCCATTGGCAGAGATGACCACTTTCCTCATCTCGCCGTTTCCAACAGTATATGTAGAGATGCCTGCCTGGTTTGTAAGTGTCATATGGATGATTCTTCTTTCAGAGGCCTTCATCGGCTCCAGGCTGACATCCCTGCCGCTATTTCTGGCTCTTTCGGCCGCTTTCGCCGCTTTTTCTGTCAGGATCTCCTGCCTTTTCTTCAGATAGCCGCCCACGTCGAGAGTAAGTCTCTGGTATCCACCCATGCGCCGCGATATAATCCTTCCGACAAGGTGCTGCAGAGAGCTCAGCGTATCACCCTTGCGGCCGATAAGTAACCCGTCGACTCCCGCTGTTTCGATATTTATATATATCGCATCGTCAAGAGTGCCTGTAAACAATCTGTAGTTTACGTCAAGGCCTTTCATGATCAACCCCGTCACTTCGTCAGCTATCTCTTCGATATTATTTGAACTTTTTTTCCTCGAGACCTTTACCCTCGCTGCCTTGGAGCCGAAAATACTCAAAACGCCCTTTTGGCCGGGATCCAGTATTTCTATATTCACGTCTTCTACATTTACACCCAGCTCCCTGAGCCCTTTTTCAAGTGCTTTTTCCACCGTTTTTCCTGTTGCTTCCACCGAATTCTGTTGCTGCCTGCTCTTTCCATATTTATCCATCGTTATTCTCCTGTTCGGTCATCTGATATTCCGGGCTCTCCGGCCGTCCCTTTTTCACGCTTTACCCTACGCCGTGTCCCGGGCGCCTTTTTGATATTTTTTCCGGGGAGTTTCCTGCTCCTCCTGTTATGCCGATTCCGTGTTTTCCTGCGCCTGCTCCTCCGATTCTATAGACTTGTGTACATAATATTGCTGGACGATCGACAGGATATTGTTGATCAACCAGTAAAGAACCAGTCCCGAAGGCATCCCATAAAAGAGAAATGTGAAGACAACCGGCATCATCGTCGTCATCATCTTCGTCTGGGAAGCCGGTCCTGTCTGCCCTGTCGGCGACCCTCCCATTTTGGACTGCGCAAACATCGCCACACCCATGAGTATCGGAAGAAGGTGGAAATTGCTCCCGAGAATCGGCAGTTTGACGCCGAAACTGAAAAGCACATCCGGCGATGAAAGATCGCTGATCCACAGTCCCAGCGGCGCACCCCTGAGTTCTATCGTGTTTCTCAGAACGTTGAAGAGCGCTATGAAGACCGGCATCTGGAAAAGGAGCGGCAGGCATCCTCCAAGCGGATTGACTCCGGCCTCCTTGTACATCTTCATCGTTTCCTTATTCAGCTTTTCCTTTTCATCTTTATATTTTTCCTGCAATGCTTTCAGCCTGGGCTGAAGCCGCTGCATATCCTTCATCGACTTGAAACTCTTGTGAGTGAGCCTGTAGAAAAGGACTTTTGTCATAATCGACAGAATAATGATAATAAGGCCATAATTCGGGATGAATCCGTTCATCCACAAGATCAGCCTGAGGACGTAGACGCTGAAAAACCTCAGTTTGCCCAGGTCTATAGTCCTTTCAAGCCCCAGACCGTATTCTTTGAGAGCTTTCATGTCCAGCGGGCCGAAGTAGCACGTGAATGAATCCTCAACCCGTTTCGGGTCGCCAAGAAACGGGTATGTTATCGAATATCCGCTCATGTTTGTGCTCTTGTCCCCCAGCAGGCCCAGCTGCCCTGATCTTTGCTTGTCTACTATAATGGCGCTGAGGAAATACTTGGTCCTTGCCCCAGCCCATGCGACCATTCCATCATGCTCCTTCCTGCTGATCTTGCCGAACTTGCCCGGGCTCTCCTTGTAATACTCGTCGCCCACCCTTCCGAGCGAGGCCATCTGCCTGAGTTCCCACTTCCTGTCTTTCTCATTCAGCGCCATCCCGCTTTCCCACGAAACAGCGTATCCACTTGACCTTCTCAGCGCCCCTTCCCTCAGAAGAGATACGGAAAGGCCTGCCTGGTATCCCGATCTCGAAAACACAAACCTTTTTTCAACAGCTCCCCCCTCATGTCCTTTCCAGCTGAACACAACCTCAACCCTCTCCATCTCGCCTGTAAGGTCGATATCCTCCCCGTCATTTGCCTCTCGCCCATTAACTTTTACCTTGAAAATCGTTCCGGACAACCTTGTCCACCTGTTATCGTTTTCGACCGACAGGGATAAAACCCCTCCCGTTCCTTCCGGTACAAGTTCAACTGGCCCCCCACTCATCCTCTCGTATCCAAGTAGTTGAATGCTTGTAATCTCCCCGCCAAGACTGGTCATGCCGACCCTTATATTTTCTGTTGTCACTGTGAATTTCTTTGCCCTCCCCAACTCCCACTCCTGGAACGGCCCGCTTTCTTCGGCAGCAGTATCTTCCACCTCCTCGCGGTTTTTTGCCTCCGTCCCGAACGGATCATTCCCTTCTTTTCCCTCTATCCTTTCCATTTCATCATAAACAACATCGAGGGACGCAAGCGAATCGGCTTTTGCCTGTATTATCGCCTGCTTTCTATTCGCTTCTCTCTGTCTGGGAGCTACAAATAATGTTTGCCATCCAAGCAGGATCGCAAATGTGACAGCTATCGCTAGAAAAGACCGCTTGTCCATTCCTATTTTTCCTTCCATAAAAAGGATTCGTGTTGTTTTACAGGCTTGTTCAGCGGACCTGGTCGTAACCGCCGGAAGAAAAAGGATTGCACCTCAGGATGCGCCTTGCCGCCATGAGCCCGCCTTTGAAGAACCCGTAGCGTTTCAGGGCTTCTTCGGCATATGCCGAACAGGAAGGTGTAAATCTGCAAACCGGTGCATGATACGGGGAAATCGCTATTCTGTATATCCTGACGGCCATAAGGCCGGCTTTTGTCAGAATCCTGGATATCATCCGCCTGATATCAGCCCGGCGCTCTCCATCGAGCTTATTACATCTTCCAACAGTTCCTGAAATGATGTCTCCTCAGGACGAAATGAGGCAATAAATACTATCCAGATATTTTTCTCGGTTATGCGGCCTTCAACTTTTCTGAATATCTCCCTCATCAGCCTTTTCGCCCTGTTACGCTGATAAGCCTTTCCTACATTCTTTTTGCTTGCCACAAAGCCGGGCAGTATCCCTGTATTCTCCTTCTCCCCCTCACCACTTCTTTCCAGATACAGGATCGTTATCTTCGTTCCGGCTTGTCTTTTTCCTTCTCTGTATACCAGCCCGAACTGCCTGTTCTTTTTCAATCCCTTCATAGGCGTCCGGCCCGATCTTTTCCCTGTTTAAACAGCCAGTCTCTTTCTTCCCCTGGATCTTCTTCTTTTAAGTACTTCCCTGCCGTTTTGAGTACTCATTCTTTTTCTGAAGCCGTGAGTCCTTTTTCTTCTCTTGTTGTGCGGTTGATATGTTCTTTTCATTCCCAACCTTCTTTTAAAAAGCTTTGATCCTGCGCGGCATTTGCATCTTCATAACATCTTAACAATATATGTAAACAATTCACAATAGAAACCTTGGCCTTTATTGTCAAGCGTTTTATCCATATCTTTTTTAACTTGTTTATTTATTCGTCTTTCCGCATCTTCCGATATACCGGTTTTTGCCTGTTTTTGGGAGCTCCGTTCAATTTATAACCGGTTTGATTTGTATCTGTTTAAATATCAACGCGTTCCAACTTTTTTCCCTTTACGTACAAAAAAATCTTGATAAGAATATATCCTTATGCTAGATTTCCGCCTGCGGGTTTGGGGGGAGGTTTTCATTCCCGGGTTTGATGCCCGGGTGCTTTTGTTCGAATCGCTTCCCTTTTTGTGAATTGTGGATAACGTCCTGACATCATATTGATAACCCCGTCGTTTGCGTTGTTATTATTACAAATACAGAGTTTTCCACAATTGTGGAAAATGTGGTTTTTTCGAAAGGCCCCTGCCTTTCCCGGGGACAGGTTTCCCCTGATTGCATCAATATGAGCGCTGAAAAAAATCCTGACGTTGAGATATGGGGTGCTGTTCTTGAAAAGCTCAAGAAGGTTGTAAACGCCCAGAGTTTTCAAACCTGGTTCGAGCCGACCCGAATGTCAAGCTATCAGAACGGTGTTGTCCTTATAGAAGGTCCGAACTCGTTCTTTATTGACTGGCTGGCCGAACACCATATAGACAAAATAACGGAAGCCGCCTCGGAAGTCCTTGGAGAAAAAGTGCGTATAGATTTTATTTCTCCTTCCCCGAGAAGAGCGAAACCAGCGAAAGCCCCGTCCGAAAGGGCTATGCTCGTGCGTGAACCCGTCATTCTTCCCAACAAGGTTCATCTCAACAGTCGTTATACGTTCGAGGAATTCGTCGTCGGGAACGGGTCCCTTCTGTCTCATGCCGCCGCTCTCGCCGTTGCCGAGAAACCGGCGCAGACTTACAATCCTCTCTTTATATACGGCGGCCCGGGGCTTGGAAAAACCCACCTGCTTCAAGCTATAGGCCATTTCGTTCTCCAGGAACATCCCTCGATGAGGATCTCATATGTCTCGACAGAGAGTTTCATGAACGAACTTATCCACTCGATAAGAAACGGTGTAACCTTTGAATTTAAAGAAAGATACAGGAATATTGATATATTGCTGATAGATGATATCCACTTCCTTGCCGGCAAGGAACGGACCCAGGAGGAATTCTTCTTCACCTTCAATGCCCTGCACAATTCCAGCAAGCAGATCGTCTGTACGAGTGACAGACCTCCCAAGGAGATCCCGTCTCTCCAGGAAAGGCTGACATCCCGCTTCGAATGGGGACTTATCACTGACATCCAGCCTCCGGACCTCGAAACGAGGGTCGCTATCCTGAGGAAAAAGATAGAAACCGAGATCATGCCTCTTCCCGAAAGTGTCCTCTTCCTCATAGCGGAAAATGTAACGGGCAATATAAGGGAACTCGAGGGATCGCTTGTCAAGATTCTCGCCTGCGCAAGCCTTACCAACCAGGATATCAATGTCGATATGGCAAGAGAAGTCCTCCGGGACTTCATCTCCGGTCCACAACGGAAAAAGATCACGGTCCGCTCCATACAGAAAGCTGTCGCGGAACACTTCGGTATTCCCGCAGACACCCTCCGCGCCAAAACCCGCATCAGCCGTGTAGTCACAGCCCGCCAGGTTGCCATCTACCTCTCCCGTGAACTTACACCCTTATCCCTTGTTCAGATCGGGAAAGCTTTCGGCGGTCGAGATCACAGCACTATCCTTCATTCCATTAAGAAAATTAAAAAGACCACGGCTTCCGATCTATCCCTCGAAAGAAGAATCAAAACCCTCAGAGAACAGCTCGAAGAGTAAATTTTTCCCTGAATGCTTTTCCACAATATGGTTGTGGATATGCTGTTGAAATGTGTTGACTTCTTTCCCTGGACACCGGAATTGTTGAAAGCCCGGTTTTTCCCACACCTTTTTTAACATTTCAGAAACACCTTTTTTTCGCCCCCTCCTGCTGTTTCTTGCATCTTTTCACCATTTCAACACCCCCTACTACTTCTACTATATTTTTTACTATATCTACTCTTTGAAGATATTTCCTCTGATGATATTTTTCTTTTTGTTTTATCTTGTAACCGAAGCTCTTTTAACTTATGATTCCCTTTCCAATATGTAAGCTGAAGAATGCAAGGATTTGAAAAAGAATAAGCAGGAGGTAGCGGCGTGAAGATAACGATTCCGCTGAGTGAGTTGAGCAAGAAGATGATTGCGATATCAGGCGTTGTTCCCTCCAAGACGACCATGCCTATACTTTCCATGACACTCATCAAGGCCGATAGCTCTGGCATATCTTTCTCCGCTACAGATCTGGATATATCCGTTACTTCTAAAGTGAACGGAAGCGTGGATGAAGAAGGCGTGATATCTGCTCCAGCGAAAAAGATCGCTGAAATAGTAAAATCTCTCTCTGACGGGGATGTTACACTGTCAGCTGACGGAGAGAAACTTACGATAATATGTGGGAAGAGCAAATTCACCATCAATGGCAGGAGCGCTGAAGATTTTCCAAAGCTCCCGATACAGGAAAGCAAAACGGAGTTTTCCATAGATGCAAATCTGCTGGGAGAGCTTGTCCAGAAGACCATTTATGCCGTGTCTACAGATCTGACGAGGTCGTCGATGTGCGGGGTTAAATGGGAGGTGGACAGGACAGGCCTGCTGATGGTGGCAACGGACGGCCACCGGCTGGCCAGGGTGGAGACAAAACTTTCTCTTGCCGATATCCAGAAAGCTGAAGTAATAGTGCCGCCCAAAGCAATGTCTACATTCAGGGCGTTTGCCGAAAAAGACGAGATGATAAAGGTCAGCATCGGAGATAACAGTATTTCCTTCGAAATGAAGGAAGTCTCGATCTATTCACGGCTTCTCGAAGGACCATTCCCAAATTACCGGAAGGTTATTCCGGAGAACAACAAAAAAGAGCTGCTGGTATCAAGAGAAGCATTGTCTCTCGCGACCAGGAGAGTGTCGATTCTGTCAGATGCTCTTACTCACCAGGTCATATTTTCTCTCGGAAAAGATATTCTGAAAATGCATGTAGCAACCCAGGACCTGGGAGAAGCAACGGAAGATATAGCGGTGACATATTCTGAGGAAGAAATGGATATAGGGTACAACGCCGCATATATACAGGATATCCTGAGAACGATTAATACCGACGATATCGCCTTCTATCTGGACAAACCGGATAATGCCGGAATGATAAAACCGGTGGACCAGAGTGGAGATATCAAGCAGCTTTGTATTATAATGCCTCTGAGAATTATGTAATGCAACAGTGGTGGGAAGTGTGGTGACCAGGGGTGATCATAAAAGAGATCCAGGCGGATAATTTTAGAAACTTAAGCAAGGTCTCGCTGGAGTTTTCCAAAACCTTCAATCTGATCGAAGGGATGAATTCCCAGGGGAAAACCAATCTTCTTGAAGCAATCCATATCTTTTCACTGGGCAGATCATTCAGAACAAGACGCATGGAAGAACTGGTCAGATTTGGAGAAGACTATTTCTTTCTGAAGCTGACGGGGAAAAGCGATTCGACGGTTGATTTCTCTATCGAATTCGGGTTTAAAAGAGGTGAAAAAGCCAGGGTATCAGCCAATGGCAACAGGCTCTCCAGCCCGGCGGAGATGATCGGGATCATACCGACGGTGATATTTACAGCGGAAGATGTTGAGATAACATCGGGGCCGCCGGCAGGAAGAAGACAGTATCTGGATTATACCGCTGCCCAGATCTCACCGGCTTTTCTTTCGGACCTCAAAGAATACCGGAGAGTGGTAAGGCACAGAAACTCGCTGCTGAAAGGGTTTGCGGCGGATGGGAAGGATCCGCGGGAGCTGGATGCGTGGGACGACAGCTTTATCAAAAAGGGTGTGGAGGTCATCAGGGGGAGAAAAGAGGTGCTGAACGAGATCGCGCGGATCGCGGGAAAGATATACAGCAGCATAAGGCCCGGGGAAGAAGCTCTCACCTTTAAGTATAGCTGCTCTTTTGGAGATGAAGAGGAAAGCCTGGACGAGGCATTGAGAAAAGCTTTGTCGAGGAGTTCGGAGACAGAAAGGAAAAAGGGGTATACAACCGTTGGGCCGCACTATGATGACATTACAGTATCGCTCGGCGAAAGGCGGTTAAGAAAATATGGGTCACAGGGCATAAAAAGGCTTGTCGCGATTATTCTGAAACTGACGCAGGCGACTGTGATCATGGAGAAGCGGGCCGAAAGGCCGGTCGTGTTGCTCGATGATATTTTCTCGGAACTTGATCCGGGGATATCAGCCAGGGTGAGAGACCTGCTGTCGGACAGTTATCAGAGTTTCATAACATCGCCCGGGAGTGGTGACTTTGCGAGACTGCCTGGCGGGGCAGCTGTCCTGTCGGTCGAAAACGGGATTTTTTCGCGCAAAAGGTAACAGGGTGGACGGGGGAGAAAGGGACGGCAGGGGGAGAGGATATTTTTGTTTAATTTTGCGCGGGTTAGTTATAGAATACAGGCAATGTAACGGAGAAGCAAAAGGAGTGAGGATTTGTCTGCCGAAAGACGTTCGGAAAGTATCGGAAACATCCTTCCGGATGTTATTCGCGCTCTGGGTGTCGAGAAAAGAATGGAAGAGATAACGCTTCGGGAAAAGTGGGGGGACATGGTGGGAGAAGTGATGGCTGGCCGGTGCCGCCCGCTGGACATAAAAGGAGAAATTCTTTTCGTCGCGGTAGTGAACAATGTCTGGATGCAGGAGATAAATTTTTATCGTGACAAGATCGTTGGTAGAATAAAAAAGAGATTCCCGCGCCTCAAGGTCAGGGGAATCCGTCTTGTAATAGAAAGGGAAAAAATCCAGGAATGAGCAAGGAATATTCAGCAAAGGGTATACAGGTCCTGAAGGGGCTCGAAGCGGTCAGAAAACGACCCGCGATGTACATTGGAAGCACTGACATCTATGGGCTTCACCACATGATATACGAGGTCGTGGACAACAGCATCGACGAAGCGATGGCGGGGCATTGTGACAGGATCGAGATAACGATATCGGAAGAAGGCCATGTAACCGTTGCCGACAACGGGAGAGGCATTCCGGTCGATATCCACCCGACCCAGAAGGTGCCGGCTGTCGAAGTAGTAATGACGACGCTGCACGCGGGCGGAAAATTCGATCACGATTCATACAAGGTGTCGGGAGGGCTGCACGGGGTCGGGGTTTCTGTCGTCAACGCGCTGTCAAAATGGCTGGAAGTGGAGATATTTCGAGACGGGAATTCGTATACACAGAGATTCGAGAAGGGGAATCCTGTAAGCAGACTCGAGGCAACTCCTCTCAGAGAAAAAAAGAAAAGGACCGGGACAACGGTTACGTTTCTTCCTAATGACGAGACATTCAGCACGCTTGAATACAGCTTTGACACCCTTTCTCAGAGATTCAGGGAGCTGGCTTTTCTGAACAAGGGAATCTGGATTATCTTCGAGGATAAACGACACGACAAGAAACACGAGTTTAATTATTCCGGCGGGATTGTATCCTTTGTGGAATTTCTTAACGAGAACAGGGATGTTCTTCACAAGAAGCCGATCTATATTTATGACGCAACAGATCCATTAGAGCTTGAGGTCGCCATTCAATACAACACATCCTTTGGAGAAAACGTCTTCTGTTTCGCAAACAATATTAACACGATAGGTGGGGGGACACACCTTGTCGGGTTCAGATCCGCGTTGACTCGTACATTCAACAGCTATGCGCAGAAGAACAATCTTTTCAAGAAAAACAAGTTAAAGATGTCGCTGTCCGGGGATGATGTCAGAGAGGGTATCACCGCCGTCATGAGCGTCAAGCTTCCCGAGCCACAGTTCGAAGGCCAGACGAAAGGAAAACTGGGGAACAGCGAAATAAGGACGTATGTGGAATCGGTTCTGGGGAAGCGTCTGGCCGAGTTCATGGAAGAGAACCCGAAGATCGCGAAAAAAATTATCGAGAAAGCATCGCAATCAGCCATAGCAAGGGACGCGGCCAGGAAGGCCAGGGAGCTTGTAAGGCGCAAATCTGTGCTCGAATCGAGCGCGCTTCCGGGGAAACTCGCCGATTGCTCGATGAAAGACGCGGAATCCTGCGAGGTCTACCTGGTGGAGGGTGATTCCGCGGGAGGGTCGGCTAAACAGGGAAGGGACCGCCGGTTCCAGGCGATCCTGCCGCTCAAGGGAAAGATCCTCAACGTTGAAAAAGCAAGGCTCGACAGGATCCTGGCTAACGAGGAAATCAAGACGATCATCACCGCGCTCGGTACGGGGATAGGTGAAGAGTTCGACAAAACAAAGCTAAGGTACCACAAGATCATAATCATGACAGACGCGGATGTTGACGGGGCCCATATCAGGACCCTGATCCTCACACTGTTTTTCAGGCTAATGCCGGAGTTGATCGTCAGCGGATACATATATATTGCCCAGCCGCCGCTGTACAGGGTCAAAAAGGGGAATAAAGCACGGTATGCGTTTAACGACGAGGAGAAAGACAAGATCATAAGTGAAATGGGTGGGGCAAAGGGTGTGTACCTTCAGAGATACAAAGGCCTTGGAGAAATGAACCCTGACCAGCTGTGGGTCACGACGATGGATCCAGAAAGAAGGACGATCCTCAAGGTAACGATGGAGGATGCGGTCGAAGCGGATCATACCTTTACGATGCTTATGGGCGACAAGGTCGAACCAAGAAAGGAATTCATCCAGGAAAACGCGCTTTCAGTCAAGAACCTGGACATCTAAGATAAAATACAGAGAAGATACAGGAAATATTGCGGGTAAACATCCGCCGCGGCCGGCCCGGCAGGCATAGCGGTGGAGCTGTTTCCGGGCGGGAGCCGGAGGAGGAACTACCAGATGGAGCTGAACAGGCAAAGGGTAAAGCCGATCAACATAGAAGACGAGATGAAAAGCAGCTACCTCGACTACGCTATGAGCGTGATCGTATCGCGCGCGCTCCCTGATGTAAGGGATGGGCTGAAACCGGTACACAGGCGCATCCTTCTCGCCATGAAAGACCTCAATATCACGCATAATAAGCCGTACAGAAAATCCGCGAAACTCACAGGTGACGTCACAGGCAATTATCATCCGCATGGCACAGCGTCGGTATATGACGCGGTGGTCCGGCTGGCGCAGGATTTCTCGCTGAGATATCCCCTGATAATGGGACAGGGCAACTTCGGATCGATCGATGGCGACCCGGCAGCGGCGGAAAGATACACCGAGGTCAGGATGGAGGCTATCGCGGAAGAGCTTCTTGCCGATATCGACAAGGAGACGGTGGAGTTCGGCCCGAACTACGACGAAACAAGACAGATGGCCCTGGTGCTTCCTTCCAGGGTCCCGAACCTTCTTGTAAATGGCGCGTCCGGGATCGCTGTCGGGATGGCAACTAATATACCACCCCATAATATGACGGAAATCGTCGATGGCCTGAAAGCCCTTCTGGATAATCCGGAGATCGAGATCGACGAACTCTGCAAGCATGTCGAGGGGCCTGATTTTCCAACAGGCGGGATCATTTACGGGCGCTCCGGAATCATGGAAGCGTACAGGACAGGCAGGGGCAGGCTCGTAATCAGGGCAAGGGCCAATATCGAAACAAAAAAAAGCGGAAAGACAAGCATAGTTGTGTCGGAGATCCCATATCAGACTAACAAGGCTTCGATAATCGAAAAGATCGCCGACCTGGTCAGGGCGGGAAAACTCGACGGCATATCAGACATACGGGACGAATCTGACAAGGAAGGGCTGAGGATAGTTATCGACCTGAAAAGGGATGCTTACCCGAAGGTCGTCCTCAGCAATCTCTTCAAGCATTCACAGCTGCAGACAACATTCGGGATTATCATGCTGGCGCTCAACAAACTCCGTCCGGAAGTGATGGACCTGAAAAAGATGATGCGGCTGTTCCTCGAACACAGGGAAGATGTCATCACGAGGCGTACCCAGCACGATCTGAAACGCGCCGAGGAAAGGGCGCATATCCTCGAAGGATACAAAATAGCGCTGGATAACATCGATGCAATCATCAAACTGATCAAGAAAAGTGCCTCTCCAGCTGAAGCCAGAAATGGCCTGATGAAGACATTCGGACTTACCGAGATTCAGGCGCAGGCGATTCTCGACATGAAACTCCAGCGCCTCACCGGTCTCGAAAGAAAGAAAATTGACGACGAATACCTTGCGGTGATACAGAAGATCGCCTATTTCAAGTCCATTCTCGAGAACAGGGACATGTTGCTGCAGCTGATAACGGAAGAACTCAATGACCTCAGGGAAAGATTCGGCGATGAAAGAAGAACCGAGATAGTCGATGCCGAGGGGGAGGTCACACTTGAGGATCTTATTGCCGAAGAGGATATGATCATCACGATCACGCATACCGGGTATATCAAGAGGATCCCCGTGGGGACATACAGGCGGCAGCATAGAGGCGGCATGGGAATCACGGGCATGGGGATGAAAGACGAGGATTTTGTAGAGCAGATGTTCATAGCGTCGACGCACAGTTTTATTCTTTTCTTCACTGATTCCGGAAAGTGTTTCAGGCTCAAGGTGCATGAGATCCCGCAGGGCGGACGCCATGCCCGCGGCAAGGCGATGGTCAATTTCTTCGAGATGGCGCAGGAAGAAAATATAACAGCGGTGATACCGGTCTACGATTTTGGCAGCGGTGAGTACCTGTTGATGGCGACCAGGATGGGACTGGTCAAAAAGACGAAGCTGTCCGCGTATTCCCATGTCCGCAGAGGAGGGATTATCGCTATACGGTTCAGGGAAGGAGACCGTCTCGTTCGGGCCAGTCTCACTTCCGGGAACGACGATGTCATACTTGCCAAGAAATCAGGAAAGTCAATCAGGTTCAGTGAAAACCGGATCCGGAGTACGGCCCGCACAACAAGAGGTGTCAAAGGGGTCAATGTTGCCGGGGGTGATGAAGTTGTGGAAATGGTGATTGTCAAGAGAGAATCGGAGTTGTTTTTCGTGACCGAAAACGGGTACGGAAAGAGAACAAAGATCAGCGAGTTCAGGAATGTCGGGCGGGGCGGCAAAGGGGTCATCTGCATCCAGACCGGCGACAGGAACGGGGATCTTGTCACCGTCAAGGAAGTTATAGAATCGGACGAGGTGATGATTATTACCAGGAGCGGAATGGTGATCAGATGCCCGGTCACGGGTGTCCGGGTTGTCGGGAGGGCGACCATGGGCGTGCGTGTCATCAATTTGAAGGATGGAGACCGTGTGATGGCTGTCGCTCTTGTGGCGGGAGAAGAGAACGGGGAAAATGGAGAGAACAAAGAAGGCGGATCTGTAGAGACAGCGGAAGTGGGGGGAACGGGGGATATGCCCGCAGACGGCGTGATAGAGGAAAATGGAACAGGGGAACCGGATAAAGAGTAGAAAAACTCTCGGGATAAAAGCATGAAGAAGCATATGAAGATAATAGCCATCGCCTGCGTAGCCGTTACGGCAGCTTCCGGGGCCGCGCGCCTGGAGGAGGCGGACACCAGACTTGAAAAGACACTGCTGGCGCATCGTGTCGGCAGGGTGGCTATCAATCTTCCTGAAAACGGGAGCCTGGGAAGGTGCGTGTTCGATGATACCGGGATGGGGCTAAGGTGGCCGTGCGAAACGGGAATGGAATTTCTCGGGAACGGGGGGATTGTCCTGAGATTCAGAATAGATGGCAAGGAAGGGTGGAATATGGTCAATCCCCGCATGTTTGTTGCCGAGCGTACTGACGGAAGGGCCAATATTTTTGTGGAAGGTTGCGAGGGGGGCAGGAGATATCCCGGAGCGGGGTGTGATGATGATAACGATGGCGCTATCGATGAAGATCCTTTCGATATGATAGACAATGATGGTGACGGAGCGGTCGACGAAGACTTTGGCGTCATTGGCCACGAGATGGCCGTCACGCGTGGCACAGAACAGGGAACCGGCCTGACACTTACCCAGGAAAGCTATGTCTGGTCTTACGGCCATGTCAGGGATTTTGCGGGTTTCACGACGACGATATTATACCCTGAAGGTGAAGGTGACCGGAAACCGGATCTTATAGATCTCGACGTGGCTCACTATATCGATTTTATGATCGGTCCAAAAGACGACAGGAACCGCGGCAGAGGCAACAAATGGTTTTTTATTAGAGAAAAGGAAGTGGGGGACAGCGGTACCCGTGGACAACTTCCGGCAGTCTTTGCTTCCGTATCCGATGAAAACTGGACCGGCCTGGGCGCCGTGGTAATATTCGGGGTCAAAGTGCCCGGGAACCCGGGCACCTCGTTCGACACGCATATTATCGACTCGTATGAATGCCCTGATTCCCTCTGGAACGGGTTGCCTGGCGGCACAAATGAGAGGGAGCCGGTTTTCAGGCAGATCAACGAAAGGTACGAAGTATCGGAGCCGGAAAAGGGAAGAAAAACGATTGTGAACCGGTTGAAAACCGCGCTGAGGCTCGAACCGGGAGATATGATAAAGATCGAGTGGGGCCTGGTATTTGGACGATCGAGGAAAACCCTTGTCAGGAACATATCGATGGCGCTGGAAACATACGGCGGTATTGAAGATGACTACGGGAAGGCTATTCACTGGATCGTCCCTGCGAGAAAGGCGCTGCTGGTCGAGACAGGCGCGTGTCTTGTCCCGGTCTGGGTTCGGGGGAAGAGAAAACCGGCAGTCTCGATCATGCTGCCTTCGGGGATCGATGAGGATATCGAATGGCTCAAGGTCGATGGCCATCAGAGCGGGGCATTCGAACGGGTCGGGGGGCGGCTTGTGGTTTCCATCGATGACGAGCTTGTGGCAGAGGGAAAGTCCTTCAGGATCGAGGGGCAACTTTCGGACGGGACGATATTCACGGCAGGAATCGATCAGGAAGCAATCACGGCATTTGCCGGGGGCGAGGCTGTTGCTCCCGGAAGGCTTCCCGATGAAGCTCTGAATATATTTCCAAACCCTTTTGTAGAGAGCCTGAATATCAATATTAATATACGCGAAGCGCCCGAGCTTCTGGAGCAGCAGGAAAGCCGGGAGATCCTGGGAACAAGCTCTGTCAGGATATACGATGTAAAGGGCCGGCTGGTCAGGATAGTTCTCCATGAAGATTTTCTGCATCCGGGTGATTATTCGATCGGTTGGGACGGGCGCGACGAAAAGGGAGTGAAGGTCTCGCCGGGCGTATATTATTGTAAATTGCAGATAGGTGAAAGAAACCTTACCAAGCGAGTAATACTTCTACGGTAATGATGTCTCAATATCTTATCCCACAGGAAACCCCCGAAGAAAGAGCCTGCCTGGTAGGTGTCAAGCTTCCACGTTCAACCATAGAAGAGACGTGGGAAAATCTGCGGGAACTGGAACAGCTTGCCTTGACCGCCGGGGCCGAGGTTGTGGAGCTGATGGTCCAGCGGCGTGACAGGGTCGATGGCGCTACATATATCGGCAAGGGCAAGATAGAGAGCCTCGGAGAAATATTAAGGGAAAAGAATGCCAATCTGGTAATTTTCGATGACGATCTTTCCCCCGCCCAGGCGCGCAATATCGAAAACCGGCTGAATGTCAATGTGCTGGACAGGACAGAACTCATCCTGGACATTTTTTCCCGGGGCGCACGGACGAAGCAGGCGAGACTGCAGGTAGAAATCGCTCAGTTGAATTATGCCCTTCCAAGGCTGAAGCGCCTCTGGGAACATCTTTCAAGACAGGCAGGGGGAATAGGGACGAGGGGGCCGGGTGAAACCCAGCTGGAAGTTGACAGGAGACAGGTTCGCGAGAGGATAGCTCATCTGAAAAAAGAGCTTTCGAAAATTGGCAGAAGAGTCGGAGAAAGACGCAAGCGCAGGATGAACGCTTTTAATGTCACCATAGTCGGATATACGAACGCGGGAAAATCGACTCTTCTCAACCGGCTTTCAAACGCCGGCGTACTTGAAAGCGGAAAACTGTTTTCCACGCTTGATTCCACTTCGAGGCGCGTAGAATTGCCTGAAGGGGAAGAAATCGTTCTTACTGATACAATCGGGTTCATAAGAAAACTCCCCACTCACCTTGTTGCCAGTTTCCGTGCGACGCTGATAGATGTCGAAAAAGCTGATATGCTGCTCCACCTGGTGGATCTTTCCTGTCCGTCCTTCGAGGAACGGATAAAGATCGTCAACGATGTTCTCGGGCAGGTTCTTGGAGAACCGGAAAGCCCTGAGGGGGTGCCGGAAAATATCCCGACAACGCTTGTTTTTAACAAAACAGACCTGGCAGAAAGCAGCGAAAGAATCTCGAGGGCAAAAAAAAGGCATCCCCTGTCCATTATGATAAGCGCTGCCGATGGAACAGGTATGGAAAATCTCCTGGAGCGTATAAAAATCCAGATGGAAAAAAACAGTTTCGAGGCGGTAATTACCATTCCGGCCAGTGAGGGCAAAGCGATCGCGTTTGTCGAGATGTCCGCAAAGATCCTGGAAAGAAGCCTCGAAGAAGAATCGATGATCTTCAGGGTATTGATAGGGAAAAAGAACCTCGGCAGAATAGAGAACATGGGAAAAGCGAAGGTCACGCTCTCCAGGCCGCGTGAATCACGGTAACCGGCTCATTCCTTCATTTTAAGCTTCCCGGCTTCGACATAAACGCGCGGGAAGTTTTTGGCGAATTCTGTTTTGTTCACAAGAGTAGCCTGGCTGGACGCCTTGAATTCATAACTGTTGTCGAGCTGTGTTACTATGATCCGGGAGAGTATAATAAAGATAAGAGGCACGAGGAAAGGAACGAACCTCTTCCATCGGGCCGAGGATATAAGGCGTGAGCAGTATACCGCTCCGGCGGCGATAACGGATACGAAGCCTACCGAAACAAGGTATAGATGGCGGATGTTCAGCCAGTCATAGGGGAACTGGAAAAAAGCGAACGGCAGTACCATGATGTAAGTCCAGGCGATAAAGAGCCTGATCGTGCGGTTTCCGAAAATAAAGCCGAAAAAAGAGTATGATAAAATAGTAAGCGCGATAAAAACCCTTATCGCCGTCGCGAACTTGTAGATGAATATCACGAAAGGCCCGCTTTCCCGTACGAGATGTGATGTATGAATCGGGAATATCATACGGACAAGATAGTTGAGGATATTCTTGCCGGCCAGCATGAGGAAGGAAAAAGCCCCGGGGTCACGCGTATACAGTGGCGGCCGGTAATGGAAAATAGTTGCTTTTGTTACCAGGGCTGCTATGGCGATCATGAGGAGAATGGTAAAACTGGCCCGAAACACCGGTTTTTCCGTCTCCTTTCTGAAAAAGAAATTAAAAGCAACAAAAACTCCGAGGATAGAGAAGCTGGTACTCCTGGTGAACATCGAGGCGATAAAAAACAGGAGAGAGAACAGATACCATACCGACAGGATTTTCCCTTTACCGCTAAGTTCGTTTTTGAAGTAGAATATCATTGTCAGGAGGGTTATCGATGTTATGATCAAATCCTCGAGCCCGGATGTTATCATCACGGTTTTTCCATAACTGCCGACAGTAAACACGAACATAAGTCCTGCGAGAAGAGAAACGGTTCTGTCCCTGAGCAGCGTGTTGACAAGAAGGTAGACAAGAAAGGAATTGAGTCCGTGTATCAGGATATTGAAGATGAAATAAGCCTTCGAATTGAAAAGGAAATGTTTGAACATCTGGTAATGGATGCAGTAAACGAGGGGCTGAAACTTGAAAGGAGCATCACTGTTGAATACGGCCGAGGGGTCGTCCATCATCCTGATGCTGTTTTCCAGAGAGATAAAATCGTAGCTGTTCCAGAAACCGTTATTCAGGGACATGCCAAAAAACAGAAAACCCAGGGCAAGGAATGCCACGGGAATCAGGATGGTTTTCAAGGTCATATTAAACCCCCGGGGAAAGCTTTCGCTATCTGCCATGCGGGGGAGTATACCACTATTGCGAAAACAATGTGAACACTAAAGAGTCCCGGGAACGCAAAGAATTTATGTCTGAAGAAATGATACAACACAAATAGAAACAGGTGCTTTTCACGAAAGGGCGGAAAAGGATGGAAAGATTCTGTTACATCGCGGGAGATTGGACCGAAGACGGAGAGCTTTTTGATGTAATGTCTCCTGGTGACGGGAGTATAGCGGGCATGGCGCTTCGGCCTTCGCCGGCCGGGATCGGCCGCGCGGTGCGGGCGGCTGCCGAGGCGTTCAGCGGTCTGAGAAGAATGCCGGTATACGAGAAAGAAGAAATACTGTTGCGGGTGGCTGGCATGATCGGCGCCGAAGCCGACGAATTAACCAGGCTCATAGTGTCCGAATCGGGAAAACCGGTGCGCTATGCCGCTGGAGAGGTGTCAAGAGCCGTAAGGACATTTACGGAAGCTTCACACGAATGCAGCAGGGCCTATGGAGAGGTTATACCGCTTGATGTTACTCGGGCCGCTGCCGGGAGGGTCGGTCTTACAGGGTGGTTTCCGGTAGGGCCTGTACTTGCGATAACACCATTCAACTTTCCCCTTAACCTGGTGGCGCACAAGCTTGCTCCAGCCATAGCGGCCGGGTGTCCCGTTATCCTGAAGCCATCGAGCGAGACACCCCTGACAGCGCTGAAACTTGCTTCCCTGATCGATAAAGCAGGCCTGCCGAAGGGAGGCCTGAGCGTTCTTCCAATGTCGGGAAGGGAAGCTGGTGAACTGGCGCAAAGAAGGGAGATAAGGAAGGTGACATTTACCGGAAGCGCGAAGGTCGGGTGGGGTCTCAGGGCAGCGGCTTACGGGAAAAGAGTGACGCTTGAACTTGGAGGAAACGCGGCCGTCGTGCTTCACGATGACTGGGAAGATATCGATTTGGCTGTTCAGCGGATAGTAATGGGGGGGTACGCTTTTTCCGGCCAGGTTTGTATATCGGTTCAGCGGATATTCGTGCAGAACAGGATGCTCGACCGTTTTCTGAAATTGTTTATCGACAAAGTGGAATCGCTGAGACGGGGCGACCCGTTCGACACCGACACAGATATCGGGCCAATGATAACGGAAACTGAAGCCATGAGGGTGGAAGCCTGGGTCGATGAAGCCGTTAATGGCGGAGCGCGTATACTGACTGGTGGAAAGAGGGACGGAGCTTTCTTCGAACCAACGGTGATAACGGGAGCTGCACCGGGAATGAAAATCGTGGAAGAGGAATTATTCGGCCCGGTGACGGTTGTTTCGGGGTACGACGATTTCGATTCGGCTCTCGAGAGAGTAAACGATTCGAGGTTCGGTCTGCAGGCAGGTATCTATACGAAAGATATCGACAGGATAAGGGGAGCATTCGGAAAACTGGAAACGGGAGGAGTCATAGCAGGGGATGTGCCGACTTTCCGGGTTGACAGGATGCCGTACGGAGGAATGAAAGATTCAGGGACCGGAAGAGAAGGGCTGCGGTACGCGATAAGGGAAATGTGCGAGCAGAGGCTCCTGGTCATCACCTGAGGGCAAAATACCGAAGGGAGAAGAATCGGTCCCCCTCCCTTCGGTATGTCAAAGCCGGGCAATGGAAAAGAACTTTATTATCCATCCTGCAGGAAAAGGTTCGCGAAGATCTTCGAATCTCCGATCATTCCTGCAATCGTCGTGTACTCGTTCGGCTGATGGCAGGTGTCCTCTATCCTGGACCAGACCACCGCGTTGAACCCGTTTCGCCTGAAGAACGCTGCTACGGTCCCACCGCCGATTCCCATCGGTTTTGCCTCGATCCCGTATACATCCCTGATCGAAGCCGCGAGGGCTTTTACCACCGGGGAATCGACAGGTGTTGCCGGGGCGGCTTTCTCTTTCTGGACAGAAGAGGTTGTTATGGTAACGCCGAATTCCTTTTCGACTTCGTCAGCGATCGTCCGAACCGCCTTGTCGACATTGTCGAGATTGATCCCGGGAAGGATCCTCATGTCGAGGTAGAAGACATCGTCACCGGGAATTGTATTGATATTCGGAACGTTCGCTTCCTTCTTGGTAGCCTCGAAAGTGCTGATAGGCGGATCGAAGACTTCATCGCGCTTATCGAATATATCATGCAACCTGTGTAGCCGTGTGATCAGGTGAGCTCCCACAAAGTGAGCGTTGATGCCGGCCTCGGGTGTGGAGGCATGGCACTGTTTTCCTTTTGTCTCGATCTTGAGCCAGTAGATCGATTTTTCGGCGACCTCTATCATAGCTCCGTCCGGCTCGCCGGCATCCGGGACGATTATAAGGTCGTCCCTGCTGAAAAGATCACATTTGTCGAGCATATATCCGATGCCGTATTCGCTTCCGGTCTCCTCGTCAGACACAAGGGCGATACATACATCATAGGGAAGCCTGGCTCCGAGCTCCCTGATCGCCTTGAGAGCGAAAAGCGGCGTTACTATACCGTGCTGGTTATCCTCGGTTCCCCTGCCGAAGATCTTGTCACCCTTGCGGACGACTTCGTAAGGATTGGTTTCCCATTTATTGAGATCTCCCGGGGGAACGATATCCATATGAGCCATTACCCAGATCCTTTTCCCGGCCGAAGCACCCTTCATTACAGCGGCGATGTTGGGGCGCACCCCCGAAGGCACGCGGCTATCGGGAGCATCGTAATGATGCACGGTGTCGAACCCGATCTCTTTTTGCATCCACTCCTCGAGAAACGCGGCTTTTTCGCTTTCGCCTTCACCATCGTTATCAGGCCCCAGCGCCGGGATGGCTGTCATTTTTGTCTGCAGATCTACCATTGCTTCGGTGTAGCCGTCAATTTTTTCATATATTTTTTTGATCATTTCCGAATCCATGGCAACTCCTGTCTTTCTGGTTTCAATGGCGGCCGGATTCCCCGGCCTTTTCAGGACGAGAAAATGATTAGCATTGTGTTGCATGGGGGTCAAGGTGTTTTTCTCAGACAGGGGTTCCGGGGCCCGGAACGATTTCCCGATTGACTAACGCTGCCTGAAAATGCTTCTATATGAGCAATCAGTCCTTCAGGACGCCTGGTACGCAAGGAATATATAACAGGCAGGTTCTCGACAAAGATAACCTGGTTGACGAGAATATATGATTTATGCAGAAACTCTATTTCACCAACGATTTTGCCTTCAAGATTCACAATGTACTTCATAAGCCCTGGTAACAGGGTCAATGTCCGCCCCCGGGGCGCAATAGCAGAGGAGTCGAAATGAAAAACATAAAAAACATGGTACCAGTTGTTATCGGGATCTGTTTTATGGTCCTGACGCCCATGGGGTGCCTCAGGGGAGGAAAAGCTGTGGAAGAAAAAAGCCTTGATGACAGGCTGGCCCCGTACGCGCCCGTCGAACTCGGTGTTCCCTGGGAGCTTCTGAACGAAAAAGAGACGGCGGCGCTTGAAAAGCTGTATTATGCGGCGAAGGTAATGGACGAGCTTTTTTTGCAGCAGGTATCGGATGACAATGCCGAGTTGCGGGAAAAGCTTGTTGAAAAAGGAGATGAAAAACTGATCAGGTTTTTTGATCTGAACTTCGGTCCGTGGGACAGGCTCGAGGAACATGAACCGTTTATTGGCAGCAGGAAAAAACCGGAAGGGGTCAGTTTCTACCCCGAGGATATGACGAGAGGCGAGTTCGAGAGATGGCTGGAAACCCACCCCGAAGATAAAGAAAGCTTCGAGAGCAATTTTACCGTGATAAAGCGAACGAAAAGCGGCGGGCTCGAAGCGGTGCCGTACTCGATGGAGTATGAGGAAAAACTGAAAAGAGCTGCGGGATATATGAATGAAGCCGCGGATCTTACAGGAAACGAATCTCTGGCGAGGTTTCTCAGGTCGAGAGCGAAAGCTTTTTTTACCGATGACTATTTCGAAAGCGATATGGACTGGATGGATGTTGCAGATAATGTGATAGATATTACGATCGGTCCCTACGAAGTGTACGAGGATAATATGTTTAACTACAAAGCAGCCTTCGAGGCGTTCCTGTGTATCCGCAATCCCGAGGAGAGCAGGAAACTTGACGGGCTCAAGGACTACCTTCTCAAAATGGAAAAGAATCTGCCGATCGATGACAAGTACAAGAATTTCAACAGGGGCAGCGATTCTCCAATCGCGGTCGTCGACGAGGTTTTTTCAGCCGGCGACACAAAAGCAGGGGTCCAGACGCTGGCTTTCAACCTTCCGAATGATGAACGGGTACGCGAGGCGAAAGGGTGCAAAAAAGTGATGCTCCGTAATATGTGCCACGCAAAGTTCGACAAAATCCTGGTGCCGATTGCGGAGATAGTGCTGGCGAAAGAACAGCTGAAATATCTTACATTCGATGCCTATTTCTATCACATCCTGCTTCATGAATTTTCACATGGCCTCGGGCCCGGCACGATCACACTGGAAGATGGAACCGCGACGACTGTAAACAAGATGCTTGGTAACACCTACTCCGCGATCGAGGAAGCAAAAGCAGACATTGTGGGTGAGTACAATTTCTATTATCTTATAGATGAAGGGTTTTACAGAAAAGAGCTGGAAAAGGAAACAGCAGTTACTTTTCTGGCAGGGTTCTTCCGCTCGGTCAGGTTTGGTGTCGAAGAAGCTCATGGCAGGGCAAACATGATAATTTTTAACTACATGAAAGAAAAAGGCGCCTACAGGCGGGATCAGGAAACAGGGTTATGGTCGGTGGACTTTGCCCTGGCCAGGGAAGCGGCCCGGAGCCTCTCTCACGAGATTCTGATGATCCAGGCTCATGGCGACTACGAAGCGGCGAAGAAATATATAGAGGAATATGGCGAGATGGGCGAGGATGTAGCCGGATCACTCGAAATGCTCGGGGCAGTTCCAGTAGATATCATCCCGTCTTTCGAGATAGAGAAAAGGTTTGCGGTTAACTGAGACTAGGCCGGATTCGACCTCCGAAAAGCTGGTCGGCCTTCCGGGGGATTAATGTTGGGATACCGCGTGTTCGGCCGCCCCTGTTCAGTTAATTGCAGAGAAGCCCCCGGGTTGGTCACCGGGGGCTTCGATCGTCAGGCCCGGGGCGGGCAGCTGAAAAAGATTCTTGACACATTTCAAACAGAGGGGCGATCCTGTTAATTCAATTCTGATATTTAATGCGGAGGGCAAACGATGCTGCAACATTTAAAAAACTGTGCCAGGGCTGTGATGGATGGTGATCGGGAAAGAGCCGAAGAGTTGGCCCGTCTTACTCTCGAAAAAGAGATGCCGCTCCTCGAAGTGATCGAAAAGGGGTTTGTCCAGGGTATAAGAGAAGTGGGCAGGTTGTGGGAAGAGGGCGAGCTTTTCCTGCCCGAGCTGGTTATGGGAGCCGAGGCGATGAAGAAAGCAATGACCCTTCTTCAACCGGCGCTTGAAAAAAGCACGGTAAAGCAGGAAAAGGCAGGGCATGTCGTGATAGGCACGATCGAAGGGGATATACATGATATCGGCAAGACCCTTGTCGCGACCATGCTTTCAGCAAACGGGTTTGAGATAACCGATCTTGGCGCGGATGTACCGGCGAAAAAATTCGTGGACGAAGCGGAAGCAAAGAACGCGGACTGCATCGCGATCTCGGCTCTGCTGACAACGACAATGGCAGGCCAGAGAAAAGTAATTGAAGAACTGGAAAAACGTTCCATGCGCGAAAGTGTAAGGGTAATGGTCGGTGGAGCTCCATGCGACGAGAAATGGGCAACCAGGATAGGGGCGGACGGGTATGCCGGTGACGCCGTGTCGGCTGTCTCGCTTCTGAAGAAATTTTCAGGGAAGGCCGGATGAAAAACGGTTTCATGGAATTTATCGCCCGCGAGAAGGTCCTCTTCGATGGAGGAATGGGTAGTATGCTCATCGCGGCAGGGCTTGCCGAGGGAGAAATTCCCGAGCAGTGGAACTTTACGCATCCGGACAGGATGGCAAAGATCCACCTGGCATATCTTGAGGCCGGAGCGGATGTCCTCCAGACCAACACTTTTGGAGGAAACTCGATCAAGCTTTCCGCTTCCGGGGCGGGAAGAAAACTGGACCCCGCGGATGTCAACAAAAAAGCCGTGGAGCTTGTACGAACGGCCATGGAACGGTTCGGTGCCGGGGACAGGTTTGTTGCCGGGGATATAGGCCCTACGGGCGAGTTTTTTGCGCCCATGGGAAAGCTCACGGAAGAAAGGGCCAGAACAGCTTTCAGAGAACAGGCGGAGGTCCTGGAGAGTAGTGGTGTCGACATATTTCTGATCGAAACGATGTATGATATCCGTGAGGCGCTGGAGGCGCTCAGGGCTGTCAGGGAAGTGTCTGGCAAACCCGTTGCGGTTGAACTTACTTTCGACAGGAAACCCAGGGGGTTCTTCACACTGGTGGGGGATACTCCCGAAAAGGCCGCGGAGCTTTTGCCTGCGGAAGGAGCGGATATTCTCGGGGCGAATTGCACCTTGTCGAGCGGCGCCATGGTCGGCCTGGCCTCGAGGTTCAGAAGTATCACGGAAGCGCCCCTTCTCTTTCAGCCGAATGCCGGAAATCCGGAGATCGAAGATGGAGCAGCTGTCTACAGGCAGACCCCCGAAGAATTCGCAGGCGATATCGGGAAGATCCTGGCGGCTGGTATAGATGCGGTGGGGGGGTGCTGCGGAACGACTCCGGGGTTCATAAGGGCCGTCCGGAAACTGATGGATGGGTTCAGGCAGGGATAATATGGAGCCAGTGATTCTGAAAAACATCAGGATAGAGATCGACAGGGCCGAAGTGGTCAGGCTTCTCGGCAAGAAGGGGAATTACGGCGAAAGGCTCTCGGACAGGATAGAAAAGACACTCGAAGAAGTCTTGCTGGAAACGAAAGGCCTTCTGTGTCCGAAGGGGATATACGTAATAACCGCGGGAAAGAACCTGCCCGGTTCGTCGATGTTCGAAGAAATGAAACAAATCGCGTTCTGTGTGTGTACTATAGGTTCGAAACTCGAGGAAAAGGTATCTATCCTTTCGCATCAGGGGGAACTGCTGAAAGCGGTGATACTTGATTCGGTCGGATCGGTCGCAGCGGAAGCCACGGCGTCTTTTATAGACGGCCTGATTGTGGAAAGAGCGGCGGAGACAGGGCTCAGGACATCATGCAGGGCCAGCCCCGGGTATGGCGATTGGGATATAAAGGAACAGCGTTGCATATTTGATCTGCTGGACGGGAGCAAAATAGGGGTGCATTTATCGGAGAGCAGTATGATGTTCCCGAGAAAATCGATATCATTCGCAATAGATATCGCGGAGAATCCGGCCCGGATGCGAAGCGAGAATTCATGCAGGAGCTGTGATATGGATACTTGTCCGTACAGGATCCGGGAATGATCCGGACCAGGTCACGGGAAGACGCCCCCGCGAAAATGCAGAAGGAAGGAGATGCCGGTAATGAGTGTAATGCCGCGTGTGACCTGGTTCGAAGAAAACGACCGAAAAAAGATCGTCAATGAGGCGAAAGAAATTCTGGCTGAGACAGGTGTCTTTGTCGAGAATGATGAAGCCCTGGAACTTCTCGATGGAGCGGCAGCAAGTGTGGATGGCAACAAGGTCCTGATCCCGGCTTCTCTCGTGGAAAAAGCGCTCAAAACCGTTCCGGGCAGGGTTCTCCTCTACAACAGGGATGGATCGGTAGCGATGGATCTCGGCGATGACCGTATTCATTTTAACCCCGGCTCGGCCGCTCTCAGGATATTCGATCCAGAGCTGGGTGACGCGAGGACTCCCAGCACACGGGACGTAAGAAATTTCGTGACAATAACCGATGCCCTTCCCGGCTACGCGGCCCAGAGCACTGGCCTGGTCCCCGGAGATGTGCCCGAAGAAATAGGAGACAGCTACAGGGTGTATATCGGGCTTCAGTATTCTTCAAAACCGATAGTAACGGGGACTTTCAAGGTCGAAGCGTTCAGCGTGATGCACTCGATGCTTTCGGCGGTTGCCGGTTCTGAGGAAAAACTCCGGGAGAAGCCGACTGCAATCTTTGACTGCTGCCCATCTCCCCCGCTCAAGTGGAGTGACCTTACATGCCAGGCGCTTATTGACTGTGCAAAGGCCGGACTGCCCGCCGAACTGATCTCAATGCCGTTGACAGGAACGACCGCGCCAGTGACCCTGGCAGGCGCCGTAACGCAGCACTGCGCGGAAAGTCTCAGTGGAATAGTGATCCACCAGCTCGCCCGCGCGGGAGCGCCGATCATTTACGGAGGTTCACCGGCGTGTTTCGATATGCGCAAGGGAACCACCCCTATGGGCGCGATAGAGACGATGATGATAGACGGGGCATACGCCGAGATAGGTAAATATCTTGGTGTGCCGGTGCAGGCGTACATGGCCCTGAGCGATTCGAAACCAGTGGATTACCAGGCGGGCATGGAAACAGCCATGGGCGCCATTGTCGCCGCGGTTTCGGGCATTAACAATATCTCCGGGCCCGGAATGCTTGATTTCGAGTCTTGCCAGAGCCTCGAAAAACTGGTTCTCGATAATGAAATCTGCCAGATGGCTCGCAGGCTGACCAGGGGGATCGAGCTGCGCGATGACCCGATCGCAAAAGATCTGATAAAACAGGGGCTGGAGAAGAAAGAATTCCTTTCCCTTCCGCATACAATGAAGTGGTTCCGCAAAGAAGCATATATTCCGGACGAAGTCATAGAGAGGGGATCATTGGAGGAGTGGCGTGAGAAAGGCAGGCTCGATGCTGCCGACCGGGCCGCCGGCAGGGTGGCGAAGATACTGGAATCACACGTGCCGGAGCCCCTTGACGAGGAAATAGCGGACCGGTTGAAAGACCTGATGACCAAAGAAGCAAGGAAAGCAGGTATGGACAAGCTTCCCACTCTATAAAAAGACAGGTGTGGTGGAGGCATACGGAGAAGAAATGAAAGAGAAATATTTCACGCGCGAAAACATCGATGAAACAGCAGGGAAGATGATAAATGACCTGGGCCGGTTCAGGGGTGGGCGGGGGATCACCTTTTCCCCGCGCGGCGCGGCATTGCTTATCCTCGACATGCAAAACTGTTTTCTCGAAGAAAGTTCTCATGCGTGGGTCCCGGGAATGGAGGCGATAATCCCGGGGATCGCGAGGCTTGCTTCGGCCTTTGCCGGAAGCGAACGCCCGGTCCTGATGACCCGGCACCTGAACACCGAAAAGGACGCGGGAATGATGGGCAGGTGGTGGAGCGACCTGATCAGGGCCAGGGACGATTCGAGCAGGATCACAGAACAACTATCCGTTCCCGGCGCCTTGCTAATCGTTAAAACACAATATGACGCATTTTTCGGGACTTCGCTCGAGGACGATCTGCGCAAAGCGGGGATCGGGCAGCTTGTCATTACCGGAGTTATGACACATCTCTGTGTTTCCACAACGGCAAGATCGGCATTTGTCAGGGGCTTCGAGGTTTTTATCCCGGTAGATGCCGTGGCGGCATATAACGAAGAACTTCACATGGGAGCGTTGAGGGGGCTTGCTCACGGGGTCGCTGCCATGGTGACCGTGGAAGAGATAACAGGAATGGCTGAAGAGTGGTGATCGACATCGAAAAAACGGTAGCGGTGATTGGCGCGGGGCCGGCAGGGATAGCCGCGGCTATCCAGCTTGGGCGATACGGGATCAGGACACTTGTCTTCGAAAAAGCTGCAGTAGGCGGCCTTCTGAGAAATGCCAATCTTGTCGAGAATTACCCGGGGTTTCCCGGAGGGATCAAGGGGCCAGAACTTGCGGGGCTTTTTGAGCGGCAGCTGGGTGAAGCGGGGATCAGTCTCATACTGGAAGAAGTAGAAACGCTTTATTACAACGGTCGGCAGTTCGCCGTTAAAACCGCGAATAACGAATACAAGGCCGCGATTGTCGTGGCCGCGTCAGGAACAGTGCCACTCAGGCCCGAGAGTATCACGATGTCCAGTAACACGGCGGCCGGTGTCTGCTGCGAGGCTACCGAAGTAAAAGGAGCGAAAGGAAAGAAAATCGCCGTTATCGGTTCCGGCGACGCGGCCTTTGATTATGCGCTGAACCTTTCCGGAGAAAACGATGTGATTATCATTATGCGGACCGGTAGCTCGAAGTGTCTCGCGCTCCTGAGGGAAAGGTGTGACAAAAACGCCGGGATTGAACTTATGGAAAAGACCGAAGTCCGCAGTATAGTCATGAAAGATGACAAATTGCGCCTTGATTGTGTAGTGGCCGGTTACGGGGAAAAAGCTGTCGAGGCTGATCATGTGCTGCTGGCGGTCGGGCGGGAACCATGCACCGGGTATATGGACCGATCGGTCGGAAGCCGTATCGATTTGCTTTTGGAGAAAGGAATCCTTTATCTTGTCGGGGACATCAAAAACGGCCTCTTCAGACAGGCGGCGATAAGTACCGGCGATGGGATAAGGGCCGCTATGGAGATAGAAAGGATTTTCAGGCAGGAATGTTAAGGGTCAAGGCAAGCGCGGGAAACGAAGATATTGCGACGGTATATATCGCCGAAACTGCCGAAGGCGATCTGCTGGAGTTCGTTGAATCCGTTCAGCCTCCCTTGCCAAGGGATCAGAAATGGGTACTTATAATTTCGACTCTTCACGGATGTCCGGTATCCTGCCGTTTCTGCGACGCAGGGAAATCGTATTCGGGCAAAGTGTCCGCGGAGGGAATGCTTGCACAGATTGATTATATGGTCCGGAAGCGATACCCGGGCCTGAAGATACCGGCAGAGAAATTCAAGGTCCAGTTCGCCAGGATGGGTGAGCCAGCCTTTAACCTCGACGTGCTGGAGGTACTGGAAGCCCTTCCCGCCCTTTATCATGCTCCAGGGCTAATCCCGGCCATTTCGACTATAGCCCCGGTTGGCGCGGAGGAATTTTTCGAAGGGCTTCTTGATATCAAGAAGAGGATATACCCGCTGCGGTTCCAACTGCAATTTTCAATACACACGACAGACACGAAAAAACGTGACTGGCTGATTCCTCTGAAGAAATGGAGTTTTTCCAGGATCGCTGAATACGGAGACAGGTTCTTTGACAGCGGGGGCAGGAAGATAACGTTGAATTTTGCGCTTGCCGATGGAATGCCGGTCGATCCGGATGTCCTGCTGAAGCACTTTTCACCTGACAGATTTCTTCTGAAGATAACACCGGTCAACCCTACCTGTGAGGCGGAAAGGAACAGGGTCAACTCTCATATCGTTTCCGGCAGAGAGAAATACAGCGTGATCGAGAAACTGGAGAATGCCGGGTACGATGTTATCCTGAGCATTGGGGAGCCGGAAGAAAATCATATCGGCAGTAACTGTGGGCAGTTCATACACAGTTTCCTGGAGAATCCCGGAAAGTTCGAGGCCGGGTATAATTACGAGCTGAAAGAAATATAGGGCAAACCCGGATTTCCTGTGGTAATCCCCCTTTTATGCGGCGGGCTGGATAAATATTGGAAAACATATTACCCCACTTAAAAGAATCCCGCATATTCACCTTAAGCGGCTTATTAAAAAGGAGGGTAATATGAAGCGGTCTTTCATTACTCTGTTACTGGTAATAATGTGCACATGTTCAGCGGCAGGCAAAGAATCAACATCCAGGAATAAAGAGGAGCTATTAGTAATTAAACATGCGCCCAATCCAGTATCTGCCAGGCTAATCAATAATAGTAAAACCAGTTTAAGAGAATACCAATGGAAATTCAGGACGAAAGTGATCAATCGAACTCAACAACCACTACAGATAATATCTTTCGGGGGATATCGCTACACAGGCAATAAGTGGGAGAGCTCGAATTCGGGTGGCCGTTTATTCAATAGCGAGGAATTTGTTAAATGGTACAAACATGAAGATGATATTAGCAGCAGCTGGATCCAACCCGGCCAGATGGTTGCAGATGATAATAATTGGGTGAGGGGATTTGAAGCTACCTTCAGATATAAGTGGCGGTACGTAGCTGTTGACTCATTTGGTGAAGAATATGTGGGAGAAGAAGAAGTCGAACTGATCCCCTATTATGAGGATAAGGATTATTGGGCAGATACAGACCCTTCAACCCTGGTTGAGATATCAGGGAAAATACTTGGTTCTGATGAGAAGTTACTGCAATATGCCCAGATTCGCATAATCCCATATATGAAACGTGATTTTTATGATGTCGCCCTGGCCGGGAGCGATGGTACCTATGAGATTCGTGCAGAAATCCCGGGAATCTACAAAATATTTGCATACTCTCCAAGCTACAATTCGATCACAAAAACTATTGTTTTAGGTAATGATAAAACGGAAATATTCATAGATTTTAAGATGAGTCCCCATGAGACTATTGATAGTATAGCCACGGAAAATCAATCTGAAGTCATTCTCTCCGATAATTTCATTTATTGTGAAAGAATATGGCAGATGGAACAATTAGTGGCTACAGAACTGGAAAAATTTATCAAGGCTTCCCAAAAACATGACGAGGAAAGTGGCGATCCCTCTGAATATGAGTATGACTGGTCAAAACCAAAGAATACTCTCGCGGAATATTTCGAAAGCGAATCAGTAGATGCTGCCAGGAAATTTGCAGCGTTCAAGGTAGCTGAAGTTCTTTATTATGATCGAAACATTGATAATACAAGTATGAATAAGGTATTTGGCATTCTACCACCCGATTCTCCTTATTGGGGAGCTTACCCTCAATTATCTTCATTGTTGTGCGGGAAATATAAGGATGAATATGGCGAGAAACAACTGATGAAATTATATAAAAGTAATCCCGGGAGGATGGTGCGTGCTTATGCCATATCTTACCTGGCATTATGGCTTAAGAAGAAGAATGATCTCAAAATGGCATCTGCATATTACGATGCCGCGATGTCGGAGTTTTCGGACATCGAAGAAATTAACCTGATATTACGAATGGCAAATCCATACGCTAAAATAGCAAAAGGGAAGGAAATCCCCGATTTTCAGGTCGCATCGATTGACAAAAAAAAGATTGTCTCGAAAGAATCGATGAAGGGAAAATACTATTTAATTCACTTCTGGACAACATGGTGTGGTCCATGTAAAAAGGAAATGAAGGCAATCCATGATGCATATGAAACTAACAAAAACAACAATTTCACAATATTAAGTATATCATTCGACCGTGATATGGAAGTTCTTAATTCATATAGAAGTGAACGGTGGCCGCTGCCCTGGATAAACGCAATAGAGTCTGAGGGTATGGATAGCAAGCTTGCGAGTAAGTTCGAAGTATACGGAGTGCCGAAACTAATACTTGTGAATCCCGAGGGCGTCATCCTTGAAACCAGCAATTCATTAAGAGGCCAGAAATTGGCACCAACACTGGTTAAATGCTTGACGAATTGAAGTCGGTATTCCCGGGGCAAGCCCGGATTTCCTGTGATAATCTCCCGATAGAAAACTCATACCTGGAAATGCACTGATATTCTATGTTAATTCCTCTTCAAAAACTCATCTCCTGAAGTGTCCGGGTTATCTCTCGTTTTATTTTTCGATTTTCTCTTAATTCTATTTAAACTTTTTAAAATATTTCTATATTTTTTCAGTTTTTTTCAAGTTATCCCAATTTTCCAAATTATTTTGATATTTTTCAGGTTTTTTCGTTTTTTTCCAATATTTTCCTTGACAGGTTTTCAGGGCGTGTTTTGTGTTGAGTCAGTATGGGCGCGGGATTATGGTGTTTTCGGGGTCTGCGGGGCGCCTGGCGGCTGCTCAAGAATCTTTTAGTCTTTTGAGTTGC
>CBDUUV010000011.1:0-36850 GCA_965370495.1 uncultured bacterium
ACAAACCTGTATCATAATTCATCTGACAAAAACCGTCTAACATAAAGGGAGCGCCTGTTGACAAAGGCCAATGTATGCCATATAGTTTTCTGTGGGATACTTCTGCGTGTATACCACACGATTTTCGTGGGGAATACTTCCAGGGAAAGGGGTAGTGATCATGGATAGAAAAATCAGAAAATATGTAACAACCCTTACACTGATTTTATTTTTATTCACACCGGTAGCAGCCAGCGCTCAGCTCATGGGCCTGATGACACTCGAGAGGCTCTCGCTTCTCGATACATATGGTTCCGGTGGAAGGCCGTTTGCGATGGGTGGAGCCTATACAGCTGTAAGCAACGATGCTTTCGCCCTGCTCTACAACCCTGCCGGCCTTACCCTGGTCGATCGTAAGGAAGTAATATTCGGAATCCATCATGCCAGCCTGGATATTGACAACGAGTACGAGGGATGGAAGGCCATGACATCGAACTCGAATACTTCTTTCAGCCACTTTGCCATAATCTCTCCAACAGGTTCCTATGCGACTAACATAGTCGCGGGGTTGGGAGTCTTCCGCGTTGGAAACTCGGACCTCGAGTATATCAAAAAAGGGTTGAGGCCCGACATAGATGGAACGATCGAAAATGCATTCCTGCAATCGGGTTCGATATATCAGTACAGGTTCGGCTTTGGCGCAGAGATTTCTCCCAGGGTGTCGGTTGGTGCAACACTTGTCCTATGGGATGAATCGGTGAAGTTTACAGAGACCTTGAAATTCAACCATACAGGCACGGATTCAAGCTATCTCTATGTGGACGATACTACGGCCGAACTTGATGGTATCAGTATTGAATTCGGGCTGATGATGTGGCTGAACGAGTATTTACGCGCGGGCCTGACCTTCTCTTCCCCGGTATCCATCAGTTACAACGGAGAGGGGAGCGATCTGTATGAAGGAACTTTTCCAGACAGCATTATTGGATGGGACACTGAGCCTGAATATTATTACATAGAAGATGATTTCACCCTGCCGATGCGGTTCAGGGGAGGCCTTTCATTCCAGGCAGGCGGTATCCTCGTGGCAGCCGATTTATCATACTGCGATTATTCCCAGACCAAATATAATGGCATAAAACTTATTAATAAGGATGCGCCCAACTCGGATATCCTCAAGACTGTCATAAGCTATAATATAGGAGCTGAATTCATCTTCCCATTTGCCCCGGTCAGGATCAGGGCAGGTTATGCCTTTATTCCTCTGAAGCTCAAAGGAATGGACGAGATCACTTATGTTATAGATACGCCGGAAGAATGGGGACTGGTCACCGAATACGATTTCTACGATGTTAAAAATGAAAGACAATTCTTCACCCTGGGAATCGGCGGGATCATCGACGATGTCCTTTCTCTCGACCTGGGCATTGTCTTCGGCAGTTTCGAGCGGAAAACCCCCTACCTTACGGAAAAACGCGATATGCTCGAAATAGTCATCACTGGTGGTTACCGTTTCTGATCAATCGGTCTTTCGACTGATTCCACGAAGAAGCAAGAGGTAGGCTTCGTCCAGTTTTGATTGCACTTCCTCTGACAGCCCACCACCTGACTCGAGTACCTGCGCGTAGTGCTGTTCAATATACCTGCATAAAAACACGTTCTGCCTGTCTATCTCGCTTTGAACAAGCTTCAGGACTTCTTCCCTGTTTTTCCGGAAAGCCTCGTTTTCTTCCTTGCGATCCTTGTTGTGAAAAAATTCGTTTAACAGCTGCAGCCAGTAAGTATCGTGCTTCCCACCGTTATCCATAACACAACCAGGAACATCCGTGAGAAAACAATATCCATAAATGAAATATGTGCAGTTCAGAAGCCCCTGGAGGAAATGGCGCCTGTGACAATCAACCGACATCTTCTCGAGGCTGCATGGAAGCTGGCACTCCTCACAAATTATTTCTGGATCGCACCCGAATGTAAAAGGATATTCTCTTGCTTTTCCCGAGTTTTTCATACCCTTCCTCAGTGTATCTTCCGAAGTCTGGTAAGAGCTTCCTTTGCCGCCATCTGTTCAGCGTCTTTTTTGCTCTTGCCACGTCCCTTACCGACAATCCCGTCACTTACCTTCACTTCTATGAGAAACATTTTCTCGTGCTCCGGCCCGGTCGTCGATTTTATCCGGTATCTCGGATAACCCTTGTATTTTCTCTGCGTCCATTCCTGAAGATAGCTTTTGTAATTGATATGGTCGGTATGCTCTATGATCTCGTCGATATCGCTCAGGACCAGCTCTTCGATAAAATTGCGCGATGGTTCAAGCCCCCCATCCATGTACATCGCCCCGATCACGGATTCCAGCACGGCAGCCCGGATGGAATCCTGTCCGTGTACTCCTCCCTTGAATGCATTGTCACTTAGGATCACGTGTTCCTTGAGATCGATAGAATCGGCCATTTTTGAAAGCACATTCCTGCTCACCAGGAGTGACTTCTTTTTAGTCAGCTGCCCCTCGTTCTCATCCGGAAAACTTCTTATTAAAAATTCCGTCGTCACAAGGGCAAGAACCGAATCGCCAAGAAACTCGAGCCTTTCGTATGTGATGCCTTCTTCTCCGGGCTGAAGTTCACCAAGCATTGACCGATGAGTGAGGGCTTCGACAATGAATGCTTTATTCCTGAAAACATATCCGATCTTTTTCTCGAGCACTGATACATGCTCGGGGGCACTCACAACACCAGGCCTGAAGAATTTCCTGAGCCCGTCGAACAATCTCCGCATGAGAAGTAATAATCCCCTTTATACCTCAAACCTCGATAGTAGAAGACTGACATTATGCCCGCCGAATCCGAACGAATTGCTAAGAATATACTTTAATTCCTTCTCCATGGCCGCACCCTGCACATGGTTGGCCGGGCACTCCGGATCAATATTCTCCAGGTTGGCTGTAGGAGGCATCGTCTGCTCGATTAATGCCTTCACGCAGACAATGAATTCGACACCCGCCGCCGCACCTAAAAGATGTCCCGTTGTGGATTTTGTGGAGCTGACATGAAGAGTCTCCCGGTCTCCAAAAACACTCTGTATAGCTTCTGATTCCGCCTTGTCATTGTAATGAGTCGACGTGCCATGCGCATTGATATAATCGACCGCTTCCGGCTCGATCCCCGCATCCTTCAACGCCATTCTCATTGCCAGCCTTGCGCCGGAACCTCCGGGGGCGGGAGAAGTCATATGATACGCGTCGCCCGACATCCCCACTCCGACCAGTTCGGCCAGGATTTTCGCGCCTCTCGCCCTGGCATGTTCAAGCTCCTCGAGGAGAACAATACCTGCTCCTTCGGCCATCACGAAACCATCGCGGTCTCTGTCGAATGGTCTGCTGGCAGTCTTCGGATCATCGTTGCGGGTCGAAAGCGCTTTCATCGAACAAAAGCCGCCGAGAGCCATCGGCGAGATCGTGCCTTCAGTTCCACCAGTCAATGCGGCCTCTGAATAACCGTTTTTGATCAGTATGAACGAAGTCGCAATCGCATTCCCTCCGGATGCGCATGCCGACACGGTACAGAAGTTGGGCCCCTTAAGACCATACCTGATCGATACCAGGCCCGATGCCATATCGGATATCATCATGGGAATATAGAATGGACTGATCCTGCCCGGCCCCTTATTGATAAAATTACTGTGTTGCTTCTCGAAGGTAATGATGCCACCGATTCCCGATCCGATGACCGTCGCGAAATTTTCGCCGTCGATCTCCTTGCCTTCAAGATCCTTCATCGCCTCCTGCGAGGCAGCCAGCGCAAGATGGACAAACCGATCCATCCGTCTTGATTCTTTCTTGTCGATATAATCGAGAGGGTCAAAATCCTTGACCTCCCCGCCTACCTGGCTTGCGAACCCGCTTGCATCGAATGCCTTTATCCTGTCGATGCCGGGGTTGCCGGCTTTGATATTGTCCCAGCTATCCCGCACAGTATTCCCGCACGGAGTTAATGCTCCCATTCCTGTTACAACCACTCTTCTACTGTTATCGAACACTTTACCCCCCCATCACAGGTCTGTTTCTGTACCGAATCACTTGCCCATGGGAGCTATTCCGTAACGTGAGCCTTGATATAATCGATGGCCGCACCGACTTTCGTGATATTCTCCGCATCATCATCGGGAATCTCGACACCGAATTCTTCTTCGAGAGCCATAACCAGCTCTACTGTATCCAGTGAATCGGCTCCGAGGTCGTCTATGAAGGAAGCCTCCGGAATGATCTGATCCTGGTTAACCGACAACTGGTCTTCAATTACTTTCTTTACTCTTTCCTCGATCGTCATGGTGCAATACACCTCCTGTTTGTGTTTGTCTTTCTGTTCAAGACATTACCATTCCACCGTCACAGTTGATTACCTGTCCTGTAACGTAACTTCCCAGCCCGGATACCAGGAACAGCACGATGTTCGCGACATCGTCACCTGTACCAAATTTTCCGAGTGGGATCATACGACGCATCCGTTCCTGAACTTCCCCGGGAAGCTCAGAGGTCATCGCCGTCTCGATAAAACCGGGCGCGATCGCATTTACCGTAAGATTTCTCGCGGCAAACTCCTTCGCTACCGATTTTGTGAACCCGATTATACCGGCTTTGCTCGCAGCGTAATTGCTCTGACCGGCATTTCCTATCTGCCCGATCACTGACGCTACACTGACGATGCGTCCGAACCGCTTCTTGAACATATGCCTGGCCACAACCTTTGTCATGTTGAATGTTCCGGTGAGGTTGACATCGATAACGCTCTTCCACTCATCCTCACCCATTCTGAGCAACAGGTTGTCCCTGGTAATACCAGCATTGTTCACCAGGAAATGTATCTGGTCCCTCCAGCCGAGGATCTCCTTCACACATTCCTGGACCTGGGTATAGTCGACGACATTACACTTCAGAGCCAGTCCGCTGGAACCCGTATTCTCGAGCATCTTTACGGTTTCTCCGGCGGTTTCGAGATTGACGTCGATAACAGCGACATCCGCCCCGTTCCTGCCAAGTGCAAGCGCTATATCCCGGCCTATCCCCTGTCCGGCTCCGGTTACTACTGCCGTCTTTTCCTTCAAATCAATCATATTGCTGTCCTGTATACCAAAAAGTCTCAGCAACGTAAAGCACTACTTTATGTAATTTACAGGTTCGTTTCAAGCAAGTTCTGCAACTGCTCGGCAGTGCCGATGGGTGTAACACGCCTCTCACGGTCGATTCGCCGCATAAGCCCCGTAAGGACCTTGCCGGGTCCTGCTTCCACGATAGCACCATCCCACTCGCTGTTAAGCACTTCCATCGACTCGGACCATAATACCGGGCTTGTCAGCTGGCGGGAAAGCGCGTCTATAATATCGGTACTTGATCTGATAACTCTTGCATCGGCGTTGCATATGATTCCTACCCGCGCGTCCCCAAGCTCGAAGCTCTTTATATAGGTTACAAGATCATCCTGAGCCGAAGCGACCAGAGGTGAATGAAACGCACCGCTGACATTGAGCCTGACAACCTTTTTTGCTCCTTTTGCATCCGCGATCCTCATCGCTTTCTCGACGGCTTCGATATTACCTGATACAACGATCTGTCCCGGCGAATTGATATTAGCAAGGACTACGACCTGTCCACCTGTCGAGGCCTCGTCGCAGACAACCGTGACATCATCCTTTTCCATACCGATTATCGCTGCCATCGTTCCAGGCTGGTTCACTCCCGCGTCGAACATGAGCTCTCCGCGCCTACGTACGATCTTCAGGGCATCCATACCGTCGAGCACACCGGCGGCAACGAGAGCCGAATATTCACCAAGTGAGTGCCCCGCCGTGATCGCGGGTTCTATTCCGGCTTCTTCTCTGAGCACCTTCGTGACCGCTATGCTGTGAAGAAGAATCGCGGGCTGTGCGTTTCTCGTCTCGGTTAGAATCTCCGGGTCCCCTTCGAAACACAGATTCGAGATCGAAAATCCCAGAACTTCATCAGCCTCTCTGTAAATTTCGTCGGCACTGGGAAAATCCCGGACAAGATCCCTGCCCATACCGGCATACTGCGACCCCTGACCTGGAAACAGCATTGCCACTTTCATTCTGGTTTCTCCTTATATCCTAAAATCCAGGCTCCCCGTAAACCCGGGACGCGGTTCCTTATTTTCTGAAAAGTACCGATCCCCACGTCAAACCACCACCAAAGGCAACCATGATCACAAGATCGTCCTTCTTGAGAACACCGCTCTCATTCAACTCCCCGAGCGCAATCGGTATACTGGCGGTCGAGGTGTTTCCAACCCTGTCTATATTGACAACGACCTGTTCCTTCTTCAGTTTCAATCTCTTCCTGACTCCTTCGATAATACGTATATTCGCCTGATGAGGGATCAGAAAATCTATATCGTCTCTTGTCACGCCTGCCTCGGTAAGCGTTCTCTCGGCAGCATCGACCATATTCCTGACAGCATACTTGAAGAGCCCGTCACCCTTCATCTTGACATACTGGAGACCCTCGTCAAGATTCTCATGGGTCAGAGGATATCTCGAACCACCACCCGGCAGGTAAAGAAGTTCACCCAGAGACCCGTCACTCTGCATATACGTTCCGAGAATACCTTCTCCATACGGACATCTTTCTATTACTACTGCTCCGGCTCCATCACCGAAAAGGATACATGTCTTCCGGTCTTCCCAGTCAGTAATCCGTGTCAATACCTCGACACCTACAACCAGCGCTTTATTTACGTGTCCTACAGCGACCATCGACTGGGCAAGGGTAAGCGAATATATAAAGCCCGAACATGCGGCACTGACATCAAAGGCTGCTGCCTTTTTCGCGCCAAGCCTGTCCTGGATGATACACCCTGTCGACGGAAGCGCCATATCAGCAGTCACCGTGGCCACGATGATAAGATCAAGATCCTTCGGATCGACATCCGCGTCTTTTAAAGCCATTTTTACAGCTTCCATCGAAAGATCGCTCGCTGCCTGGGAATCTTTGGCCATCCTTCTTTCCCTGATACCTGTCCGGGTGATGATCCATTCATCGCTCGTATCGACCATCTTTTCGAGATCCGCATTCGTAATAATCTTTTCGGGAATATAGTAACCCATTCCGATTATCTTTGCGCTCATCTTCCCGGTATTTTCACTCACAGATGTTCCGCCTCCATTCTGGCTTTCAGTTTCTTGTTGATGCCGCTTTCGAAAATGCGTTCCGCAGCAAAAAGAGCATTCTTAATCGCCTTGGCGTTAGACCCTCCATGCCCGATGATCGTGACACCGTCTACACCCAGAAGAGGCATCCCGCCATATTCGGAATAATCCAGAGTCTTTTTCACCTTCGCAAATGTCGGCTTCATCAGTAACGCACCAGCTTTTGCCAGCACACTCCTGGCGACCCCTTCCCTGATCAGACTATTCATATAATCAATTATGCTTTCTGTAAACTTTAAAACAACATTCCCCGTAAATCCATCAGTCACGACGACATCAACTGTATCCGCAAAGATGTCGTGCCCTTCGACATTCCCAACGAAATTAAGACCGCTCTTCTCCAAAAGCTTATGGGACTCTCTAACAAGTTCGCTACCTTTGGATGATTCCTCTCCTATACTGAGCAGACCTACCCTGGGGTTTTTCCTGTCCAGTAAATTTTCGGCATAAACCGAGCCCATTATCGCAAACTGTTCCAGGTGTTTCGGGATACAATCGGAATTCGCACCACCATCGAGAAATATTGTTCCACCACTTTTTGTTGGAAAATGAATCACGATCGCAGGCCTGGAGATCCCCGGGATCCTGCCATATGAAAAAAGAGACGACGCAACAGCGCTCCCCGTGTTTCCAGCGCTGAGAACCGCCTGAACATGGCCATCTTTCAGCAACCTGGTAGCTACAGCTATAGAAGAGTTTTTTTTCCGTCTGAGTGCTGACGCGGGGCTCTCCGACATCCCGATGACTTCGGACGCGTGAACAATCTCAATATGATCCGTCGAAACCCCGCTTGCGGCCATGTATTCATCGAGGACATCCCGACGGCCGACCAGTATTATATCAAACCGGCCCGAAGCCGCCCGGACAGCATCAACCGCACCGCAGATGATTTCTTCGGGCGCTCTGTCACCGCCCATTGCGTCCAAAGCAATTTTCATTTCTACTCCGGAATATTCCTGAATAACAAACGCACGCGCCCTGTCATCGACCGGGGATTCTGCTTATTGCCGTTGAAAGGATTACTTTTCTTCCTTGACAACAGGCTTGATGACTTCGCGTCCGGCATAATAGCCACAGCTCGGGCAAACCACATGAGGTTGCTTCGGCTGATGGCAATGCGAACATACGGCCAGCGTTGGCGCTGAAATATTCTTATGAGTTCTGCGTTTGTTTTTCTTCGATTTCGAAGTCCGTCTTTTTGGTACTGCCATGATAACTCCTCCCGCCCACGGGAATCTTACTTAACGTCCTTTTCGTCCATGAGACCTTTCAGAACACCCCATCTGGGGTCGCCTTCTTCCTCCTTGCAGCCGCAATCGCCGTCATTCAGGTTCTTTCCACAAGTTACGCACAGGCCGGCACAATCCTCGCTGCAAACATATTTTATCGGAAGCTCCAGCATTACAGCTTCCCTGACGCGGGGAAATAAATCGTAACAAAAAGTATTCGCCTGCGAAAGAACAATAAAACCATCATCTTCTGCTTCTTCAGGCAACTTGACTTTTTCACCGCACTGGAATACGATTTTGAAACTCGTATTCACTCTATAAACAAAGCGCTTCATGCATCGGCTGCAATCTGTCTTCAAATCACAACCGACCTCTGCTTCGAGCAGATACTGGCTTCCCGTTCTGGTAACATCCGCCGTTACCGTTACGATACAATCCCTTTCTGCCTCGTCTACAGAGGTAAACGTAAACCGCTCTTTGAAAGGAAAGGACTCACGATACTCCACATGACCGAGATCCAGTTCCATCTTATGAATACTCTTCTCCATAAAGCGTTTATATTAATCTTCGAAAAATACGATAGCAAGCTCTTTTTCTGCCGATTCCGGTGAATCGGAAGCATGCACCGCATTTGTCTGAAGACTGGCTCCATACATATAACGAATCGTACCGGGCCTCGCGTCCGCAGGATCGGTTGTCCCGACCAGATCCCTTATAAGTTTGACGGCCTCCCCTTCCTTCTCCAGTTCTATCCCGATCACATCACCGGATGTAATATATTCTATCAGGTCCTTAAAGAAAGGTTTTTCAGCATGAATACCGTAAAAATCCCCCGCCCTCGCGGCATCGAAACTGAATTGCTTCATCCGGACGATACTGAAATGGTTCTTCAGCAGAAAATCGATGATCTCGCCCTGCTTGTTCGCCTTGACTATCTCAGGCTTTATCATTAGAAATGTCTTATCCAAAACCGCCTCCCGATTATTTCAGACACACACCACATGTTTTCAAACACCCTGTACAGCCAGGTATCCGGCATTTAATCACCAGCGCGGCGGATTATCGCCTGGATCACTACAACATCAACCCCGATACGATCTTCGCTATACCTGCAGGCGTATCCGCGACCTCAACACCCGCGTCGGCGAATGCGGCTACTTTTTCCGCGGCTGTTCCTGTCCCGCCGGTAACGATAGCGCCGGCATGCCCCATCCTCTTGCCCGGGGGCGCTGTTCTGCCCGCGATAAATGCCGCGACTTTCTTGGGATACCCGTTTTTGATGATCTCCGCGGCCTTTTCCTCATCATTGCCGCCTATCTCACCGATCAGGATGACTACTTCTGTCTCATCATCCTTCGCGAAAAGCTCCATTGCATCCAGCAGGTTTGTTCCTATGACAGGGTCTCCCCCTACTCCAAGACATGTCGACTGGCCGAATCCATTTTCGGTAAGATGATAAACGATTTCGTAAGTCAAAGTGCCACTGCGTGATACAACGCCTACTTTACCTTCTTTGTGAATGTTGCCCGGCATGATTCCGACCTTTGATCTACCCGGCGAGATGACTCCCGGACTGTTCGGCCCTACCACCCTTGTGCCGCGCTCACGCACGTATGGCAGTACACTTACCATATCCTTAACGGCGATTCCTTCCGAGATACAAATGACAAGCTCTATCCCGGCATCGGACGCTTCGAAGATAGCATCAGCAGCATATGCCGCGGGCACGTAAATAACACTCGTATTCGCTCCAGTCTCCCTGACAGCTTCTTCCATCGAGTTGAAGACCGGCACTCCGTCACCTGTTTTCGTTCCACCCTTGCCAGGCGTTACGCCTCCGACAACATCGGTTCCATATGCGATCATCTGGCAGGTATGGAACCCGCCGTCACGGCCAGTGATACCCTGGACGATCAACCTGGTATTTTTATCGATAAGAATACTCAAAACCAGCTCCCTTTCCAGCGATCACGCACCCGCGATCTCAATAGCTTTTTTGACACCTTCATCCATTGTGGCAGCAGCAGTCAGGTCGGTCCCTTCAAGAAGCTTCCTCGCCTCATCCTCATTGGTACCGGTAAGCCTTACGATAAGCGGAATATCCACTCCAAGTTTCTTTTTAGCTTCAAGAAGCCCGTTGGCTACATCATCGCATCTTGTGATACCGCCAAAAATATTTATAAGGATAGCCTTCACATTCTTGTCGCGAAGGATGATCTTCATCGCTGAAAGCACCTTCTCCGGGCTGGAACTTCCCCCGATGTCCAGAAAATTTGCGGGCCTGGCTCCATAGTATTTGATCATGTCCATCGTGGCCATCGCCAGCCCTGCGCCATTCACTATGCAGCCGATGTTCCCTTCAAGCTTGACGAACGACAGGTCAGCCTTTCTCGCCTCGACCTCACCCGAGTCTTCAGCCGTATCATCCCTGAGTTCCTCAATATTTTTGTGCCTGTACAGGCTGTTGTCATCGATATTGATCTTCGCATCGATCGCCCATACCCTGCCATCGGGGCTGACGACGAGTGGATTGATTTCGGCCAGCGATGAATCAACCTCCATAAATGCAGTATATAGCCCCCTGAAAACCGGGGCCAGCTGCCTTGCGATATCCTTGTCACTGGTCAAAAACGAGGTCATCCGCCTTATCTGGAAAGGCAGGAGCCCCGATACCGGATCGATGACGACTTTGAGTATTTTCTCCGGTGTGTTTCTGGCTACTTCCTCGATGTCGATCCCGCCAGCGGGTGAAATCATCATCAGCGGCTTACGGGTAACCCGATCGATCACCATCCCGGCATAGAACTCCTCGGAGATGTCGACTGCCTTGGCTATAAGAACCTTTTTCACGGTCAGGCCCTTGATATCCATCCCGAGGATAGCTTCGGCTTTCTCGACCGCTTCGGCTGGATCAGAGGCGAGCTTAACGCCTCCTGCCTTTCCCCTGCCACCGACAAGAACCTGGGCCTTGACTACAACGGGGCATCCAAACTCCTCAGCCGCTGCTCTTGCTTCTTCCGCTTCCGTGATAAAACGGCTTGGTGGGACGGGGAGTCCATATTTCGCGAATATCCCTCTCGCATCGCCCTCATGGATCTTCAATTCTAACCTCCATTGTGATGTTAAACGACATCAAACAACACCGGTTTCCAGTTCACCCGCCCTGCTTCAGGTAATCCCCGAGTACATCCTTCAGATTCGGATGCCCAATCTCCGATAATTCATAAGTTACCCTGGCACACGGCTGGGAAATATTGATGATCCTGCTGAGATCTATCGGAGTACCGATGATTACGGTGTCACATTCGACCCTGGCTATCGTTGCCTCGAGATCTTTGATCTGCTCATCACCGTAACCCATCGCAGGAAGGAGTGTCCCAACATCAGGGTAACGGTCGAATGTCCGCGCAATCTTCCCTGTGGCCCATGGCCTTGGATCGACCAGTTCAGCCGCGCCGAACTTGAGAGCCGCCATGATACCAGCCCCGTACTGCATCCCGCCATGGGTGAGGGTAGGACCGTCCTCGACACACAGAACCTTTTTGTCCCTGATTAGTTCCGGCTTGTCGACACTGAGAGGAGATGCTGCATCGATGACAATCGCTTCGGGATTGAAGTTGGCAATATTCTCCCTGACTTCCTCTATACCCTCGAGATCGGCTGTATCGATCTTGTTGATGACTACGACATCCGCCATCAGGAGGTTAGCGAAACCAGGGTAGTATTCCAGTTCGTGCGAAGGCCTGTGAGGATCAACGACCACGATGCTCAGATTCGGCTTATAGAACGGCATATCGTTGTTTCCGCCGTCCCAGAGGATCACATCTGCTTCCTTCTCGGCTTCACGAAGGATCGCCTCATAATCCACACCGGCGTATATGATCACGCCATTGACGATGTGAGGTTCGTACTCTTCCATTTCTTCTATCGTACACTTATGTTTTTTCAGATCTTCAAGGCTTGCAAACCGCTGCACCTTCTGTTTGACCAGGTCGCCGTAAGGCATCGGGTGCCTGATCGCAGCGACTTTCCTGCCGGCATCCAGCAGGAGCTTCGCAACAGCCCTCGTCGTCTGACTCTTACCGCACCCTGTGCGTGTAGCACAAATAGAGATAAGGGGCTTGGTACTTTTGACCATCGTAGGACCGGCGCCCAGAAGCGTAAAATGAATCCCCATGGAATTTATAAGCTGTGCCTTCTGCATCACATACTGGGCTGTGATATCACTGTATGAGAAAACGACTTCCTCGACCTTTTTTTCTTCGAGAAGCTCTGTAAGTTTTTCCTCGTCATAGATAGGTATTCCGTCGGGGTAAAGGCTACCGGCAAGTTCGGCGGGGTATTTACGGCTGTCGATTTCGGGAATCTGCGTCGCAGTGAAAGCAACGATCTCCACCGAATCATCATTTCTGTACACAGTATTAAAATTGTGGAAATCCCGTCCGGCAGCGCCCATGATAAGGATTCTTTTTCTACTCATATCCAGTTCTACCTCCATCGCAAACAGCAATAAAACAAACAAAAACTATAGCGAAACAACTCAGGCAATGCCTGCCCAGAAGTATGGATCCAGTGTCGTCTAGGATTCCTCCCTCATTTTTTCTATCAGATTACTTGTCGAAAAGCCTTCGACCATTTTTATTCTTTCCACTTTTCCGCCATTTTTTTCTACAAAATCGGCGCCGACTATATTATCTCTGCCATATTCATCACCCTTGACGAGGACATCGGGCTTCAGCGCCCGGATCGTCTCGAGAGGTGTCTCCTCATCGAATATTGTCACATAATCCACCGGCCGAAGCTGCAGCAGAATATAGGTCCTGTCGTCCTCGCAAACAAACGGCCGGCCAGGCCCCTTGCCGAGGCGCATGACCGATTTATCGCTGTTAACCCCGACGACAAGACAGTCGCCATATTCTCTCGCCCGCTTCAGAAGGGTAACATGGCCCCTGTGCAGGATATCGAAACAGCCGTGTGTAAATACTATTTTTCTCTTCAGGTTCTCTTCCCTGAATTTTGTCAGGGATTCTTTTTCGATTATCCGGCCTGTAGTCATTATAATTTCCTGTCAATGGTTCAAAACCCGGCGCCTGCCACCATGATATTCTCACGCGGGGAAAGAAGCTTCAAGCTCGCCTTTTGTGACAGTCGCTGTACCGAGCTCTCTGACCACAATTCCGGCCGATGCATTGGCCAGTTCTATCGAATCGTATATCGAAGCCTTTGCCGCGAGACCAGCGGCGAGTACACTGATTACCGTATCGCCAGCGCCCGTCACATCGTAAACCTCACTTGCCCTTGTCGGGAAATGCTTTGGCTTTTTTCCTTCTTCAAAAAGGGTCATACCCTCTTCACCCCTGGTAATAAGAATTGCGTGAGCATCGAGATCTCTCAGCAGTGACCTGCCAACTTCCATCAGTTCCATTTCTGTCCGGATCCTGACATTATAAAATCCACCGGCCTCCATCAGGTTGGGCGTCAGGCACCACGCGTGCCTGTACAATTCGAAATGGCCTTCCTTCGGATCTACCAGCAGAGGGATTTCCTGTTCAGCACAAATCTCCCTGATCGTATCCATTACAGGCATCGAAACAACACCCTTGCCGTAATCAGAGACCACTACCGCTTCGGATCCTTCCACGGCTTTTCTGACAGCGGAACGAAGCCTTCCCAACAAGCGGCCTGACAGTTCCATTACAGATTCAAAATCCGCCCGCACGACCTGCTGGTGATGGGCCAGGACCCTGATCTTTTCAGTCGTTATCCTGCCGGTGTCGGATATTACCAATTCAGTAGAAATATTCTGTTCGGCTAGAAGCTCCCTGGTTTCTTTTGCCTGTGTATCGCGACCGAGTACCCCCGCAAGTTTGGGAGTACAACCGAGCGATATGAGGTTCCGGGCAACATTGGCCGCTCCACCGGGACGCACATCCGTTCTTTCAACATTTACGACCGGAACAGGCGCCTCGGGACTGATCCTGTCGACCTGCCCCCAGAAATACCTGTCGAGCATCAGATCGCCAATAACTGCGACCGATGATTTTTCAATCAAACGGCATATACGGCTGACACTTCGCCGTCTCATAGGGCTTACCCCCCAGACCTCGCTTAACTATGCGTGTGATCTGTGATTACATCCTACAGAGGAACGTACAAGCAACTTTGCAACACGCCTCCGGGAATATACTCCGAATGCGATATTAATTCAAGAAGATATATCCAAACCCGGAGTGTCTTTTGACCATCCAGGCAATGTACATCCGGATAGCAGCATTTTCAATCATCCAGGTAATGAAAAGTCTCAACGATGTGGCCCGGCAGCGGGTCCCACCCTCCCTCATCACTCCGAATAACAGACTGAATGATATACAAATACTTTCCGCACCGCACTCCGATAGCCCTCAGATGGCCTGTAGTCGCCGGAAGGCTGACGGCTCCCATAGAATCGTTGCCCCCAGGATGATCAATACCTCCAACAGACTCATTGATCCCTGGAGAATCGATGACTCCTGTTTCAGCTTCCCAACGGCCGACCAGTAAGATAGCGGATTTTCCATCAAAACGGATTTTCTTATAACTGCTTACGCTTATCCCCATCTGGTAGGCGCCCCTGTCGATCTCGATCAGAATATTGATGAAACTATGCACTGTAAATTTCGTCTCAGGACTCGGGTCGATGGATTTTCTGTAAACGAGTACCGAGCTGGTGCTATCACCAGCAAATTCAACGGATCTGTCCCCATGGCTTCCGGCATACTTCGATCCGGTCTTTTCAACGTAGTAATTCCCGGGAATTTTTATTGAAAAGCCGTGCATGTTTATCTTTTGGAAAAGAATCACTTCTGTAAGGCCAACCGAATTCGTATCCCCGGAAAAGGCCCCCGGGGCTTTATCCGCATCTTTCTTTTCAGAACCACATCCCTGCATCATTGCTGTTAACACTGTCAGAAGAATCGTTGCGACCAACCGCCTACTTCTCATAACCCATACTCCATTCAGAACGTATCTGTACAAAATTCCCTCTTCCACCCGATCCGAACAAACCTGTTATCAGATGATATATCGCGAACAGCTCCAGGGAAAAAGGTAAATAGCCCCCATACCCGAGCACAGGCATCTCGAATATATGCAGAAAACCGACGAACGGAACGTTGTATACCCATCTCGGAAACGAATAGAAATTCCACATCTCCCAAAAAAAACCACATACCAGGCATCCAAGGCCAAGCGACAGCAAAGGCCTCCAGTCTCCGGCCTCAGTATACTCTCTAAGCGAACGGTTCCCAAACCATACATTGACAGGTTCCAGAATAAAAACCACTGAACTCCAGAGCAGGGGAAAAAAATACCCGGGCCAGATCAGAAATGCGCCCAGCATCACCCAACCTGCAAGGAATACCAGGACAACTGCTTTCCCGGTTTTCAGGAACGACCGGCTCCTTCCGATTCTACCCACCCACTTGAATGTGCTTACAAGCTCGGCCGTGCCAAAAACAGCCGGCATCACCGTCGAAAAACTGACCGTTGCGAAGACGGCATATTGAAGGCTTGAAAAAAGTTCCCTTCCCTGATACGACCAGTTACCGGACCTGATATTGAGAAGTTCGAAAAGCCACCATGCCGGCGCCGAGATGACAAAGAGAAGCACATATTTCACGAGGCTCCTGGCGATCATCGAACTGCCTTTGCGAAGGAAAACAAGAGCATCGACAGTCAGGCAGTATCCCAGCCAGAGCGGGAAAAACCCCCAGCTGGTACGGGTCCCCGGGAGAGTCCAGTTAAGCATCCAGAAGACGGCTGTCAGAATCAGGCCGATCCATCCGTGAATCGGGAATCTGTTCCTGGCATCGCTCATACCAACCAGCACAATTAAAAAGTTCCTTTCTATTTTCCGGTATTTCGGCGGATCGCTTTCAACTCCTCAAGGATAGCCGCCATCTGATCACCTGATGCAACAGATTTTGATTCTTCGATTCCAGCCGCGTCGGGAGTCATTCCTCCTCTGAAGTGCCTCAGTTTTTCAACAATGATTTCGTAAACACCCTTGACGTCTGAGAGCCCTACAAGACTTTCCTCGGCTCCCGCCTGAGCACTCATCCCGGCCGTGTGCATATTCAGAGATCCAAGACCCAAAATATGCCTGTCGAAAAGCCCTCTTCGCACTGTTATATTAGTAACGGTCCTGTAAGGAACATGTTTGACCGATTTGGTGATGATCCCGACATGGACTATTACTTCTTCTTCTCGTATCTCATAACTGAGGCTTCTGTAATAGGTGCCGACGAGTATCATCGCAGGAATCCACCACATCAGGTCGATGGCCAGAAAGATAATAAAAGCGATCGAAGCAGCTTCAATTCCTTCATCGATCGCTATCACCCCACTTATTATTAATCCGAATATAACTACACAGAAAGCGACGATCGTAAGGATAAGACGCAACTTTTTGAGATAACTTCTACTCGGTTTTATCTTCAGTGTTTGCATTGGCCCCTCCTGGCTAAAACAACATTAGATCTTTTTATACATCTTATACAAACTCTACAGGACATTATTCAAACATATCGGAATGGTATATCATAATGTTTTTTCCGGCTACATTGAGGATCGATCCCGAATACTCCGCTCATCCGGACGCCGGAATGAAGCTTATAACAGGCTTTCCTGTTCAAACTTCTTGATTATTAAAAAAAGCGCTTTATAATCCGACGATGAAAGAACTTTATAGAGGGTCATACGAAATCCTAAAGAAAGGATATTTGACGATGAACGAGAAAAATTCTCTGAACTTCGGCAATCTCGATGAGATCTTCGATTTTGCCATCGAGAAAGAAAAGGAAGCCTGGGAATTCTATACCGAGTGGGCAGACAAAGCAGACAAAAAGGCGATGAAAGAAGCATTTGAGGAGTTCGCACTCGAAGAAAAGAAACATGTAAAATTGTTCGAGGATCTCAAGGCCGGGCATTCTGTAGATGTGCCTGAAAAGAAGGAAATCGATTTCAAGGTAACAAATTATTTTATCGAAGTAACTCCATACGAAAACATGTCATACGAAGACGCCCTCCGCCTGGCTATTCAGCGGGAAAAAGCGGCTATTGAACTGTACACTGAGTTTGCTTCGCACAGCCCGTCACCTGAGATAACATCGGTACTCGAGTTGCTTATCAACGAAGAGACGAAGCACAAGGTAATCCTCGAAACGCTTTACGAAGAACATTATCTGCCTGAAAACTGATGATTCCACGTATAGCGCAATAGTTATTTGATCGGCGCCTGAGCTTTCAGGGTTTCCTTTTTCCATGCCGCTGCGACGAGGGGTTCTGTATAACCCATCAGCTTGTTCATAAAAGAATCTTGTGCGTTGAACCCTGCACCATACCACTCCACCGCGGAATTGACATCGAACCCTCTCATCCTCCATGCCGCAGCCTTTATCGGCTCTCCGAAGCCTGCCCTCACCCACACCATAACATCTTCTACATCGAACCTGTATATATGCCAGTATCCCGCGAGCTCCGGTTTGATACCGGCATCCTTCCACCTCTCAGCTTCAGAATCATCCATCCCTGCCATACTGTATGAAAATCCTCCATTATCCGATGCAAGGACCGAATCCATGTCCAGGACCTGGCAACGAAAGACAAATGGCAGCATCAGTGACTCAATAACCAGTTTTGTATAAAAGTGCGCTTCCACGGAAGCCGGGCTTTTAGCTCCATTGAGCATCCAGTAAGTAATCCCGATCTCAGCATCACTTACAATGAGTTGCTGCCTCAAGCGGTCAGCCTCCTCCTCAAGGTTAAACCCTTTGCAATAGGCAACCATGCCCTTGATAAAATGGTCCCTCGCGTAAGCATAACGTCCGAAACAGGCAATCAGAAACTTGACATCTTCGGAAGATTTTGTCAGATCACTGCGCCGAAGAATCCTCTCAAGCCTGTCTGCTATCCCTGTCAGTTCAGACTTGTGATCACAGAAGAATTCAAGCGCCATATTCGCTTCATCGTTACCCCGTACATCATTCAACCTTGATATAATCGGTTCTCTATTCCACATTAGCTGATTCCAGTTACCGGTTTTATCGAGGATTTCCCTTGTCCTGTCCGTTTCCTCATGATCGACATCCCGGTATCCAAGCTGGCCCATGATGTTCAGGGCAACATATTTTCCCTGGTATCCGGAATGAATTATATTGAGGATTGTATGCGTAAGATACATCGCATATCTGAGATCTGCGTCCATTGGCGCCTCCGGCAGGTTGATATAACCGTGATCTATATTCAAGTGATCCGCTAACTGACAATTCTACTCCATCTGAAGCATGCAGATTTCGTTCCGGTTTGCCGGAAACGCGTGGTTTTACCTGTTTTTTCCCTGCATGTGACGTGCAACAGCAGTTGACTGGAAAGAGTTTTTCTGTTAAATCATAACGTAGTGCGAATATGAAATCTCACAGAAGGGAACATAATGGAAAAAAAAGCTCAGCAGCAGCAAATTCAGATCGAGATCGACCCTAAAGCAGCCGAAGGAATCTATTCCAATTTTGTCCTGACAGGCAACACGCCATCGGAGTTTATCCTCGATTTCGCCAGAATGCTACCCGGCCTCAAAAAAGCGAAAGTTCTCTCCAGGATTATCATGACTCCCCAGTCGGCAAAATCACTTTTGTCCGTACTGAACAGAACTATAGCCCAATATGAAAAGAATTTCGGAGAAATAACGCTCAAGGGGGCAAAGGGAAATCCTATCATCGGATTTCAAGCAAATATCATTGATGGGACAGAAAAGAAAAACTGATTTTCACGGGAAAAAGGGCTGGAACCCTGAATCGGCTCCGGCTCTTTCATGTCATAGTTCATTACGTTACTCAGGCGGTTTCGTCTTCCATCGTTTGTGAGCCCAGAAATAATGGTCGGGGTGTTCTGCTACACATTGCTCGAGGGCTTTGACATGAGCTGCAGTTAGTCTCAGAACCTCTTCCTCCCTGTCAGTATCCCTGTTAACTTCTATAGGAGGCAGAAAAACAGTCTCGTGAGATTCATCCTTCTGCCTCACTATGTAACAGAACACAATCGGACAACCCGTCCTGTACGCAAACTGGGCTGCGCCCGGGTATGTCGACGCCGGTATTCCAAAAAAATCCACAAAGATTCCATGTTTGCGAGCGTCCTGGTCCGACAGGATCGCCACGAGCCTGTTCTTTTTCAGAGATGCAAATATTCCACGTGCCGCTATACCTCTTGCGATGATCCCGATTCCCGCATTTCTCCTGAGATCATTCATTACTTCATCGACGCCACGGTTCGCCTGCTGGCCCACAAGGAAATCTGCAGGGATGCCATGAGCCACTGCGGCCGCGCCAAGAAACTCCCAGCTTCCGAAATGCCCCGTGATACCGATCACACCCTTTCCCCTCGAGAGCACTTCGTCTATGTGATGCCGGTTTTTCAGTTTTACCAGGTTGATCAGCTTTTTCGAGCTGGTCTTTTTCAGGGATGCGAATTCCACCATCGATTTTGCAAAATTGATATATGAGCGGCGTGCGATCCTGATCCTTTCCTTAATCGAATACTTGTCGCCAAAGGCCCTTTCCAGGTTTTCCAGGCTGACTTTTCTCCTTATCCGAACGATATCGAAAGCAAGGATGCCAAGGCACGAAGCCATCCTGACCGATAACTTCAACGGTAATAAAGTGGGTAACCATATAAGTATCTGTACGCCTGAAAGTTCCATGCGGTGCCTGAATCTCTTACCTCTTTTAATCTGAAGACCTCCTGTCAATAACCGTTCGCCTGAAAATGTCCGGCCTGTTACGCCTTGTCAAACATCCACCCTCATGACATTTACAGAAACATCTTCGCAAGAAAACTGAACTTTATGTCTATGGCATCATCAGGGCACAACTCGTGGCAGCACATGCATTGAATACACCCGGACTGGACCACCATCAAGCCATCATCTTCCTTTTTTATCGTCTGCACAGGGCAGCTTCTCATACAGAGTTCACATCCGGTGCACCTGTCCCTGGCGATATCGAGTTTGAGCCAGACGAGTGGAGCTATCATCCGGGCTACAAACCCGGGGATCATCCTGAGCCCCCTGTTGGACGGAAGAAGAAAATCATCAGGCTTAATACCGGTTCCATCACCTGTTACAGTAATATTCTCAAGGCTGCCGTTTCCAGTACCCAGATTATCCGCGATGCGTGTCGTATCAATCTGCCCTTCTTTGAACCCGATCATATCGGCAAGAACCGCATCTATAGCGACAGCATCCGTACCCGCTGCGAGTACACCCAACCTGTGAGGCTTCCCGGAACTCGGGCCATTTCCCTCCATCGCGAGAATCCCGTCTACGATTGTCAGCGCCGGTGTAACGATCCTGTACAGTTCCACAAGCATCCTGGCAAATTCAGCCGGTTTTGGAAATATCTTGTGCAGTTCTGATTTGCGAAACCCCGGAATCACCCCGAACATGTTCTTCACTCCACCCGTAAGAAGCGTCAGGGTGTGCGTCTTGAGTTTTGCAAGGCTGATTACAACATCGGCTTCCAAAACAACTTTCGAGATAAAAAACCTGTATTTTCCGGATACGACCTCTTCCATGCCTGAAGTCTCAAAACTGACAAGTTCCAGTTCCGCCCTGGTGGCCATCTCTTTCATACCAGTATTTTCCCATACCCGTTTGACACCCCTTATGGCACCTCCCGGGCTGTCCCCTATTATTGGAATCGCGCCAGCTCTCCGTACTTTTTCAGCGACGAACTGAACCAGGTTTGGATGTGTCGTGATGGCCCTGTCGGGATTCTTTGCGGAAAGAAGATTTGGTTTTATCAACACCTTCTGTCCCGGTTTGATAAACGCGTCAAGACCTCCCAAAGGATCGAGGAGCCTGTCAATAGTATCGCCAAGTACATCGATATCGTATGATTCACACTTCGATACTGAAACGATACTTTTATTCCCGCTGAACTGCATATATTCCCCATCAACTCAACATTTATCCAAGGCTATTCGGAAGTCTTCTTCCATCCTGCGGCAGAAGAGCATAAGTACCTCCGCCACAAGGTTCCACCAGCCCTTTCATCTCCAGGTTGAGGAGTAGAGGCAGTATGGAAGTCGCTGAAATATGACAGATTCGCAGTAGTTCATCAACATGTTTCGGGTTCAGTTCCAGGACGGAATATACCTTCTTTTCTTCATCGGTCATATGAGGCAAACCGGTTATTCTGCTGCTTTCTTCGGCCGCATCAAGATCGTCCCCCTGATCCTGAACCAGCCTCCCGCAAGGAGGAAGACTCGCCAGTATGTCAGCTACGCTCTCGACAAGACAGGCTCCTTCCCTGATCAGCCGATGTGGCCCCCTGGTCCCCATTTCTCCGATCGGGCCTGGAACTGCAAACACTTCTCTGCCCTGCTCCGCGGCCCAGCGCGCCGTTCCCATAGCACCGCTTTTAACCCCTGCTTCCACCACCAGCACTCCCGTCGACAACCCGCTGAGAACCCTGTTCCGCTGTGGGAAATGGTGCCGCCTCGGAGGCGTTCCCGGCGGAAATTCCGACAAAAGGCACCCGTTCGATGCAATATCCACGGCAAGCGATATGTTCTCAGGTGGATAGGCTACATCAATACCGCAGCCAAGAACTGCACAGGTACTCCCCCCGCTTTCCAGTGCACCGGCATGGGCCATGCTGTCGATCCCCCTTGCCATGCCGGAAACTACAAGAAACCCTCTGCGCCCGAGCTCATAAGCGATCTGCCGTGCCGTAACGAGTCCTCTCCTGCTCGAGTGCCTGGAACCTACGATACAGAGCGCGGGAAGTTCCAGCCTGTCGATATCACCAGAGTAAAAAATAATCGGTGGCGCTTCATCTATTTCCCTCAGAAGCAGGGGGTATTCCTTGTCAGAAATTGATATTATCCCCCGATTTTCTTTCCCCGCGAATTTCAGCTGCCGGTTGATCAGCTCACGGTCAGCAGCCACTACCTTTCTACCGATAAGCCTGCCAAGCTCTTCTCTGCCCGGGCCGCTTCTCAACATCGACACGATCCGCCTGATAGAAAAAGACCGGCTGAGCTTCAGCCAACTTGAACACCCAACACCTTTTACAGAAAGTATCTCTACCCAGAACCGGGTATCATTCGAACACGCCATCATCCACCTCCACCTCTTCAACCACTGTTCGGAATGACATTTAACAGGTGGGACCCACCATCCACATCATCCATACACTACATACCGGGTATATTACAGGATCCACCATGATTGTTCAATGATTTTAGCATCGCTCCCGTATAGTCAGGGCCTGATTTTCTCTATTATTACCAATATTACCAACTCGTTGATCCCTACCCCCTATTATGATGACATCTCGTTTGAAAATGAGTCAAACTCGCTTGATTTGGGCCTGGTGAGTGCAAAAGTAAGGATCACTTCGCATAAGGCGACTATTTTCACGATCAACGATGATTTCTTCCCTGTTTAACCGCTCAAAAGGAAGCGGCTGGGCACAACGGGAAACAGTACAATTTGGCATGAATCTTCCTATTGCAGGGTAAATGTCCGACAAATTGTACCAATGGCTTGAATGGTGATGGTGTTGATAATGATTGGAAAAAAACTGAAAAACTCAGGATTTACGATGGCAGAACTGATGGTTGTTATCCTGATAGTAGGACTTTTAGCTATCCTGTCCTTGCCTGCCTTCGGCAAATTCATACAAAACAGGAGACTTAACAGTGATATTCAGCAATTTGCTGTAACCTTGCGATGTGCCCGCTCAGCCTCGGTTATGAAAAATATCGATGTGGTTTTTTCTTTTGATATGACCAGCAATACATATTCATATTTTGAAGATTCCGATAAAAACGGGCAGCGATCTTCCAGCGAATATCGGAGTTCGACCTATAATTTATCACCCGGAGTCATGATCACCGCCCATACCTTTTCCACGACAAAATTGACCTTTGGATCCAAAGGAAATACAAGGGAAAGCGGGACAATCACACTTAGAAATACTCACAACAAAAACAAAGGTATCCGTATATTCGGAGGAACAGGAAACATCACTGTAGATTGAAAAGGAATGAATGCTCATGTTTAAATCAGAAAAAGGCGCTGGACTGATCGAGATCATCATGGCCATCCTTATCTTTGGCATCGGAATTTCCGCGGCCCTGAAGATCCTTCCTGCCGGTAACAGTGCAGCGACAAGGGCCGGAAACCTTACGATAGCGACCAATCTCGCCCAACAGAAGATAGAAGAACTGATGAGCTATCCCTACTCCAGTTCCGATCTATCGAACGGGAGCCATACAGATTCAGAAAACCCGCTGGATATCCATTATACACGAAGCTGGACCGTCATAGATGACGATCCCGTCACTGATATGAAAAGACTTGCTGTGTCAGTGAGCTTTCAGACAGCCAGCAAGGACAGCATAGTAACAATGAGTACTTATCTTACTTCAAGGCGGTAACCCGAAATGTGTACTAAAAATAAAACGATTAGCAAGAAGCAAAGATCAGTCGCGGGATTCACACTTGTCGAGATGATACTCAGTATAGTAATAATGGGGTTTGTGCTCATATCTATTTCTGGTGTCTTTATGCTTTTTCAGAAAAGTGCGGCGACGACATCAGAGTATTCCGATGCCCAGCAGAATGCGAGGATCGCTATCGATTATATTACGGGCGATCTGAGGCAGGCGGGATCCGAAACAGATTATTTTCGCGGACAAAGGCCTGTAGTACATGCTGGGCCATACCAGGTGGCGTTCAATGCCGATATCGATGATGGCAGAGTCATAGACGGGCTGGCGCCGCTGATTTCTATAAACAAAGGAATCGCGCCCAACACAGTACCGGTATCGGGAGCAACTATATATTCACCATCTTCGAATTATGACTCCGACGCCGAGACGATCGTCTTTACTCTCGATTCCACTGGAGACGGGGTTATAACAGCGGCCGACCGAGGTGATGACCCTGAAGAAACGGGTTTGAACACCAATCTTTTTGTTCTGAAAAAAGCAGTCTATGGATACGGAACGTCAGGGACAAACGAAATGCGCGAATACGATCTTGCTATCGTACGCGGGCCTAATCTTGCTCCTGCCTGGATGATACCTGAACCGATTTTCCAGTATTACTATGACCATGATGAGGATATCACCACTCCTGACAGGCTTTGGGGCGATTCGGATAACGATGGCAAGCTCGATTCGGGAGAAATCCAGGCTATTACCGATCTTCCCCAGAATTTTCTCGGCAACATCCAGAGGGTCAAGATTACCGTGATGAGTGAGTCGAACACCTATGACAAGAAATACGAGACTAACGGCGGTTTTCTCAATGTGACAATGAACTCAGAAGTGTTTGTCCGTAATATGTCTCGGACGAGTTCAATAGTAAGAGGGAAAGTCTTTCATGATGTCGACAGTGACGGTGTAATCGACACTGGTGAATCGGGTATCCCGAATGTCACGGTTCGGCTGGCGGGACAGAGCAGGAGTATAGTTACAGACCATTTTGGCGCTTTCTTCTTTGCTCTTCCTGCAGGCAGTTATTCGATACAGGAAGTCGATCCTGCCGGCTATACATCGACGACCGCAAACCTCATTTCAATTACACTTGTTTCCGGGCAATCTTCGATCGTCAATTTCGGTGATATTTCGAGTCTTCCAATCGGCGTAATAAAAGGTATCGTATATGAGGATCTCGATAAGAACGCTCTTAAAAACGGTATTGAGGCAGGGATCGAAGGAGTATTGATCTCTCTGGACAGCGGAGCACAGACATATACAAACACAAATGGCTACTATTCATTTATTGCTGAACAGGGGAACTATACAGTCGTAGAAACCGATCCCGTCGGTTATTCATCTACTACACCGAACTCCGCTTCAGCAAATATCATCAATGCCGACGATACTGTAAGGGTCGATTTTGGAGATTTCGCCGGCCCGACGACCGGAACGCTGGAAGGTTATGTATTTCTCGATATTAACGAGGATAAAGTCCGCAACATGATGGAAGAGGGTTTGCCGAACGTGACGATCAAGGTTTCAAACGGTGACAGCACGATGACGAACTCGAGTGGTTATTACATCTTCAGCCTCGAGCCGAATGTCTATTCAATCGAGGAAAGGGATCACACCGGTTACACCTCAACGACAGTAAACAAATTCACAGATATCACGATAACCACCGATACCACTGTAGTACGCAACTTCGGGGATATCCTGGAAACACAGCAGGAGTTTGTGGAGATTCATATCTCCAATACCGACCGTGTCCTTTCGGTCAGTACAGCCAATCTTGGAGAGGATGATAAATATGATACTGATATTATCCTCGGAACAGCCCTCGCCAGTGGTATTGGAAATATGCTTATTTTCCATAACGAATGGGAGACCTCGACGACGCCGGTCAGTGAACTATTCAGTTCGACCCCAGTCTACAGGCGCGATGCCGGCGATAATATCAATACAATGAACCAGTTCGATTTTGACGGAAATGGGGTTCCCGATATATTGACCGGCCTCAATACAAGCACCAATCAAAATATCCAGGTCTGGTTCACCCAGGATGAAGGTATCCTCTCTACCAGTCCCGATGAAGCCTATCATGCGAGCGGGTTGAACGAAGTGATGGACAGCAAGCTTGTCGACTTCAATCTCGACGGCAAGGTCGATCTGGTAGTCGGCCTTAAGAACCCTGTTGGTATGACAGGCGCGTTCGAAATATTTCTTGGTGACGGGGCTGGAAAGTTTAATTCTCAACAATATTTCACCAATGCAGGGCCTGCTGATGAATTCGTTCTTGGCGGGATATGGGCAGTCGAAACTGGCGATATCGATGGTGATGGTGATCAGGATATCATAGTTGGATCGCATTTAACCACCACTACGGGATATATAGATATATATATGAATACCGGCTATGCCTCTGCGGATTTTGCGTGGAAAGCAAGGTACGCCTCCTGGGGAGCGGTTAACGATCTTAAGATGGTCGATATGAAAGAAGACAGCAACGGCGACTCCGATATAATAGCCGGCATCTCTGTAGGTGCCAATATCGGGCTGGTCTTCCTTTACCTTAATGATGCCGGAATCTTTGGAATCCCCGATACGACCGGATACCCATTCGGCCCCGAAGAGGTGCCGAATATGCCTGACGACTTTGTATTCGCCCTGGGAGAGGTGTTGAGTCTCGGAATCATCCAGGTTAATAACGATATCTTTCCTGATATAATATACGGGACGAGAAGTTCTTCTTTCTATACTGGAGATATATATGTTCTTGCAGCTTATGGCACTTTGCCCGGAGCTGGATTGAAAATCAATACCTCAGAACTCGGCGAGATCATATCGATCGACGTCGCCGATTTCAACAAGGATAACAGCCCCGATATCGTCGTCGGCACAAGATCGTCCGCGACACAGGGCAAGCTTGTAGCATTTTTCGGGCGGGGCATGTAGTGCCCTCACCCGGTCGGAAGGATCGGTGCGATATGAATATGAAAAAGTTCAGGATGCCGTTGGGAGAAAAAGGGAATATCCTCGTGATTACACTGATTATCCTCTTTGCCGTTTCTGTTATCGGGGGAACGCTGGCGATGGTCTCATCGATGAATCTGAAGATAGCGGGAAACCAGAGAACGACCACACAGTCTCTTTTCATCGCGGAGGCAGGGATGAACGAGGCTATCCATAGACTCTCGATGCCAAATCCAACGAACGTCACTATCGGCGGCTGGACAGGAAATGCCGCGATCGGAGACAGCGAGCCCTACGATCCAAACTGGAAGGCAAGGATCTACCTGACATCACCAGGATCAGCCCCTGCAAGCGTTGGTTCTATATATTCGACCGGAACACTGCAGAATACAAGTTCTCAATATCTTCTATACAGCAGTCCGAGTGGAACAGATAATATTCTCACTATCGAACATAAATGGAAGGACCGTGACGGTGACGGGGCTCGTGATATCAACGAGATCGTTTATTACGATCCGATGAAGATCCCTCCTGAGAATTTTTCATCAGGGTTCCCTGTCGAGATAATAACAGTAACCGGCAGATCTGCGGACGGCAAGAGAATAATAGAGGCGGAAGTCGTCAAAAAGATGATGGTTGCTCGCACACTCGGAGCCCTTTATGTCGACAAGGCTGTAAAACTGACCGGTAACTGTGCATTCTGCGGATTTAATCACAGCTCCAATATTCCTCCAGGTACTCAGCCGAATGCCTGTTATGCTTTTCATCTCCCGAGTGGAAACCTGCCCGGCGTGACAGCAACAGGCGATGTGATTAAGGTTCAGGGAAGCGCTGATATCTGTGGTGACCCGGCGCCTATCGACAATGCGGCGACGAATCCCTTTTATTCACTTGCTGAGGTACTTGGCATTTCCACCGTCGAAGTGAACAGTATGCTTTCCAGCGCGGACAATACCTCTATCACAGATCCACTAATAGGGATCACCTATATCAATGGTGACGCGAATGTGACCAGCAACCTGACGGGAGAGGGCCTGCTCTATGTCACCGGCGATCTGAAAGCGGCAGGAAGCTTCCGTTACAAAGGACTAATATATGTGGAAGGTGATGTACATTTTACAGGTTCGCCGTGGGTTCTCGGAAGCATGATAGTTCGTGGCACATCGGACTTCAACTTCAGCGCCGGAAATGCGGCGGTACTGTACAGCCAGGACGCGATTTCTATGGCGCTGGCTTCCTCGATGCCATGTATGATGCTTTCATGGAAAGAAAAATAATCTGACCGGCTGATCAGGATAAAAGGACAGCTGCTTCTGAGGCCCTGCACCACTGCCGGGCCTCAGACACTTTATCTCCGACACCCCTCCTCGCCCCCACTAAAACATCCACGCTTCTTCGTGCCTGGTTCCGCCAGGGTCCCTTCTCTTCGCCGCACGCGCCAGGCAGACAGGCTCAATGAGTATAGCCATATACATGAGAATACCAGATTGTACTTGTAGACTGCAGCTGTTGAAGCTAAAGTCGAACAGATGATATCTTGTTTAATTTAGTTTTGGAGGCGGCGGGAAACCATTCAAATATTGTAACCATTTATTCACTGTCAACGACTTATATACTGAAACAGTGTTATTCGGGAGGCTTAGACAAGAAGGAGACTCAGGTTATGAAAAGATTCCAGGTCATATCAGCATCAGCACAACGAAGGGCCCCATTCCTTCGCGCAGTAATCGTTACAGCTATTGTATCGACGGCAATATTTCTTTCGACACAGGCTTTACTGGCTGAAGACCACTGTAAATATACAGAAAAGGAAAGGCTGGAAATCCATGAGAAACACATCGCCGAGATCATCGAAAAACTCGACCTGACGAAGGAACAGGAAGAAAAACTCATCCCCCTCCTCAAAGAAAGATTTCAGCAGCGGATCCTGGACGGCCAGGGACCTCATCGAAACATGATAAAAAAAGGGATTCACGGAAACAGGGGCATTCACCGGGGTTTTCCCTGTTACGGATCCGGCGACCATGGAATGCGGCTCGAAATGAACTGGATGCACTGCATGAACAGAATGGATTTGAATAAAAAATGCCCCGAAAAGATGGCATATAGTCATCACGGACAAATGCGTGGAAATTTCAGAAATCATGGATTCAGACAGACCGCTGACAACACTTACCACAATGGCAGGATAAACATGAAACATAAGGGCCATGAGTGTGACAAACACCAGGGCAGGCGGCAGATGCAGTGTGAAACACAAGAAGGGATGGATCACGATTGTAGAATGCACATGCACGGCCGGGTTCAAAAAGGGAAAATGCACCCCGGCATGCACCACTCACGCATGAGCCTGAATGATAAAGATTGTTATTCCGCAATGGGCCACAATGAGCATATGATGAAAATCGAGAAGGTTCTCACCGTGGAACAGCTTGAAACCCTTCGGAAAATACATATGGATTTCATGAAAGAAATGCACAAGGAAGATTCCACGGACGATAAGCAGGAAATTGATTGAACTAAATTGATTCAGCACTGGTGCCACTCAACATGATGAAGGATTCGTCAAAGAGAAGCGACACACGGATCGTCCGCCAGGTGCTGGATGGGGATACGGATGCATTCGCTCAGATCATTGAGAGGCACCAGGAAAATGTGTTCAGAATCGTTTCAAAAAGGATTCCTGCTGATCAGGCAGAGGAAGTAGCGCATGAGGTCTTTGTCAGGACATACAGGTCACTATCGGGGTTCAAGAGCAAAAGTTCGTTTCAGAACTGGCTTGCAAAGATTGCTGTCAGAACCTGCTACGATTACTGGCGCGAGAGATACAGGTCGAAGGAACTACCAATGGATTCTCTCAGCGAGAAGCACCGCATCTGGCTGGATCGATTCATGGTTGATAGCGCCACGGAATCATTCGAAAGAGCTGAGTCAGGCAGTGCCGCAAGAGAAATCCTTCTCTGGGCGCTTGAAAAATTATCTCCAGGGGACAGATCGGTACTGGAACTCGTTCACCTTGAAGGCTACTCGGTCAAAGAAGCTGCTGAAATACTTGGGTGGAGTACCGGAATGGTCAAAATACGTGCTTTTCGCTCGCGAAAGAAACTACGCGTCATACTTGGGGAAATTCTAACCTGACAGAGGAGGACAGGATGAGACCCCGGAAAGAAAAACTCAACAGGTTGGAAAAAGCGCTTGTTCGCGCGTGGGCCGGCAGCGGAAATATCTCCGGCAGTGATACCTGGAAAACTGACTTGATGGAAGATATTAGAAGCGATAACGTGATTATCAATAGACGTGGAGATTTCGAAGCCCAGGGAACCCTTGTCTGGCGTTTTTCCATGGTCGCTGCTGCGCTAACAGCCTTTTTTGCGATCTACGCGCTTACAACCGACATCCTGCCCTACAAGGATCTGGCACTCATGTTTCTCGATAACCCTGCAGGATTTATTCTTTCATCACCCTTTGTGTAGTTGAAAAAGGGAGAACAAAGAAAAATGAAAAACTTCAAGATATGGTCCGGAATGACACTCATCTTCTTTTCGGGAGCGGTCATCGGAGTGATCATTTCTACATTTATTATCAGAAATCATGTTATCGGGTTCATGAAAGGCGGACCGCCAAAGGCAAACCGCTGGATAATAATGAAAATAACATGCGGCCTTGATCTGTCGGTGGATCAGCAAACTCAAATCGACGTTATCCTGGAAAATAACCGCTCCGAGATCGAAAAACTCTCGGACGATTTCCAGAAATCTACGGAAGCTTTTTTCAACTCGCAGACAATACAGATACGGAAAGTACTGACAGAAGAGCAGAAAAAAGAATTCGACGAGAGAGCGGCAGAAATACATGAATCAATCCGGAAACGAATACGCATGCATCATCCGGGAAACAGGCCGGGCAGGCACAGGTGTCTTCCCCCATCGGAAAGGAAGGATGGAGAAGAATCATCTACAAAAGAGGGATAAATACTCCGGTGCTGATGGGAAAAGATAAAAACTATGTTTTCATTATTAATCTCTTTGATTATACTCCCTATAGTTAATTTAACAGTTTTATGGATATAAGAATTGAAGATCAGACATACTATAATAATATCAATCAGCGCCTTGCTGGTCTCTTCCTGCGGGACAGGTTTCCTGAAGCCATCGCCTGGCCGCAGCGTGCTTGACGAAATCGAGATCCCCGGTTCATATCAGCACACATCAGATGATTCAATTCAAACCGGAAACCTGATCAGATGGTGGAAAACCTTTGGCGATCCAGGGATCGATCATCTGGTTGACGAAGTACTCCGGAACAATCTTGATATCATGAAAGCCAATGCCGCTGTACTCGAAATAAGGGCCAGAGCTGCGCAGGCGGGTGCTGACCGCCTGCCCGCCATATTATTGAAAGGTGATTATCAGAAGCAGCATATGCCCGAGGTTTCTTCACCGTTCGGTTTATCGGGCGGAGGAGATACTGAAACTTACAACCTCTCTGCGGCGGCCTCCTTCGAACTCGATCTCTGGGGAAAGATGTCGATGGCTCATGAGGCGGCCAGGGCTGACCTTCTTTCTTCTATCGAAAACCGCAACACGATCATTCAAACGATTGTTTCAGAAGCGATATCCCTGTACCTGCTTATTGATACCCGGGAAAAGCGTATACAGATATCGGAACAGACGATCAGTTCCCATAAGAAAAACGTCAGCATCGTCAGGAACCGGTACAACAAGGGTTTGACATCCATTTTAGAACTCGAACAGTCACAAAGAAACCTTGCACAGGCGGAATCAAATCTACCGGTCCTGCAGCAGGAACTCGGAATCAGCCAGCAACGCCTTTCATTACTGGCCGGTAAATATCCCGAGACACACACGCTGCGGAAATACCCCGAAGATTATTTCCTGCGACTCTCCCCCGTTCCGGCAGGCCTTCCATCGAAGCTTATCGAAAACAGGCCGGATATAAGGGCAGCGGCTGCTCGTCTCAACGCGGCGGCGGCAAGGGTAGGTGTGGCAAAAACCAGCCTCTTTCCAAGGATTACGATGACAGGGAACTACGGCCACACAAGCAGCGAACTGCAAAACCTTTTCAAACCGGGAAACGTGTTGTGGAACCTCGTATCTGGAATAACACAACCTGTATTCAATTCAGGAAAACTCATAGCCGAAAAAAACGCCGCGTGGGCTCGTTATCATCAGAGCTCCGCCGACTACGCAAAAACCGTTCTCAACGCTTTCTCGGAAGTTGAGGGCGCCCTGCTGACACGTAAACGTCAGATGGAGCGAAGAGAAAAAACAATCGAATTTCTGAAAAAAGCGAAAACGACGCTGCAGATAGCAGAAAGCAGATACCAGCGAGGGCTTATCAGCTACATCATAGTACTGGATGCCATGCGGGCATGGTTCATGGCCCAAGAAAACCTTGTTCTTGTCGACCTGGCGATTCTCACTAACAGGGTAACACTGCACCGCGCGCTCGGTGGTAATTGGATCGAGACAAAGGATTAATAACGATGAGTATTTTATCAAGATTCGATGAATTCAAAGGTTCCAGGCCGCGACTGTACCACTTTTACGTCACACTGGTATTTATCGCAGCCGCATCGGTCATATTCGCGGTAATGATGGTAAACAAGAAGGAAGTCAAAAAACGAAGATCCAGGCTTCCTGTCCCGGTAGTCAAAACTGTCAAGGCGGTTTCCGCCTCCCGCAGGGTAATACTTTCAGGCGAAGGCACTGTAAGGCCTTTCAGGCAGATCAGCCTGGTACCACAAGTCAGTGGAAAAACAGTCTGGATCTCTGAAGCCCTGGTGGATGGAGGAAAGTTTCTGGAAAGTGAGACTCTCCTGGAAATCGAATCTACCGATTACAGGCTCACCGTGAAATCAGCTGAAGCAAGGGTCAAGGATCTCGAAAGCAAGCTTCAACTCACGATTGAGGAAGCGGAAGCTGCAAAAGAAGAATGGGCCCTGGCCAATAACAACAATAGCAGTCCTCCCCCACTCGTCGCAAAACAGCCACAACTTGCCGCGGCCCGGGCCGGCCTTGCCGCTGGGAAAGCAGATCTCGAGCGAGCACATCTCAATCTCGATAGAACAAAGATCAGGGCTCCATTCGACGGCCGGATCAGCAGTAAAAACGTCGACCTGGGCCAATTCGTCACACCTGGGATAATACTTGGATCGATGTACTCTATCGAGGCCGCCGAAATCCCTGTACCCATGCGCGTCGAGGATCTCTTCTGGTTCCAGGTACCCGGCTTCACTTCAGATGAAGGCCCGGGAAGCAGCGTAATCGTTCATGCTGTTATCGCAGGCAAGAACCTTACATGGCAGGGAACGATCGTCCGCGCGGAGGGTTTTCTTGACTCACGTACAAGATTGATCAATGTTATCGTACGTGTCGAGACTCCCTATAAAACCCTGCCTCCGCTCGCAATGGGACTTTTTGTTTCAGTCGAGATAGAGGGGCATGAACTCGAAAACGCAATTGTCCTGCCACGCACATGCGTACATGAAGATGATATTCTATGGATCATCAACGATGAAAGCAGGCTGATTTTTCGCAAAATCGACATTGCGAGGTTCGAAAATGATGATGTATGGATCAAATCGGGGATCGATGATGGTGACCTCATCATCACTTCCTATATAAAAATCGTAACAGACAGCATGAAAGTGAACCTCAGCTCCGCGAAAGGTAAGTCCCGGAAATGAACAGAATCATAAATTGGTTCACCGAAAACCATGTTGCGTCCAATCTCCTGATGGTCTTTCTGCTTATTGCCGGTTTTTTTACCGTTCGGACGGTAAAGGTGGAGACTTTTCCCGACATTACACTCGATATCATAAATATTTCTGTGGAGTACCCTGGAGCTTCCCCCGAGGAGGTCGAGGAATCCATTGTTCGAAGAATAGAGGAAAGGATAGCCGGTCTTGCGGGTATCGACAGGATTGCCTCGACAGCAAGGGAAAATTTAGGCTCTGTGAATATCGAAGTCATCACCGGATGGGATATTGAGAGCCTTACGAATGACGTCAAATCAGAAGTTGACAGGATCAGAACTTTTCCTAACGAAGCTGAAAAACCCGTCGTCCGGCAAGTCGTCCGTACAAACCAGGTTATCAACCTGGCGCTGTATGGAGACGCTCCCGAATCAACAATCAAACATATGGCTGAAAAGATAAAAGATAATCTTACAGAGCTGCCTGGTATCACGCTGGTTGAACTTTTCGGAGTCAGGAAAGCCGAGATCCATATCGATGTATCTGAAACCGACCTCAGGCGCTATGGGCTCACCCTTGATCAGGTTGCGGGCACCGTACGACAGGCCAGCCTGGACCTGCCGGCAGGAAGCATCAAATCCGCCAACGGTACCATCATAATCCGAACCAAGGGGCGAAGATATTACGCATCTGAATATGCTGACATAGCAGTTCTGGCAAGGCCCGACGGTAGCAAGATCACACTTGGCCAGATAGCGGACCTTTCAGACGGGTTCGAGGATGTCGACATTCATGTCAAAACAAAAGGAAAACCGGCTGTATTCATAGAGGTGTACAGGGTAGCCGATCAGAGCGCGCTTAGAGTGGCAAAAACGGTCAAGGACTATGTGAACAGTATCAGGCCCGACTTGCCCGAGGGAATAGATATTGTTTTTTTCAATGACATGTCGGAAGTCCTGAAAAGCAGGTTGAATCTGCTGATAAGGAACATGTCACTGGGACTCGTCCTTGTTATTGTACTCCTCAGCATGTTCCTCAATCCCAAACTGGCATTCTGGGTAACCCTGGGGATTCCCATTTCTTTCGCAACAGCTTTGTGGCTTCTTCCCGTTTTCAATATATCTATCAACCTGATCTCTCTTTTCGCATTTATACTGATCCTCGGTATAGTAGTCGATGATGCCATCGTGATTGGCGAGAATATATACAGAAAGCGCGAAAATGGAATAGACGGAATCAAGGGGGCAGTCCTGGGAACTTCACAGGTCTCGCGCCCTGTGATCTTTGCCGTCCTCACTACGATCGCCGCATTCTATCCCCTGCTGAAGATCCCGGGAGTCAGGGGCAACTTCATGCGCAATATTCCCATTGTAGTGATCCTGGTGCTTGCCGGGTCCCTCATCGAATCTCTCTTTATCCTTCCAGGTCATCTCGCCAGAAGCAAATTCAAGGGAATCAACCATGGATCTCAGGATCAGAAAAGCAGGTGGGTGGATCGCAAGCTCAAGGAACTGATCAGGGGACCCTATAAAAGGTTACTCAGGTTCTGCCTCAGATGGAGGTACGCTGCCGTCGCCGCGGGAATCGCCGTTCTTATCATAACCTTGGGAATATTCAAAAGCGGTAGAATCAAATTCACCCTTTTCCCGAAGATAGATGCCGACAATCTCGTTTGTTCGATTGTAATGCCTGCCAGCACACCTGTAGAAAAAACTGAAAAGATCCTGGCATATATCGAACAGAGTGCAATCGATTTGATTGCAGAAGTGGACTCCAGACGGCCGGAAGGAGCTCCTTCCGTTATGAAGGAATATTTCTCACTGACAGGAATCCATATGGGCGGCTCCGGGCCCATGGGAAGGAATACGCCGGGTGGACATCTCGCCCAGGTCCATATCCAGCTTCTTGGAGGTGAAAAACGCAACATCAAAGCCTCCAGACTGGCTGATGCCTGGAGAAGGAAAGTCGGTATCATACCTGACGCAGAATCGGTTACTTTTGTAGGACAGTTAAGACATGCGCGGACGCCTGTCGAGATCCATCTCTCATCCGACAATCACGAGATCCTTCTCGAAGCGATTGAGGCAATGAAAAATGAACTCAGACAATTCCCGGGCCTTATAGATATCAATGATAATTTTCTCCCGGGAAAAAACGAACTGCAGATAAAACTCAAACCTTCAGCAAAAACCATGGGCCTTACTCTGAATGATCTTGCCCGCCAGGTAAGAGCGGCCTTCTATGGATCCGAAGCTTTACGTATCCAGCGGGGAAAGGATGAAGTCAAGATCCTTGTACGCTATCCGGATTCCGAACGCAAGTCTCTCCATAATATTGAAAATATGCGCATCAGGACGCCTGACGGCGTCGAGATTCCTTTCAGCCAGGTTGCATCTGTCAATATGAATCAGGGGTACGCGATAATCCAGCGATCTCAGCGAAAACGTGTAATCGCCGTCACCGCGGATGTCGAAGAGGGCGCCGCTAATGCAGCCGAAATCAATACTCAGCTCGATGAAGAGATTCTCGACAAATTACATGCCTTATACCCCGACGTGGGATTTCTCCTGGAAGGCGCCGGCAGAGAAGACCAGGAATTCATGAGTTCTATTACGCAATCATTCCTGTTTGCTCTGTTCATGATATATGCCCTCCTTGCGATACCATTCAAATCTTTCTCCCAGCCTCTTATCGTAATGGCGGCAATACCTTTTGGAATCGTCGGTGCTGTTTTCGGGCATATGATCATGGGATACAATATCAGCATGATGAGCATGTTCGGGATCGTAGGCCTTTCCGGGGTAGTCGTAAACGACTCTCTTGTGCTTATCGAAGCTACAAATCGAATCAGGGAAAACGGAAAATCTCACTTCGACGCTATTACGACAGCTGGAGCGTTGAGATTCAGGGCGATCATACTGACTTCGATCACTACATTCGGCGGCCTTCTTCCCATGCTTCTCGAACGAAGCCTTCAGGCAAGATTCCTGATCCCGATGGCGGCAGGCCTCGGATATGGCGTTCTGTTCGCGACTGGTATCACCCTGATACTGATCCCGTGCCTCTATCTTATACTGGAAGACATCCACCTGTTATATGAAAGAATTAAGGTGAAATTCGGTTGATAACTGTATATGGATATAGGCCTGTTTCAGGATTTCTACGCATGGTCTGCCTTGGATCACTGTTCATCCTTGCGATCGTACCC
>CBDUUV010000012.1:0-34087 GCA_965370495.1 uncultured bacterium
GTCGCGATAATACATACCACGGGTTTCCTGAAGACATTTACCGGATCGCATCCGATTGAAGCAAGCACGGCAACCCCTGCCGAATTGATCTTTGTGCCCCTGCGAAGCACGATATCACCTGCTGAAATGTCCTCGGCCCTGTAACAGACATTTCTCCCATGGCTCCGCTTTTTCACGGTAACCAGGCCATTCGTTTCCTCGGTATGCTCGACCATCACGACACAATCAGCACCGGACGGGACAGCCGCTCCCGTCATGATCCGCGAACATTCTCCTGCCCTGACCTCCCTCTCGGGAAATACTCCCGCCGGAATATCCTCTATTATCCGCAACTGCGATCTGTCCAGGTCTTCTATCCTGCATGCAAACCCGTCCATAGCCGATTTGTCGAACGGAGGCATGTCGATATCACTGAGAGCATCCTCAGCAAGCACCCTTCCCGATGCTTCAAGAAGGGGGATATTCTCTGTGCCGATCAAAACAGCCGATTCCTTTACTATCTGCAGAGCTTTTTCAAATGAGATCATTCCTGCTCCTCTGTGTCCACGAAGGCTCCGGCGAGCCGAATCATCTCTGTTACTGTCTTCCTGTCAATGCCGAGCCTGCCGGCAAGGGTATCGACGGTTTCCCTTCTGACAGTTTTGCCCCGTATGATGTCAGCTTTTCTTTCAGCCTGGGCCGCGCCGGGCTTGGGCAATCCGCCTGAAAGATAGATCGCGCAGTCAGGAGTTATCTCGCACAGAATACTGTTACTTTCGATTATCAGGAACCGGGCATCACTATTCTCACTGATAATATCTTCGTAGCTCGTCCCGTTGCGGTAAAAGATATTACCGTGGCCCTTTTTCTCTATACCATGCCCGATCTTGACATGGACGGCATACCGTAGAAGGGAACAGAGATTTTCGGCAAGCCCCGTCTTACCTACGTTGGAATGCGCGCCTGATATTACAAGTGTCTTCATTTGAAACATCCGAGCTGGCACCGGGAGATCCGAATATCATTCTGATTACAGTACCTGGCTATATCCATCAGCTTGACCTGGTACTCCTGCGCAAGGATAAAAGCCTTTGCGCATGCGAGTTTTTTCTTTCCCTCAACTTCTACAACCGCCCCTTCGATAATCTTGCCAAGTTCTTCCACATTCATCCCGGCCTCCGTTCAACCTCTATCTATCAGTTCTTTCAGATATTTATCATAAGCCCTGTTCATCCCCACCGAAACATCGGCCCTGTATTGCTTCCATGCTTCGAGCAGCCTGGCGCCGAATTCTGTAAGTTCTGTCGAACCGCCTGAAGGGCCTCCCCGCGACCGGACAACTACCTTGCGCCCGAAAGAAACTTCTACTTTCCTGATATCCTCCCATGCTTTCCTGTATCCCCTGCCAAGGGTTTTCGCGGCTGTCTGCAGTGAACCATACTCCCTCACTGCCTCGAGCAGATCCCACTTGCCATCGCCGAACAGTCCATCCGCACCGGTTTCATGAAGGAAAAGCCTGGCGCGAGGTTCCATTATTACACCTCCAGTATCCTGACAGCGCTCGCTTTGATCGACGCAAAGACTGTAGAACCGCACCTGATACCAAGCCTGTTTGCCGAATCACAGGTTATAACAGCAGCGATCTCTTCTCCCGCATCGATTATCACTTCCACACCATACCGTACACCGCAGATATCCGTCACCGTCCCCTCGAACACATTCCTTGCGCTCGAAGACGGCTTCTGGACCGAAACTGTAACATCTTCGCTCCGTATAATTGCAAACCCGTCTCCATCGGGAATCTCCGTCAGCACGGAAAATCTGATTCCTCCGGCAAGAAATTCGGCGGAAGCATCAATGGAACCGTGAACCGAACCGCTGGCGGATACACCGGCGGAACCATTAACAGGGTCTTTTTCAAAACCATCAACAGAACCATTTCCGTGTTCGATCCTTCCACGAAAAAAATTCCTGATACCAACAAACCCGGCAACGAATTCAGACTTTGGATAACGTAATATCTTTTCCGGTGTATCGATCTGGACTATAGTCCCGCTTTCCATCACACCAATCCTGGAAGCCAGTGAAACAGCTTCCTCGTAATCATGTGTTACATGGATCATCGTTACCCCCCCGCGATTGAGCTTTCGCAGCAACCCTCTGATTCTCGTGCGCGTATTGCTGTCAAGCGATGAAAGGGGTTCATCGAGAAGAAGACATTCAGGATCGCTTGCAAGTGCCCTTGCAAGCGCGACTCTCTGGGCTTCTCCGCCCGAAAGGGTGTCCGGCTTCCTCTCGAGCAGATCTGAGATCTCCATCTCCGCCGCAAGACGTTCAACCCTCCTGTTTTCACTATCGCGGTTTAATCCACTGCCATGGAGCCCATAGGCTATATTCTTCCTTACCGACAGGTGCGGAAACAAAGCCTGATCCTGGAAGACCAGGGCGATCTTTCTCTTCTGGATCTTCTCGTCCGTGATATCCAGATCATGAAGCTTTATCCTGCCCGAATCGGCGTGGATGATACCGGTAAGCGTTTCTAGTAAAACCGTTTTTCCCGCTCCAGAGGCTCCAAGAAGAACGAAATACTCCCCCCTGACAACCTCGAAAGATATGTCTTTTATCGAAAACTCGCCCAGTTTTTTCGACAACCCTCGCACACTAAGCACGATCTTTCCTTCCCGCGATAATCCGCAGCGCGACAAAGAACAACAGGCATATCGCTATAAAGAGCACTGAAACAGGCCTTGCATACCGCAATCCGAATGCTCCGAAACGCTCATATATAAGAACCGGCGTAACCATTGGATGATAAGCGATGACAAGTACGGCTCCGAACTCGCTCATCCCTCTCGCCCACATCAGGATCAGTCCGGACAGGATCGATCTCCATGCAACCGGTATAGATATCGTCAGAAAGACCCTGAATGGGGAGGCACCAAGGTTCAACGCCGCTTTTTCAAGCTGAACAGGGACCGCGGCAAAACCGTCGCGGGCCGCGTTGATAAGGAACGGAACACTTACAAACGCCATCGCTATCATGATCCCTGCGTATCCACCGACAAAATGTATCCCTGCCTTACAGGCCAGGCTACCGATCCAGGTATCCCTGGAGACCACACCGAGAAGAGCTATCCCGGCCGCGGAATGGGGTATCACGATCGGCAGGTCGATGATGCCGTTTACCAGTTGCTTGAATGGAAATTCCCTGCGCGCAAGAACGTAGGCAAGGGGTATAGACCCAATGGCAAGAATTGCTGTAGCACCCATAGACGTTGCGAGCGTAAGCCAGATACTGCCTGTTACCTCGCCGTCACGGGCTGTCTCGAGAAAACTGCCGGGAGAAACTTTAAGAAAAATACTGACCAGCGGCGCCAGGATAAAGAGCAGCACGAGCCCCCCCAGCGCCGAAAAGACCAGGTGTAAGGGTTCTATCCTTCCGGCTGCGATTTCCAGCCTCCTAGCCACCATTTTCACCACCTTTGCCGGGAGAAAGACCATATTTCTTGAGCCTGGCAGGCAACATCTCAAAAGTTAAGGTCGGCGAAGGAACAACAGAAGGCTGCCCGCAACTCTCCATAAGCGCCATCCCCTTCTCCCTGTCGAGAAGAAATTCTATAAATGTCACCGCTAGTTCAGGGTTGGGCGCATTCTTTGGAATCGTTACTCCGTAAACCATCGGCGCGCCCTTCTTCATGACTTTAGTACCCGGCTGCTTCCCCGAGATATCGACGGAGACCCTGCCGTAATAATCAGCCAGGACAGGTTTCTTCATGTTGATCTCGTCCGGAAGGACAAGATACTTCAATCCGTGCTGGCTCGCGACAGACCTGTAGAGAAAAATATAATCTATGGCGCCGGATTCAAGAAGTGCGAGAAGATCGGTTTCTTTCGGGCGAATATATCTTCGATCCTTTATTAACAACCGGTCTGCAAGCCCCGCTGATTCATAGAAAATCCCGGCCAGCCTCATCGTCAGTACGGCCCTGTAACCGCACGGATCAGAATCCGGGTCGGACCTGCCGAAAGCTACATCTTCTTCGAGCAGTATCTCGTACCAGTTTTCTCTGGAGATCTCATTTGACCTTTTCGATCCCTCACGATAGACAATAGCCATCTCGTTACTCGCAAACTTCAGATTCCAGCTCGCATGATCGGGGATCAGGAGGCTGTTGATCACAGTATAATCAGCAGAAGCCATTATGTCGCACGCGCGCCCGAGATCGGTGATCTTTCTCGCGCATCGGCGGCTGCCTGCCGCCTCCATAAGGATATTTACATCCGGATTTTCCTTTTTGAAACTCTCGGCGATCATCTTGAACGGAACCGAGAGGGACCCGGCGTGAAAGATCACCAGGTCCTGTTTTTTCCGTGCCTGGTCACCAGGAGAACATGAGGAGAGTATCAACGCGGTCGAAATAACAATACCGGCAATGGGCAATACTTTCTTCAGGCGCATCTTCGATGAAATGATATTCGAAAGGTATACTGCCTTTATAACCCGGATTGTTCCGGCTGACAAGGCCAGGAATAATCCGGTCTGTGAGCATCGAAAGGTTTTGACTTGAAACCACATATCTCCCCCCCTTTCCGACTACCCATGCGCATATAACCAGAACCGGGTCATATTCGGTCCGCCTGGATGTACAGGAAAAGAAAATAGCATAAACCAGCCGCTTGTCAATGGTTATGTTTATTCAAACATAACGGAAATACTAACTGCATATCGATCATGGATTCGCACCATAAAACGCTACAACTATATTGCTTATTGCATGTTATCGAATTCCGCTCAACCGGTTTCTCCTTGCGGCATTACAATTTCTGTTACTCACTTTATGCTTTAATAAAAGACGGAATAATTGTATATTTGAAGCCTTGTATATCTGAAAACAAACCTGTCAGGAGGCCGATGTAGATGCCAGAAAACCGAATCTTGAAGATGAAAGAAGCTCACAGGATCCTCTGTGAATTCCCCTTCGAGGTAATCGCGCTCGAGAAAGGTTACGCCAACAGGACCCTTAGAATCGACCTGGACAAGAACGAGATCAGCATCCTGCCCGTATCACAACAGATGAAAGATCTTTGGACAGGCGGCAAGGGATTCGATCTGTGGCTGATGTTTCAGGAGATCACGGCAGATACAAAGTGGGACAGCCATGAAAACCCGATTACTTTTTCCTCCGGGCCGCTCGGCGGAACAATTTCGTTCCCGGGCTCGGGAAAAACGATCGTAACCGCTATCTCCCCTCTTACCAGATCTGTCATGGATTGCAACGTTGGAGGCTACTTCGGGCCATACCTGAAGTTTGCCGGTTTCGACGCACTCATGCTGATCGGAAAAGCCAGGGAAGATTCGATCATTATAATCGATGCTGTCAACGGAAAGATCACTATCGAAACAGCTCCCCTTGAAAGTATAGATTCCCATATTCTGGCCGAAGAGCTGTTGGAGATGTATTCAGACAATGAACTCGACATGAGAAATATCGCCAGCGTGTCAGCGGGGCGCGGCGCTGAACATACGCATATGGGAGTATTGAACTTCTCTTTCTATGACTGGAGAAGAGACGCTCCCAGAATAAAGCAGGCAGGCCGTGGCGGAATCGGCACAGTCTTCAGGAACAAGAACCTCAAGGCACTCGTTCTCAAGAACAGGCAGATCAACCCTGCCTGGAGGATCCAGGAGAACAAGGTCGCAAAGCTGACTACACCGAAAGAGATCCCGGTCCAAACATGCAAACACGAGATCGAAACTATCAGAGAGATAATCGGGAAATGGAATAACGACCCTGAATACGTCATCGAGATGATGCAGGACATCCAGGAACGTTTCCGCCATATCTCCAGAACTGCCATCGACGAGATCTGCAAAAGGACCGGCAGGCAAAAGGCCCACCTCTATCATATAGCCACCTTCTATAAAACCCTGAGCCTCGAACTCAAAGGCGAAACTATCATCCAGGTCTGTATGGGCACCGCGTGTCATGTGAAAGGTTCGGCAAAGATACTCGACTCTTTTGAGCGTGTTCTGGGTATCGGCACCGGGGGAACGACTCCTGACAAAAAATACAGCCTCCAGGCAGTAGCCTGTCTTGGCGCGTGCAGCATCGCCCCCGTCGTCAGGATCGGAGACGAAGTTTTCGGCAACGTCCAGGCAAAAGACGTCGAAAAACTCATCGAAAAAGCAGCCCTGGCAGAAAAGAAGGAAGCGTGTGTCGACAAAGATCTGAAGCAGGCCTCACGAGGGAAGATCAAACCTGAAGACCTCGAAAAGATCACCGCCAGGGAACAGAAAGACGCAGCCGGTTACAAGGGAATGCTTATGGTCTGTACCGGGACTGGATGCGTATCCGCAAAGGGATTTGACATTCGGGACAGGTTGATGGAAATAATCAGAAAAAAAGGACTCGAAAAAGATTTCCTTGTTGTGGGTACCGGATGCAACGGTTTCTGCGCCATGGGCCCTATCATAGTCATCCAGCCGGAACGCATATTCTACCAGAAGGTGCAGGATAAGGACCTCGAGGAGATCGTCGACAGCCTTGCCGAAGGAAAAACGGTCGAAAGGCTGCTTCACAAGGACCCGGTATCCGGCGTAGTTAACGAAAAGATGGAAGAGATCGGTTTCTTCAGCAAGCAACAGCTGATCGCTCTCAGAAACAAGGGCCTGGTGGACCCCGAAAACATCGATCATTACATCGCACGCGGCGGATACGGGGGGCTGAAAAAGGTTCTCGCGGAAGTTTCCCCTGAAGATGTGATCAAGGAAGTGATCGCGTCAGGTATCAGGGGCCGCGGAGGAGGCGGATTCCCCACCGGTGTCAAATGGGAATCGGGCCGCAGGGCAGCCGAAGAAAGAGATGAAGAAATATATGTCGTCTGCAACGCCGACGAAGGTGACCCGGGAGCCTTTATGGACAGAAGCATAATCGAGACGGATCCTCACTCTGTTATCGAGGGGATGCTTATCGGCGCCTACGCCGTCGGGGCTGTGAACGGATATATTTACATAAGAAAGGAATACCCGCTTGCCATGGAAAGGCTGAAGAAAGCTATCGACCAGTGCGTCGATTACGGCCTTCTGGGCGACGATATCCTGGATAGCGGGTTCAGCTTCGATATACACATACACAGGGGCGCCGGCGCGTTTGTCTGCGGCGAATCGAGCGCGCTCATGGCTTCGATGGCCGGCAGAGCCGGGGAACCGCGCGCCAAGTATGTGCATAACGTAGAATACGGATTCAGGGACAAACCAACTGTCCTGAACAATGTCGAGACATGGGCCAATATACCGGTAATCATCGACAAGGGCGCCGAATGGTTCGCTGCGATAGGGACCGGAGATGTCACTGGTAATCCGTGGGGCGGGTCGTCAGGCACAAAGGTCTTCTCCCTCGTAGGTGATGTCAACAACACCGGGCTGGTCGAGGTCCCGATGGGTATATCGCTTCGCGAGATCATCGAGGAGATCGGCGGCGGTATCCCCGACGGACGCGAGTTCAAGGCTGTTCAGACGGGCGGGCCATCGGGAGGTTGCATCCCCGGAAGCAAGCTCGATATGCCCGTCGACTTCGATTCGCTCACCGAGGCTGGCTCGATGATGGGGTCGGGCGGCATGATCGTGATGGACGACAAAACATGTATGGTCGACGTGGCTAGGTACTTCATAGATTTCCTCATGGATGAATCGTGCGGTAAATGCACGGCCTGCCGTGAAGGGCTTCACCTGATGAACAACGTGCTGACACGAATATGTAACGGCGAGGGAAAGGCAGGTGATATCGAGGAGCTCGAGAAACTCTGCGACACTGTGCGGGAGACAAGCCTCTGCCAGCTTGGCGGCTCGGCCCCGAACCCTGTACTGAGTACACTGAAATACTTCAGGGAAGAGTACGAACAGCACATCGAGGAAAAGAAATGCGCCGGCGGTATCTGCAAGGCGTTGATCAATTACACTATCAACGCGGACAACTGCACGGGGTGCACACTGTGCGCGATAAACTGCCCGGTCGACGCGATCGCTGGCGAGAAAAAACAGGTGCATGTAATAGATGTTGATAAATGTATCAAGTGCGGAATCTGCCTTGAGAGCTGCAACTTTGACGCGGTGGAGGTGATATAATGGCTACCGGCAAGATCAGTATCAGTATCGATGGTAAAAAAGTAGAAGTCAAAAAAGGTGTTTACCTTCTGGAAGTCCTCAGGGACAACGGAATCATTGTACCAACATTATGTCACCATAAGGACCTTACTCCGCAGGGAATCTGCAGGCTGTGTATCGTGGAAATCGAACAGAAGGGCAAAAAGAAACTCGTCACTTCATGCAACTTCCCGGTGCGCAGCGAGATCAAAGTGTTAACAGGCTCCGAGAGAGTGAAGAAGCACCGCAAGACGCTTGCCGAGATGTATCTCGGGCGCTGGCCTATGGTCCCGGTTATACAAGCGCTCGCCGCTGTCTGCGGCACGGACGACAAGGACAAATACAAAAGTGAACTCACCGACGAGAACCCGAAGGCGTGTGTTCTCTGTGGACATTGTGTCCGCGCGTGCGATGAATTCATAATGGAACGAATCATCGATTTTGCGGGCCGGGGCATCAAGAGGCATATGACGATGCCCTTCGGGGAAGTCGATCCACATTGTATCGGCTGCACGTCATGCGCCTATACGTGTCCTACCGAGGCTATAGAAATAGTCGACGACCGGAACCAGCCGGTCAACCCTCAGTTAATCAGGGATTACGGGATGAAGATCAACGCCGAGATGGCGACCCTGGACAAGGACCAGTGCCGTATGCGGCAGGTCGGCACCGCCAACATCGTCGATGTAATGGACGCGTACGACCTCCTTCCAGTACTCAACTACAAGTTTGGTTCGCATCCTGAGACGTACAAGATCGACTCGAAGATACTCAAATCAGATTATTTTACCCAGAATTCGCCAGACGGCTGCTGGAAAGGCTGTTCGATGGCCTGCGCCAAGACTATCGACGGGTTTGTTCTCAAAACCGGCCCTTACAAGGGTGAAGCCGTGCTGGTTGACGGACCTGAATATGAAACAGCCGCCGCGTGTTCGAACATGGGGTGTTTCGATTCGGATTTCGTAGCCGAGTATAACTTCTATTGCGACACCTACGGTGTGGATACGATCTCGGTCGGCACATGCATGGCTTTCGTGATGGAATCATTCGAAAACGGCGTGATCACCATGGAACATACCGGCGGCAAGAATCTGAAGTTCGGCGCGACCGCTGAAGTACTTGAATGCCTGCACGAAATGGCAACAGGTGAAGGTTTCGGCGTCGAAGTAGGTATGGGTATCCGATGGCTGAAAGAAAAATGGATCAGGGAACTCGGCGCCGATGCCGCGTTCCTCCAGGATATCGGTATGGAGGTCAAGGGGCTCGAGTATTCCGAATATGTCTGCAAGGAATCTCTTGCCCAGCAGGCCGGATATACCATGGCAGTAAAGGGGCCCCAGCACGACGAAGCATGGCTTATCTTCATGGATATGGTCAATAATCAGATCCCCACCTTCGATGACAAGGCAGAGGCTCTGTACTACTATCCGCTGTGGAGGACATGGTTCGGGCTTCACGGCCTCTGCAAACTTCTGTGGAACGATGTCGTACCACTAAGCAACAAGAATTACAAACCCCAGGAAGCGGCCAAGGTGCCGGATCATGTTGAGGATTTCTTCAAGTTCTTTGAGGGAATGACAGGAATACCCCTGGACGAGGAAAAGATGCTCGACCAGTCAGCCAGGGTTCATAATCTCCAGCGGATCATGGTCAGGATGCTCGGGTTCGGTACGCGAAAAGACGATATGCCTCCGTACAGGGCTGTCGGCCCTGTTACAAAAGAAGAGTATGAATCGCGTGCCGACAAATACTACGACAGGCAGATGAAAGAGCTCATCGATATCGATCCGGAAGGAAAGAGCACCGTGGAAAAAATGGAGATAACGCGGAAATACCGTATGGAACAATACAACAGCGTGATAGACGCGGCTTACAAGCGCCGCGGCTGGACCAGAAATGGTGTGCCGACTATCCAGCGCCTGAAGCAACTCGGCATCGACCTGCCCGAGCTTGTCGAGATCATCAAGGATGATCAGGAATAACGGCGATCAAGCTGCAAAGCAGCTTCGATGGTTTCAAACCGGCATATGTGATATGTAATTCGTGAGGCCAGGACATGACCGGGTCTCACCGGGGAAAACAATGGATAAAAAACCTGTTTCTTCTATCTTCGACCGGAATGTCCCTGGTTCGACCGAGAAACTGCGGGGTTCTGTCGTCGGGATCGCCGGCTGTGGAGGACTCGGGTCGAATGCCGCAGTGGCTCTTGTCCGGGCCGGTATCGGAAAACTTATCCTGGTTGATTTCGATGTCATTGAGCTTTCGAATCTCAACAGGCAATATTATTTCCAGGCAGATATTGGAAAATCGAAAGTCGATGCTCTGAGTTCGCACCTGCTCAACATCAACCCCGACGTCGTCATAGTGAAACACGATATCGAACTGACGCCCGGGGATATCCCTGTTGTCTTTGGTGAAGCGGATCTTCTTATCGAAGCTTTCGACCGAGCCGAAAACAAACACTGGCTGATAGAAACCTGGTGCAAATCGTTTCCCGAAAAGCCTGTCGTTTGCGCCAGCGGTGTATCGGGGATCGGCAATTCCTCCGCGATAGAGATAAAATCGGCGGGAAATATCTATATCATCGGCGATGAAAAAACCGATTCGAGTATAGGCCTCTGTTCCGCCCGCGTGGCAATCGCCGCTAACATGGAAGCCAATATTGCCATTGAGATCCTGGCTGGCTCAAAGGAATGACAGATGATAACAATCAATGACAGAGACAGGATCGACTGGAAATCCGGGATGACCGTTCAGGATATCCTTGACGTGATGGGCTACGATTACGCGCTCATCACGGTAACCGTGGACGACAGGTTGATCCCCGAAGACGACTACGCGCTTACAACGGTCAATGACGGCGCAGATGTCACGGTTTTCCACCTGGCACATGGCGGTTAAGCGCTGTCCCTGAGAAAAGGGCCCGCCCGCCAGCATGCTGGCGGGCGGGCCCGGGATTCCTGCCTGTATCCCTGGATAGATTATCCTTTTGATCAACCGGTCTAGTTAAGACCTCTTTTCCTCAAAAGAGGCTCGATATCAGGGTCAGAGCCCCTGAAATTCCTGTAAAGCACCATCGGGTCTTCAGAGCCTCCCCTGGCAAGGATATTTTCCCTGAACAAACGGGCCAGTTCTTTGTTGAAGATATCGGTCTCCTTGAAAGCCTGGAATGCGTCCGCATCCAGCACCTCGGCCCACATATAGCTGAAATACCCTGACGCGTAGCCGCCGTTACCGGAAAAGATATGCTGGAAATATGTGCTCCTGTACCTCGAAATGATCTCCGGAATAAGGCCCAGTTCCTCGAAAGCTTTATTCTCGAATTCGATTACATCGTGTTCAACAGCTACTGAAAGCGTATGCCAGTACATATCGAGATATGATGCCGCCAGGTATTCCGTCGTGGCAAACCCCTGGTTGAACTTGCTGGTTTTTTTCATCTTTGCAACGAGTTCATCCGGAATAACCTCTCCGGTCTTGTAATGTCTCGCGTAATGGGCCAGTACTTCGGGTTCACCGGCCCAGTTCTCCATTATCTGTGATGGAAGTTCCACAAAGTCCGTGGCAACGCTTGTTCCCGACTGACTCGGGTAGATGCAATTCGTCAGAAGCCCGTGAAGGCCGTGCCCGAACTCATGGAACAGGGTCAGAACATCGTCCCAGGTGAGCAGGGCCGGCTTGTCGCCAGTGGGTTTCTGGAAGTTACCGACATTCGTGATGACAGGAGTCACCATCCTGCCGCCGAGCCTCGACTGTTTCCTGTAGGCACCCATCCACGCCCCGCTTCTTTTGCTCGCTCTGGGGAAATAATCAGTGTACAGAACCCCGATATGCGATCCGTCAGCTTCCTTGACCTCGAAAACCTTTACATCATCGTGGTATTTCGGGATGTCCCTGATTTCCTCAAAGGTTATGCCATACAGCTGATTCGCGACCCAGAAAACACCATCGATAACATTTTCGAGCACAAAATACGGTTTCAGCATCTCCTCATCGAGATCGTACTTTGCTTTCTTGACCTTTTCAGCATAGTACCACCAGTCCCAGCTTTCGAGCTTGAAGTTGTTTCCTTCTTCGTCGATCATCGCCTGGAGCACCCTGGCTTCTTCCTTTGCTTTTTCCTTTGCGGCCGGCCAGAGCTTACCCAGAAAATCAAACACGTTATCCGGGTTCCTGGACATGTTTTCTTCGAGCACAAAATGCGCGTGAGTCCTGTACCCGAGAAGATTCGCTTTCTTGACCCTTAATGCAGCTATCCTCGAAAGGATCTTCTTGTTGTCCAACTCGTTGTTATTGTCACCTTTGTTATAGTACGCTTTGTATATCTTTTCTCGAAGCTCGCGTCTGTCGGAATACTGGATAAAAGGGATCATACTCGGTTTGTGGAGAGTGAATACCCATTTTCCTTCATGCCCTCTCCGCACGGCAGTTTCCGCTGCTCCAGCGATGACTCCATCGGGAAGCCCGGCAAGATCAGCTTTATTATCAATGACAAGTTCAAAAACGTTGTTTTCTTTCAGAACATTCTCGCCAAACTGGATCCCGAGAACGGAAAGCTCCTGGTTGATCTCTCTCAATTTTGCTTTACCCTCTTCATCCAGATCAGCACCCCCCCTTACAAAATCCTTGTAATAGTCGTCGAGCAGCCTCTTCTGCTCTCCCGTCAGTTTCAGCTTATCCTTTTTCTGATAAACGGCTTTGACTTTTTGAAACAGTTTTTCATTCAGCGAAATATTATCCAGATGCTCAGCAAGCATCGGCCCGGCTCTTTTCGCTATGGCCTGCATGGAATCGTTCGTATTGGCTGAATTCAGCGCGAAAAAGACATTGGCTACCCTTGTAAGCAGCTTTCCGGAAGCTTCTATCGCTTCGATTGTATTTTCAAATGTCGCCTGTTCGGTATTATCGACTATGTCCGCGATCTCCACATCTTGAAGCCTTATCCCCTCCTGAAATGCTGGAATGTAATGCTCTTCTTTTATTTTGTCGAATGGAGGCACCCCGAACGGCGTATCAAACTCGGATAAGAACGGGTTCTGAACTTCTGCGGCACAAGAAAGCACGAGCAAAGTCAGTGCCAGCAAAAGAAATATACGTTTCCGCATTTTTTCTGCTCCTTTAAGCGATAGGGTAAACAACACTCGGCGGTTCTCCGGCAGAGGAATCGCTTGAATCGCCAGACGCCACTCTGCAGACCACCTGTCTCTGAACTAAAATAAACAAGCTGCTTTCAAACACAGCGAGGATATTCTAGACCATTTTCAAAAGGGAATCAACCATTTTACCCCGTTATTTCATAGCAGGGATTTCGATGCAGAATGCGGAGCCGGCATCCTTCCCACTCCGCATTCAATGATGATATCTCAGTTTTTCGATCGACAGAACGATCAGGTTGACCCAATCTGGTTACCTTCATGACTTGTCGGCAGTTCCAATCCATACCCCTGCCGCTTGTCAGCAGCTTTGAGCTTGTAAGCGAGGAAAATAGAGATCACTCCAAGCCCTACAAGCATCAGAATAGGAATAGTATAGTTATACTGAATTTTGTCCGCCACTCTCCAAACCTCGATCATACCGGGGATTTCCTGCATCCTTACACCCGCATCGATCAACTCTTCCCGTTTGGCTGCTATCTGCGAAACGACATTCGGATTGACCATATTGAGTACCTTGCCGATTCCCCAGAAGAAAACCGCAAGGCCGTAATTCTGAATGGTAAACATCGTCGCATAGGCAGTCCCAAGCCTGTTCTCGGCAACTATCTTGGCGACAGACGGCCACATCGCGGCGGGAACCAGCGAGAAGGCGATGCCAAGAGCTATCAGCCCAAAATATCCCAGGATAACGTTGTTGAAAACGGAGAGTGAAAGGTGCGCGAAGATCAGAAGCAGGGACCCTACGATCATCAAAGTAGCAGCTTTGCCCTTTTTATCGACCAGGCTTCCGAAGACCGGGGTAAACAGTATCGTTCCGAGCGGGATCAGGCTGGTTACTTTGGGGCCATTATGGAAAAATGCATTCGTCTTTTGCCACAACCCCATTCCGGCCAAATCCGGCATGGCGTTTGTAAACCCGAATTTATTAATGAGAAGGTCCGGAGCATACATGACAAACGGGAATACTGCCGCGTAAAAAGCCACGCAGAGCAGAGCGATAAACATGAAGGAATGATTAGTGAGCAAATCGCCGAGATCCCGGAATTTGAACCCGTCGTCTCCTGATGCTGTTATATCTCCCGTCAGCTCTTTCTCCCTCTTATCGAATTTGATGTCGAAGATCATATAAGCAAGGAACGCTATTACGGAAATACCGACCAGTGAAGCAGCAAACAGCAGTCCGGTCGACACAGTGTTATTTGCTATATCGATACCAAAGAAGTTCGCGCCGGCAGAACCGAGTCGGCCGAAGCCAACATTTATGGCCATGGCCAGCGCCAGTTCATATCCTTTGAACCACTTGACTATCGTCCTTGAGACCATAACGCAGACGGTCTCGAGACCTGTCCCGAACAGAATCCTTCCAATGATCATCCAGGTGAGCATTGTTTTTTCATCCGACCCGAAGAATCCACTACTGGCAAGAGCTACTATGAACGCTCCGACACCTGCCAGAATGGCGAAAAATGTACCTGTCTTCCGGATACCCCATTTATCCAGAGCCATTCCGCCCACGATTATCATCAGAGCAAGGTTTGCCCATGTGGTCGAAGCCACCAGCATACCGAACTGACCACTGTCAAATCCAAGCTCGCTTTCCATCAAGCTTTTCAGCGGCCCCATACAATCCTGGAACCAGTAAGTAGAAAAAAGCAGCGTACTGATCAATATTAGAACAAACCATCGTAAAGCCTTGGAGTCGTTAAGCCTTTTTTGAGCAAGTTCCATGGAAGCACTCCTTACGGTGAAAAAGTGACCAGATTTTATTTAGATCTACATATTCGGCGGACAATAAACGAATTGTCAGAATATGTCAAATACTGATACCGGAATAAATAAAAATATATTTCACTGCCGCGTTATAAACAAGATAAACAAACCTGTTTGTTCCCGTCGACGCAACACTGCCTGAGGATGAAAGCCACTCAAAACATGCCTTAAAATCAATCGCCATCAATGGCGCAGCTTAGCTCCGGGCTTCCTGGAACCGGGTTACTGCTTCTTTAAGCGCGTTTTTGAATGCTGCCGGATCCTCCGGAGTGAAAAGGACACGACGAACATATCCTTCACTTTTGTCCAATACAACATGGTCAAGGAAGTTGGCCCAGTCGATTTTAAGTGCCGGCCGGAAGTTCCTCAGGCGTAGATCGCCTCTGACCAGTGCTTTTGTATCAGCATCGAGAACTTCGATCCTTTCAACATGCTCGAACGGAATCGTCATCCGGCCAAACAGCGTATCAAACTCAAGACGGTCATCGTATACGCGGTACTCCTGCCAGATATTTTTGACAGTACTCTTCGACATATAAATTGGTTTGTCACTCACCACTTTCCTCCTTTGCATCACCTTTACGGCTTCCACACCTCCCACACCTTGCCCACCAACTCCGGGCCAGGTGTGAGCGTGACTTCTCCTGGCTCCCACCCTGATGGTGTCACTTCACCTGTCTCTCGCACGTGCTGGAAAGCCTTGATCTGTCGAAGCAACTCCTTCGGATTCCGTCCCACTTCCGGAGTTAACACTTCCATTGCCCGAATCACAAAGTCAGGATCAATGATGAAACGCCCCCGGATATCCACACCAGCCGCATCGTCGTACACACCGTAGACTGCACCAATCTTGCCGCCAGCGTCTGATATCATCGGAAAAGGCACTCCTCCATCAACCATCCTGGAAAGTTCTTGTTCTTGCCAGATTTTGTGTATGAATCGACTATCTGTGCTCAACGACAACACTTCAACACCCAACGCCTGAAAATCTTTATAAAGGGCAGCGACCGCTGCCAATTCGGTCGGTCAAACGAAAGTAAAATCCCCTGGATAGAAACACAGCACAATCCATTTGCCTTTATAGTCTGAGAGCTTGACGGGCTTAAACCCTTTTCCCGCGACAAATGCATTGGCCTCAAAATCAATGGCTTCTTTTCCAACACCTGATGACACTTTGCTTACCTCCTGTGACAATGCTTCTCCTGCAGCTGGAACAGCCGATTCCGGTACGGGCAACAGCGGCCCGCCTGCAGGTTTGACACATCCGTCTCCGGGTTTCGACATATGCCCCTCCCTTGTCTCACCGCTCATAGTTATAATGAACGGACGCCCCAACGTAACTGCGAGTACAAAACCGGAATGCTTCCTGGAAACCATTAACCATACCGTGAAGATATCGTCGCAGCAGCAGAGTGTATGTTCCCCTGGTACCGGCTCGCCGATCCCTGTGCCGCCGGGAACACCCCCTTTTGTCCTCGGTCACGCATTATACATAAAAGTTCTTCAGTGCGTAAAGGCAAAAAAGGACCGGCGAGATTCCGGAAAGTTCGCGGGTATCCGTATTGAGTTTAAAAATGGATGTATGTTGTAGTTGACAAAATGTAATATATTTGTTACATTGCAAGTGAGTGCAAAATTGGTTCAACCGGGAGGGCCGCTATGAATATGGAACAGAAGACAGCATGGTTTATTCTCATTCTATTTCCAATTGTTTGTGTTGGCTTCTTTGTATTGTCCTCAATTGGGGGCTGGAAGGTTGGTAGTGCAGCTTTTGGGCTATTTGGTTTGATAGGCTTGACGCCATTCATTTTTCGGCGGCGATTTACTCTAACTAAGATATCAATAGATGAGCGAGATCGTCAAATATGCCGAAAAGCCTATTTTGCAGGAGGGATGGCGTCCTATCTGGTTTTCGTTGTCGGCCTGATGAGCATCTGGGCAACAAAAATGTACGCTGGAAGCAATATGGTAACGATCCATCTTCTACCATTAATTGTATTCTGTGGATGTATGATTTTTTACGTTGTCAGATCTGTAGTACTGCTTATTTTATATAATCGGGGCAATAGTTATGCGGAATGAGAATATCACCAATTCAATACGTAGATTGCGCTTCGATAACGATGAAATGACCCAGCAGGAATTGGCTGACCGAGCAGGCGTTACGCGCCAGACTATCATTGCGTTAGAAGCGGGTAAGTACTCTCCGTCCTTGTCGCTGGCGTTTCGTATTGCAAGAGTATTTAAACTCAAGATAGATGACGTGTTTCAGTGCTCGACAAAATAGCGCATGACTCATAAATTTTGTTACTGTATTTTTCCTTATTATTTTACAGTAATATTCGTTATCCTTCTCAAGATACGACTGTGCTCAGGCAACAACAAACAAGTGGGATTCTAATGCCGGTAAAAAAGCAGGCCAAGGAATCGATATCCTTCGAGAAAATTGTTGCGGACCTGCCTTGCGTATACCGCCAGGCCGAACTGCGCATAAGCAGGCTCAGGAGTCTTGTAAGCTTTCCGGATGACGCGGAACTGCTCGATATCGGCGCGGCTCAGGGGGAGTACGTTGTTGCATACCGGAAACTTGGATTCAGGACAGTCGGCATCGAACCCTGGGATGAGGCAAGGAAGACATCGGCCAGACTCGCAGAGTACTTGTCTGTCCCGATCGATATCAGGGAGGGCAGAGCGGAGGACCTGCCGTTTGATGATGAAAGTTTCGACATCGTGCTGGCCACATCCGTGCTGGAGCATGTTGAGGATCTTGAATCTTCGATCTCGGAGGCATACCGGGTCTTGAGGCCTGGCGGCCTGTTCTGGTTTAACTCGGCAAGTTCCCTCTGTCCCTTGACATCCGAGATAACCGGCTTCCCTCTCTTCGGGTGGTATCCGGACAAGCTCAAGATCAGGATTATGAACTGGGCAAAGGTCAACAAACCCGAGTTGATCGGATATACGGAACATCCCGCAATACACTGGTTTACACCCCGGAAAACACGCAAGATCCTGAGGAAACACGGTTTCAAAGAGATTTACGACAGATGGGATGTCAGCAGGGCCTATACGGACAGAGGAACCAGATCCCTGGCATTCAGGATCATCACCATGGGTAAAGCCACCAAATTCCTCGCGGATGTGCTGAAGAAGGGATGTAATTACACAGCGATCAAATAGAGTCTCTGCAGCCGTTTGTCACGAAGCATGATGTCTGAACGCGAACACGATTCAATTCGCAAATTCATGCGAAAAGTATCCATTTAGTTATCATATATCCGATTACGGACGGCGAACTCGCTAATCCCCCGCACGTCCATTCAGCCATGCTGACATCTCTGCAAACACGGCGTCCTTTTCGGGCTCATTCATGACCTCATGGTAGGCCCCGGCGTAAACCTTGAATAATTTATCAGTTGATCTGGAATTTGCATAGAGCTTCCTGCTTCCCGCGATGTTGGACAGGCGATCATCGCCTCCGTGGACAATAAGCAGTGGAAGATCAATCTCCTCCATTCGCCCTTGAACCTCATGTGTCGCGCGGATAATCTCTGCTGCAGTTCTGACTGGTGTACGACCATGATAGACAAGCCCGTCTTCGCGATATTGCCGCACTACCTGTTCGTCGCGTGAAAGGGAACTGCTCTGTATGCAGAACGTCGGTAATCGCGGGAAAAATCGACTGAGGAGCAGGGCCAACCTGACTTTGTAAGGAGGAAAATCATCACCCAGCACAAGGGACGGTGCGCTGAGGATCATGCCGGCCAACCGAGGCTTCTCTCTGATCACAAAGAGTGTGGAAATCAAACCTCCCATACTGTGAGCCAGCAAGAAAACCTGTGCGCCCGGCCACATGCATCGCACCCGGACAAGGGCATCTTCCAGGTCATTCAAGTACTCATCAAATCTCCTCACAAAGCAGCGTGGGCCCTGGGAGCGGCCATGGCCGCGCAGGTCAAATGCAAAAACGCAGTAGGCGTTCTCAGCCAAATCAGCAGCAACAGAAGCATAGCGGGAGCTGTGCTCAGCGTATCCGTGCACAATCACGACAACCGCCCTGGGCGTATCCGGCCGCCAGTACTGCTCGAAGAGTTGAAGGCCGTCACGGGCCTGAAAGAAACCCTCCCCATGAACAAACCGCAGCGAGTGATAACTCATTTATCACACCCTCGATGTTTGGCGCAGTACACCGTTAATAAGCATAATCCATCTGCCTGACAATCGGGCTGCTGAACGATACATTGACCTGAACGAAATTTCGCCGCGCTCAATTTCTATCAAGCCTGATGATTGTTTTTATCAGTCATTTAAAGATCCAGCCAACAATCATTTTTGCTGAGTTTCTCATGGAATATTTTGCCTACAAGAAGCTTATCTTTAGCTTGATGATATTTGAAATACAGGTAATCATCCAGGCAACCGAGAATCTCGATTTTTCCAGTTTCATGCGACATGATAAATCGGAATTTCTTGCTGGGTCCATCAAGCATTGACTTTGTCTTTTCTATAATATCAAGGGCTCTGTATAAAGGTACTTGAAAAATATGTTTTACTGTTTTTACCGGACGACATTGAAAAATATAGTATGGCATGACACCGTTCTTTGTCAGTTCACTTTGCAACTCAGCCATTACAGCAGGATTATCATTAACCCCTTTCAATAATACAGCCTGATTTTGAACAATTATACGTGCATCATTCAATCTATTTACTGCTTCAATACTGTGGGGAGTAATTTCTCTCGGATGATTAAATTGCGTTATAACAAATAGCTGTTTGTTTTCGCAAGAATACTCTCTCAACATGTTTATCAGTTCATCATCTTTTGCTATTCTGTCGGGATAAACTACAGGAGTTCGTGTTCCAATTCGAATAAACTTCAGATGTTGAATACCTGATAATTTTTGCAAAATAGTTGCTATTCTGTCGTTCGATAACGTTAATGGATCTCCTCCGCTTAAAAGTACGTTTGTGATTTCCTTATGTTCGTAAATATATTTAACCACTAAATCCCAGTCCGTTACTATTTCATCTGTAACTATACCCGCTAATCTTTTTCTGAAACAGAAACGGCAGTAGCTTGCGCATTCATTTGTGGCCAATATCAAGACTGTTTGCGAATACTTATGTTGCAGGCCGCGCAATTTGGTGTTTTCATATTCTCCGCTTGTATCAAAACTTCCCCCGGAAGATTCATTTTCTTCTATCGAGGGAATTACCATTTTACGGATCGGATCATTCGGATCATTCCAGTTAATCAAATCCAAATAATATTGTTTGATTAACATCGGATGACTTTCTATGATCTTTTTGATTTCACGTCTTTCACGAGGAGTAAACGAAATATAGTGTTCAAGTTGCTCTATTTTTCTCATGTTTTTGTTTTTCATCTGTTTTGAGAACTCCAGACTATTTTCAGGGTTCAACAATTATTACTGCTGACGGGAGCGGAACTCCTCCAAAAACCAGCGTCATAATAGCTCCAGGGAATAACCGCTTACCGAAAGGAGAAGTCCTATCTGGATACTACCCAATCGTCGTCGATCTTGCAAAGCCTGTTTTTCGGCTCGCTGTTTCCCTCGGCGCCAATAACCATTGCTTCGAGTCTATAAAGACGGTTGGATGAAACAGCTCACCTTTGATTACCAGGAGAAACACACCGGATAACGAACCGGTCATAACCGGCGCAAGGCGAAGCCGATAACTCTCATGGCTATCAGAACCGGTCTAAGCAATTGGCGCTCCTCGCGTACGGGTTCCATCATAGCTCGGCTATTGCCTGTCGTGATTCATGCTCTTGTCAGAAATCCCTTTGTTTCCGCCGAACATTCCACCAAACAGAGAGTCTTTGAGAACTGCGCCTTCCGGCAGAGCAAACTTGAAATCGTTTCTGTTCAATTCGGGAGATGAGACGTTTGCGTGAAATTCGGAGAAAAAACCATTCATTTTTGCGGTCTGGAGCATCGCTTTCGATTTCTCCAGCATCTCTCTCATACTCTTCTTGCTCTCTTCGGTCACTTCCTGCCCCATACCTTTGATAGCTTCCTCAAGTTGTTCATCAGTCATTTCGGGTATTACTATACCCTCGGGAGGCTCAAAAGATCTATAGTATTTCCTGATCAGATAGCTCGTTTTTGAGATCCAAAAGGTTTCTTTTTTTGAAATCGCTGATGATCCACTCAGGACATAGCAATCTTCTCCTCCAACCTTTTCGGTTTTTTCGATCTTTGGATCTTTTATCCGGGAAAACGGAGCCGGTTGATCTTTGAACACTGGCAAAAACAGCAACGGTATAGTAAGTGCAACCCCTCCGGAAACTCCTGTAGCACTGCTCAAGGCAATTTCATCACTGGTCACTTTGGAATAGGTATTCATCTTTCCCATGTACAAATAGGGTTGTATCCCATCACTCCACACAGTTCCAGGCTGAACATCGCTCGGCATGAACATGTTCTTCTTGGCCCAGGAAATGAGGTACAGATTGGGTTTCTTCAAGAGAATCGAAAATGAGGTCTCCATGATAGTCTTCATTCCGTCAATGTCAATGTCTGAGGTGATCGTCCCTTCAGCCTTGTATGTTTTCATGGCACTGTACGTGGCTACAACTTTCTTAAGTATCTCGTTTGGAGAAATGTCGTCTCCAAAAACGTTCGTACCCAACATCAACACGGTGATGGCAAGTGCGATAATTCTCATTCCAATCATGTCCATTTCCTTTCCTGATTTCCAACGATCTTCACTTCAGCCGCAGGTAAGGTGGTGCAGCTGTTGCTCTGCAAACTTGATAAAACCAACGACCTTTCAAATCATATGAAATAAAATCACCAGCCCCTATCCTAATCCCGGGTTTCTTGTTCCGGTACTTCGGGAATATCTCCCGGTGGAAGCTCGAGAAGTTCCGAAGACTCGCCGGCAGGAAGCACTTCGACCTGGCGGAGTTTCTTCTCCATCGCGCGGGTTCGGACACCGGTCTGGTCGATCGTATTGGAAGCAGCACTGAGTTGACGCTTGACCTTGTCGAGAACAGTGCCGAACTTGCCGAATTCGGTCTTCACCGCGCTGAGGACCTTCCACACCTCACTTGAGCGTTTCTCTATGGCAAGTGTCCTGAAACCCATCCTCAGGCTGCTGAGTACTGCTGTCAGTGTCGTCGGCCCTGCTACAACTATCCTGTACTCCCGCTGAAGCTTTTCTACCTCACCCGGCTGGCGAAGGATCTCGGCGTATAGCCCCTCTGTCGGAAGAAACATTATCGCAAAATCGGTTGTATGGGGCGGGTCGAGATATTTATCCCTTATATCCTTCGCGGAATTATGGACCGCGCGGATAAGAGCCGCGGAAGCTTTTTGTACTTCATCAGCATCGCCCGCCTCCGAAGCATCCACAAGCCTGATATAATCCTCCTGCGGAAACTTCGCGTCTATCGGAAGCCAGACGCAGGTATCCGGATCATCATCCGGGCCCGGCAACTTGATCGCAAACTCCACCATGTCGCCTGAATCAGCCTTCGTTCTGACGTTCCCGGCATATTGCTCCGATGTAAGTATCTGTTCGAGCAGGGCGCCGAGCTGAACTTCTCCCCAGGTGCCGCGCGCCTTGACATTCGTCAGGACTTTCTTGAGGTCCCCTACACCGGTTGCAAGAGTCTGCATCTCACCCAACCCACGCTGCACAGCCTCAAGCCTCTCACTGACCAGTTTGAACGATTCGCCGAGTCTTTTCTCCAATGTAGTCTGGAGTTTCTCGTCAACGGTCTTTCGCATCTCGTCGAGCTTTTTCTCGTTGCTTTCCTGCAGGTCTTTGAGTTTCTCGTCAATAGTCGATCGAAGCCTGCTGATAGTATTCTCATTTGATTCTGTAAGTTCGCTGATACGTTTCGATACTGTTTCGAGCTGGTCTGCCTGAGCCTTACCGATCTCCCCGATGGTTTTCACAAGCGTGTCTGTAGTCTCTTTCTGCCTGCCGGCGACCTCATCCCTTAAGCCTTTTGCCGCCAGAGCAGACTCCTCGCGAGCCAGGCGGAACTCCTCGCGCATCACTTTTTCACTGGCGCCAGCAAAGCTGCCCGTCTTCTTCTTCAGCAGCAGAACCAGGATAAAGAGATTTACAACAGCCAGCGCGGCTGCGATCCAGCCAGTGATGTCGTTCACGATATATCCTCCGCTAAAAACCTTTGAAAATGCCAGCAAGATAACTCTTCGCCGCAGGAGCCCTGGAAAAATCAACCTCGATATCCAAAAGAGGCAGCTTGTCAAGCCCGGCAAGACAATCGGCAAGTTCCCTGAAATCAAACGTCCCTTTCCCGGGTGTCATATGGTCGTCCGAGGAGCCATCATTGTCATGCAGATGCACAACGACGACCCTGTCGCCGATCGCTTTCCACCACGTCTTCAGAGGCAGGCGCGAAAATGTATTGACGTGGCCCGTATCGAGACAGAACCGCACATTATCGCCGGGTATCAGGCCGGCAAGATGAAGCAGGATCTCGGGCCTGTCATCCCATGTGTTTTCCAGCGCCAGTGTCACACCCAATTCTTCCGCTTTCTCTGCGACCTGGGGCATCCTTTCGGCCCAGTTGCGAAACCAGTGCCGCTTGCCGCCGCGCGAGAATTGCGGCAGGTACCCTGTATGCATTACCATGACACTGCCGCCGAGGGCACTGGTCACTTCCAACCCATGTATGAGGCATCGGATCGAATACTCAGATATGTTCCTGTCGATACTTGCCACATCGATCCCAAAGAAGGGCCCGTGCATAAAAGGCGTATAAGCGCGGGAATCAAGTATCCCCCTGAGTTGTTTTATGGCGACATCGGTCAAACTCATCATGTAATTGACATTTGCCATCCTGATCTCGGGAAGGAACCCTTCGCTCTTGACAAAATCCAGGCTTTCCTCGAGTTTGACAAGCGGGACGCTCAGATAAAATTTCATTTTTTACCCCGCAATCGTCAAAGCCTCTTGACCTGTTTTACATCCACTATTATCCTACCCCCATATTGCCAGATATTCGGTTACAAGACAAGGAGTGATAATCAACATGAAACTGGTCGAATGCGTACCCAATTTCAGTGAAGGCCGCGATATGGCCAAGATAGACCTGATAACAAACGAAATCCGGGGCATCGAGGGTGTACTGCTTCTCGACGTGGACCCCGGTAAGGATACGAACAGGACCGTGGTCACCATGATAGGGCCTCCCGACGAAGTCGTCGAGGCTGCTTTCAGGGCGATAAAGAAAGCATCCGAGGTCATCGACATGTCCACTCACTCCGGGGCGCACGCTCGTATGGGCGCTACCGATGTATGCCCCTTCGTCCCTGTAACAGGTGTGACAATGGACGATTGTGTGGAGCTTGCCCACAGACTGGGTAAACGGGTCGGAGATGAGCTGGGCATCCCGGTATACTTCTACGAATATGCCGCTTCGAAACCGGAGCGAAAGAACCTCGCGAATGTCAGATCCGGCGAATATGAAGGTCTGGAAGCAAAACTCAAGGATCCCGAATGGAAACCTGACTGCGGCCCGGCCGAGTTTCTTCCCGCCACGGGAGCGACAGCGGTCAGTGCCAGGGAATTCCTGATCGCATACAATGTCAATCTCAATACGCGTGATACCAGAATCGCGAAGGATATCGCGTTTGCGATCCGCGAGAAGGGCCGCCTGAAAAGAGACAGTAACAACAAGATCGTTCGCGACAAGAACGGGAAAGCCGTCAGGGCCCCCGGGATATTCAAGGAATGCAAGGCTGTAGGTTGGTATATGGATGACTTCGGGCGTGCGCAGGTATCGATCAACCTGACAAATTACAAGATCACTCCTCCCCACCTCGTATTCGACGAATGCTGCAGGATAGCCGCCGAGCATGGCGCCAGGGTAACAGGCAGCGAACTCGTTGGCCTGATCCCGCTCGCGGCATTGCTGGAAGCCGGAAAACATTACCTGAAAAAGATAGGCAAACTTACAGGCGTGCCCGAATCGGAACTCGTTCATATCGCAGACCTCTCGATGGGCCTCAGCGACCTGTATCCGTTTGAGGCGGACAGGAAGATCATCGAATACCAGTTCAGGAAAAAAGACAGCCTGGCGGCTTTAACGATCACCGGGTTCTCCGATGTCCTTTCGACAGATGCCCCCGCTCCAGGCGGCGGAAGTGTCGCGGCTCTCTGCGGCGCGCTCAGCGGCGCGCTTTCGGCGATGGTCGGGGCCCTGACACACGGCAAGAAAGGTTACGAGGATGTACTTGAAGATATGGAAGAGGTCAGCATAGAAGCCCAGCATCTCAAGGAGGAGTTTCTCGCTGATGTCGACAGGGATACCGACGCGTTCAACAGGGTCATGGACGCGATGCGCATGAAGAAAAAAACAGACGAGCAGAAAACGGCGCGCAACGCGGCGATCGAGGAAACGACAAAAGAAGCTACCCTTATACCGCTCAATGTGTTGAGGCGTACGATGGACGCGGCAAAACTCGCGCGGACCGTCTGCGAAAAAGGAAATAAAAACTCCATCAGCGATGCGGGCGTAGCAGCCCTCACAGCCAGAACGGCTGCCGAGGGAGCCTACCTGAACATCATCATCAACCTTCCGGGTATTCAGAATGAAGCTTTCAAAGCCGATACCAGCAAAGAGGCGAAAAAGATCCGCGCGGAAGTCGTGACCCATACGGAAGAGACTGTCCTGATAACTGAAAAATCCCTGGCAGAGGAGAAGTAGCCACAGGCGGCCGTGGAAAGATCCTGATGCCGGAGCCGTATCAAAAGGAGCCTGACGTGATCAATCTGGATATCGAGGGTATATTTTCTCATATCGGGAAAAATGAAATCGAAAACAGCATGCCGCTGGCGCTGGGTGCGCTTGACGGGCTCCTGAAAAGGGAAGGCCCCGGCAGCGATATGCTCGGCTGGCTCGACCTGCCCGCTACTTCAGGCAGCGAGATCGAAAAAATAGCAGATATCGGCAAACGTATTCAGGACGAGAACGACTGCCTTGTCGTAGTGGGAATAGGTGGCTCTTATCTCGGCGCAAGGGCTGCTATCGAGGCCCTGCCGTCCTCAACCCTATTCCCCGTCTACTTCGCGGGCAATAACCTCTCCCCCGGATACCATGACAGGCTGCTGTCAAAACTCGAGGGAAAACGTTTCTCTGTATGTGTTATTTCCAAATCGGGGACCACAACCGAACCTGCGATAGCCTTCAGGCTGCTCAGAAGAAAACTTATCGAGACATTCGGCCGTGAGACGATAAAAAACCGGATCATCGCTATAACCGACCCTGAAAAGGGTGCGCTCCGTCAGATGGCCTCGCAGGAAGGCTGGAGAACATTTACCATACCGGGCAATGTCGGAGGGCGGTTCAGCATCCTGTCCCCTGTGGGACTCGTCCCCTGCGCGGCGGCAGGAATACCTGTAGCCGAAATGCTGTCAGGCGCGGCGTCGGGCATGGAGGCCTATACCAGGAAAGACAGGACAAATAACGCTTTGCTCTACGCGCTGATAAGATCGCTGCTCCACGACAAGGGAATCGGTATCGAGGTACTGTCAACTTTCCATCCTGAACTTGCGCTGATGTGTGAATGGTGGAAACAACTCTCTGGAGAATCCGAGGGCAAAAACGGCAAAGGCCTGTTTCCCGCGTCGACGGTGATGACAACAGACCTTCACTCACTTGGCCAACTCCTCCAGGAAGGCGCCCGGGATATACTTGAGACTTTCCTTGTGGCAAAATACCCCCTCAGGAACCTGAACGTTCCACATGAGGAAATGGATCTGGATAATCTTAATTATCTCGCCGGAAGATCGCTCGGAGAGATCAACATGAAAGCTTTTCAGGGCACAAGAGCCGCTCATATGGCAGGAGGCCTGCCTGTCATCACACTGGAAGTCCCTTCCCTGACGCCCGATACAATAGGCGCCCTCTTCGTTTTCTTCGAGATCACCGTGTCTGTCACCGGCAAGCTTCTCGGCGTCAATCCGTTCAACCAGCCGGGTGTTGAGGAATACAAATCAAGGATGTTCAAACTTCTCGGAAAGCCCTCAGTGTGAGAAAACCGGGATACTGAAAATAACTACAGGAGTTTTCTGCGAATAAGGGGAAGGCACAAGGCGGTAATAATGACAGAAAAAAAACCACGTGGTTCAACGATACTGCTGACAGCCTTCAGCATACTGCTGGCTGTATCCATGTCGACGACGTTTTCTTCCTGCTCGGAACCGGCCCCGTATACGAAAGAAACCTTCGTTATGGGCACCAGGGCTGTCATCACCATATATGAACTTGACGAAGAAACGGCCTGCGCCGTCGCGGGCGAAGCGCTGCATGAACTGCACCGCATTGAAAACGTGATGAGCAACTGGACAGAAGACAGCGAGATCTCGAGGCTGAACAGCGGATCCCGTGGCAAACCTTACATCGTCTCGGAAGAACTCTTCGGCCTGATCAAGGCGGCCTTCAAGTACTCCGGGGCGACATCGGGAGCATTCGATATCACTGCCCGCCCTATTGTCCGCCTCTGGGGATTCCAGGGTGGAACCGCCGCACTTCCCTCCGATGATCAAATCGCATCTGTCCTGAAATTCGTCGGATACGACAAGGTAGCACTTGACGGAAATAAACTTACCGTAACGCTTCCTGAAGGTATGCAGCTCGATCTCGCCGGAATAGGCAAGGGATACGGCGTAGACAGGTGCGTGGAGATACTGAGATCCAGGGGGGTCACAAGCGCCCTTGTCAACCTGGGCGGAAACATGTACGCGATAGGCGTCCCTCATAGACGTAGCGGCTGGTCGATCGGTATACGCGAACCGCATGGAGAACCGGGGATCGTCGGAAAACTGCTTCTCAGGGATGAAGCGGTCGCCACATCCGGCAATTACGAGAATTTTGTGATGATAGACGGGCGCAAGTACGGACATATCGTTGACCCGCGCACCGGGCGGACGATCGATCACATCCTCGCCGTCACCGTTGTGGCCCGCACCGCTCTCGGAGCGGACGCCCTTTCGACGGGACTGTTCGTCCTCGGCCACGAAGAGGGCGCAAAAGCTGTTGAAAATATACCGGGCGTCAAAGCCATATATACACTGGACGGCGACATCTACGAATTTATCGGTAACTTCGGAAAGAGCCTTATCCTGGATTGAGAGTCGCGGCCCGGGTATTGTGGAAACGATTGCCAGGGCGCTTTCAACGCTCGATTTTACCGATCGACATGCCCCCGCAATGATGGTTCCACAACTCGCCTTACCTGTCTTTTTCTTTTTGATTAAATCCCGGAAAACTTCACTCGCAGCTCGGCGCTTTGTCCTTCTCATCGGGCCCGAAGTCGAACCATTTCCTGTGCAGCACACAGGACGCGCAGTCATGCTCTTTGCGGATAAGAGGCATGCGGCCCTGTTTTTTCGCGAGCGATATCTCGGCCTTGTTCATCAGTCCGAGCAAAATACCCAGCACGATGAAAGCCCCGGGTGGAAGGATCATGAGAAGCAGTGGAACATAACCTTCGCCGAATACGGTAAAACCGAAGATCGAACCGCTACCGACAAGTTCCCTGATGGAACCAAGCACGACCAGCGAAAGGGTAAATCCAAATCCCATCCCGAGACCATCGATAATAGAAATCCCGATCCGGTTTTTTGAAGCGAACGCTTCTGCCCGGCCGAGGATGATGCAGTTGACCACGATGAGTGGTATGAAAAGTCCCAGACTCTTGTGAAGAGCATGGAAATACCCGTTCATAACGAGGTCCACAATCGTGACGAACGTGGCAATCGTAACGATGAACGCCGGAATACGGACCTTCTTCGGAATGACAGAGCGAAGAAGGGCAATCACGAAGTTGGAACAAACAAGTACGAAGGTAGTGGCAAGACCCATACCTATACCGTTGATAGCCGAGGTCGTCACGGCGAGTGTCGGACAGAGTCCAAGTACAAGCCTGAAAACAGGATTTTCGCTCCAGAAACCTTTTATAAATTCATTCCAGACTTTCATCTTTATTCCTTGCCCCTCTCGGTCTCTTCTTCATCGTTCTCTTTTTTATCGGCATCTTTTATGTCAGCCTCATCTTCCCCGGTCCCGCCGCCCAGGATATCGGATTTTCTCTCTTTGAAGAATTCAAGGCCCCTGTGTGTAGCCTTTGTTATCGCGCGCGATGATATCGTCGCGCCGGTGATCGGAACGAATGTTCCCCCATCCTTTGTGACCGCCCAGTTCCCCGGATCGGACAGGCTCTTTCCCTTGTACAGGTTTTTAAACTCACCATCGGTTATCTTCGCTCCAAGCCCCGGGGTCTCGAGATGCTTGAGTATCTCGACCCCCTGAACCACTCCATCGATATTTATACCAACCATGAACTTGATATCACCGGAATATCCATCAGGAGCCACTACCTCGAAGGCCACGCCTACTACCTCCCCACCCTTGCGTCCCCGGTATACTTCGACCTCTTCCCCACCCACACCTTTGACAGTAACCATATCCTTGTCCGGTTCATTATCGAACGGCGGCATTATGGCGCGCACGGCAGACATCTTTTCTTCCAGTTCCGCTTTTGCGATAGGCTCCGCTGTCTTTTCGCTGACAAACGCCAGTACTCCGGCAGAGATAGCCGCCAACACTGTAAGCACCATGCATAGTTTGAATATTTCTTTCATTGAACGAATACCTCCAGAATAACTTTATGTCAGGCTACCGCTGCTTTTTCAGGTTTTACCGCTCCAAAGACCGTAGGCCTGGTCCACCTGTCGATAAGAGGCGTAGCGGCATTCATCAGTAATATCGAAAAACTGACACCCTCGGGATATGCGCCAAAGAGCCTTATGATAATCGTAATAAGCCCACACCCGGCACCGAATATCAACATTCCCTTCTTCGTCACGGGGCTGGTAACATAATCGGTGGCCATGAAAATGGCGCCGAGAAACAGGCCTCCACTGATCACATGAAATACCGGGTTGGCGAAATGTTCCGGATCTACCAGGTGAAAAATCGCTGCAACCACCCAAACCGTCCCGATAAAGGAAACGGGGATATGCCAGGTGATAACCTTCTTGAATATCAGGAACAATCCTCCGAGCAGAAGCAGAACGACCGAGACCTCTCCGAGAGATCCGGGGCGAAACCCGATGAGCAGGTCAACAACCTGCCTGGTCCCGAAAGGAATATCTATGTGACCCAGTGTGGCCAGGCTTTCCTTCGCAAGCGCGAGCGGTGTGGCGGTAGTCACTCCGTCTATACCCCATGGCGAATTGGTGACCCACCGCGCGGTCATGTGAACGGGAAATGATATCAGGAGTACTACGCGCCCGATTATCGCCGGGTTGAAAGGATTGTAGCCAAGGCCTCCGTAGAGCTGCTTGGCGATCACTATCGCAAAAAAATTACCTGTCACTATCAGCCACCAGGGGCTGGTCGACGGAAGGTTGAGTGCCAGAAGCAATCCTGTTAAAACGGCGCTGAAATCACCGAGACAAACTACCCTTTTCATCATCTTTCTGGCGATGGCTTCGAATATCGCCGCCGAGCCTACAGATATCAGTATCACCCTGGCCGCATCGATACCGAACAGGTAGACCGAAAACAGACTGGCAGGAATCAGCGCGTAGATAACGAGCTTCATTATCGAACTGACCGTCTGTCCGTCATGCAGGTGCGGGGATGAACTCACCAGGAACCTCGGCCCCGGAGTTTCTTTGCTTTTCTTTTTTGGGGCGGGTTTCTCCGCCGCAACAGGTTCGGTTTTTTTCTCCGGTAAAGCTTCGCCACCTTTTGGTACCACCGGCTTTTCCTCCGGATTCTTGCCTTCCATATTTTCTTCCAAAAGTACCTCCAGATACAGGCTGGGGTCTATCAGCCCATCTTTTTATCAGCTTTGTTCCTGATCTCGGCCTTGGCTCTCCTGAAATGATGAACCATCGGCCTCCTGGACGGACATACATAGGCACAGCATCCGCACTCTATGCAATCCATCACGTTATAATTATCAGCATCTTCGAACCTCATGCGTTCGGTGAATATACTCAGCTCCGACGGATTGAGGTGCATGGGACACACATAGAGGCAACGGCCGCACCTGATGCACGGATCGCTGATATACTGCCCGACCTCATCAAGCCTCAGCAGGACCAGGCCGCTGGTCCCCTTCGTCATCCCCGCATCGAGCGAATGCTGGGCAATACCCATCATCGGACCGCCGTTGATGACCTTCGCGGTATCGCCATCGATACCGCCGCAGAACTCAACAAGGTCGCTGAACTTCGTTCCTATCCTTGCCATAATGTTCTTCGGCTGTCTTATACCGCTTCCGGTCACAGTCACTACTCTTTTGATGAGCGGCCTGTTGTACCGTACAGCCTCGTAAGCGGCAGCCGCCGTACCGACATTCTGCACGAGTACTCCGATATCCATCGGGAGTCCGCCGGCCGGCACTTTTCTCCCGGTCAGCGCGTAGATAAGCTGTTTTTCAGCTCCCTGCGGGTAAATAACATCCATACCAGCCACACTGAAACCTTTTCTCCCCTTGATATTTCGTTGCATCTCGATGATAGCATCCGGTTTGTTCTTTTCGATCGCTATCACGATATTGCCGGTGCCGACGACCGATGCTAAAAGAGAAGCTCCATCGAGGATCTCTGTCGGGCTCTCCAGCATCACCCTGTGATCAGCCGTGAGATACGGTTCACATTCGGCGCCATTTATAATCAGTGTATCTATCTTTTTATCAGGAGGCGGGGACAGTTTGACATGTGTCGGGAATGTCGCGCCCCCCATACCGACGACACCACCGGAAAGTATCAACATCTTGATACTTTCCCTGTCCAGACCGGAGCTGGCCCGCTCTGCATTACACCCTTCAACCCATTCATCCAATCCGTCAGGTATTATGACAGCGGCAAGCATATCGGCGCCGACAGGCGACGGATGTTTCTCCACCGCCCTGATCTTTCCCGAGGTGGGCGCATGGACCGGCGTTGACACGAACCCGCCTGCTTCACCTATGACCTGTCCCTTTTTGACTTCATCACCCTTTTTGATGACCGGTTTCGAGGGAGCCCCGAGGTTCTGCGAGAAATATACTACCAGCTCATCAGGCAGGGGCATCTCGACTATTGCACAGCTCTCTGCCATATCCTTGTTGTACGGGGGGTGAATCCCGCCGAAAAAACTTCCCTTGCTCATCAAACATCACCCCCTGCCACAGCTTTCGGTTCTTCATCAGCCACCGCGCTGCCACGCTTTATTACTACGATTGTATTCATCGGGCATTCAGCTGCTACTTCATCCGGGATCTCGAAATCGTAGTTGACAACGGCGAGGAAGTCTTCCATCCAAATACTGTTCTCGGGAGCCGCCTTGACGCACTTCTGGCACGCGATACATGCCACCGCGCAGGCTTTCCTGGCTTTTGCGCCCTTGTCATGTGATGAACAGAGTATATGAAGAGTTCTGCCGGCAGGTACCATCCTGATGATCCCCTTGGGGCAGGCCTTAACACATTGCCCGCATCCGGTGCACTTTTCGGGATCGACCAGGGCCAGGCCGCTCTCAAGCATTTCGATGGCTCCGAACGTGCAGATACCAGCACAGGTCCCAAGCCCCATGCACCCGTACGAACAGTTCTTGTCCCCGCCGAATATAAGAGCAGCGGAAACACAATCGTGGATTCCGTTATAGAAGAAACGTTTTCCGGCCACCTGGTCGTCACCTTTGCACATAACCATCGCGACCATCCTCACCCCTACCCCATCGAAGGAGACCCCCATTATATCGGAGATCGCCTTGACGGTATCCTCGTTTCCTGCCGGACAATCTCCAACACCGGCTTTTTCCTCGACGATCGCTTTGGCAAGTCCGGAACAACCTGGAAAACCACATGCCCCGCAATTCGCGCCTGGCAGGGCATCCTCCACCAGTCCGATCCTCGGGTCAGTCTCAACAGCGAATACCCGGGCAGCGATCGCCAATCCGAAACTGGCTATCAGGGCAAGAGTTGCAAGGGCAATAACAGCACTCAACATATTGTTTTCATCCTCCGTATTGACAATCGATCATCTATTCAACTCAACAGGCCCAGCCAGGCGCAAGGCCCATTTATAATACCTATAATTTAACCAGCCCGGTAAATCCCATGAACGCGAGCGAGAGCAGGCCCGCGGTTACGAGGCCGATAGCCGTTCCGCGAAACGGTAGCGGTGTATCACAGAGATCCATGCGTTCCCTCAGCCCGGAGAAGAGAATCATCGCGAGCCCGAAACCGAGAGCGGCACCCACGCCGAAAACGGTCGTTTCCAGGAGTGAGTAGTCTTTCTGTATATTAAGTACGGCAACACCAAGAACCGCACAGTTCGTTGTTATAAGCGGGAGAAAGATCCCAAGGGCCTGGTACAACCCCGGGCTCAATTTCTGAAGAATCAGTTCGACAAGCTGGACAAGGCTCGCGATGACCAGGATGAATGTCACCGTTCCAAGATATGTCAGATCAGCCTTGATGAGCACGAAATGATCGACTGAATCAGCCGCCACGAGAACATAATGATGGATAATCCAGGTCGAGACCGATGCCATCGCCATGACGAACAGAACCGCGCCGCTCATACCGAGGGCGGTCGAGACTCTCTTTGACACTCCGAGGAACGGGCAGATGCCGAGAAATCTCTGCAGGACAAAGTTATTTACAAGAACCGCACTGATAATGATCAAGAGTAACTTTGGCATTTGTCACCTTCACTGCTACCGGAAAAATTCCTGTTGAACGATTTCCCGCCACCGAACAGGGCGTTTAAACGGGCTCAAGGTAATACGGATATATAATTTAATCAAGCTTTTTCATTCGTAAATCATGGATGATGTGAAATCGCCGTGTTAGCAACCAGAACATCATGACGTCGTCACTATCTACCGGGAATATAGTTTCATATAGGACGAATCGCCGCAAAAACCGAGTCCTGGAGGTTACAGTGATTAATACCCGATGATCCCCCCCCCCCCGCGCGCGTCAACCAGGGTTTTGCAATTACGGAAATTCTCGGTTGAAAAGCGCGA
>CBDUUV010000013.1:0-34054 GCA_965370495.1 uncultured bacterium
CGAGGGCACTTATCAGAGAGCAACCCCTGGTTGATGCGAGGGAAGATCATGCGGGTACTCATCAGGGAGTGAAATCGATTAGCGTGTGGTGTTGGAACGCATCGGATGTTAATTACTGTAGCCTCCGGGATAGTGTTGGCTGTTGTTTCGGAGATATAATCAAAATTGTGACCCGGGCCACACCGGAGGCGTTTCAACTGCACAAAATACATTGGGGGAATTATATGGAGAAACACTAAAGTCAAAGCAGGCGAAAGAATAAGTGCCGGAAAAACAAACATCATGCAATACTTGAATAATTCCTGATATATAGGATAACAACAAAACAAGACACTAATAAATATATTTTATAAAAATTCTTGACGTCATAAGGGGTAATTATTAGAATCCAGGCGCTGCTTTCGCCAGTTCGGCTGGATAGAAAAATATTGGTTTTATCTTGGGATTTATCCTGAATATGGTTTTCTTGGTGGAGCTTCTGTTAAAAATGAGATTGTTCAACATACCGTTATTAGCCATACCCGTTTTAATGATATTGACTTCCAATGGTTTCTCCGCCGGGGAAAGGTACAGGGTCGGAGTATATCAGAATGAGCCATATGTAATAATAGATTCCAGCGGAAAAGTGGAGGGTATCTGTGTAGAAGTTATCGAAGAAATTGCTGCTCGAGAGGGATGGCTCCTGGAATATGACAAAGGCACTTGGCACGAATGCCTGGAAAAAATAGTGAACGGGAAACTGGATATGCTCCTGGCTGTCGCCTATTTGAAGGAGAGAGAAGAAACTATCTGTTTTTCCAGGGAGATGCTTCTTATAACATGGGCGCAGATATTTGCAAAAAAAGAAGCTGGCATTAAATCAACGTTGGATCTCAAGGGGAAGATAATCGCGGTCGAGGAAGATGATATTTACAACGAGGGAATACGAAGTAAAACAACAGGGTTCGGCCTGGAATGCGAGTTCATCGAATGCCCTGATTATCATGAGGTTTTTCAGAAGGTCAAAGCCGGAGAGGCAGACGCAGGTGTTGTGGACAGGGTGTTCGGAAAGATGTACGGCAAGAAAAGTGAGCTTGTTGGAACCTCGGTGGTACTCTCGCCGATAGAAGTAAGGGTTGCCTATAGAAAGGGAAGCCTGAAAGAACCGAGACATACTATCGACAAATATCTTGGTGAAATGATAAATGATCCGGAATCGGTGCTGAATCGGTCGATAGATAAATACATTGCTTTCGGGGAACGAAAAAAAGCGCGGTACTTTTTTATCCGGAATGTGGCGTATGCGATTATTGGTTTGTCACTCGTAATTATCAGCCTGGTTGTTGTCAGAAAATTGCACAAGAGCGAAGCAGAACTCTCTGAAAAATCGAGTGAACTCGAAAAGGAAAACGAAAGCAGAAGACAGGCTGAACAACTTCTGGGATTGACAGAAGAGCGATACCGGCGACTTTTTGAATTTTCCCCGAACGGAATAGTTATCCTTGGGCAGGACGGGACGATTCTGGATGCGAATAAGGCTGCGGCCGAACTGGCCGGTATGGAATGGAGAGCGAGCCTTAGCCTGAACGTAGAGGAAATAAAGCCTATTGAAAAGTATATACCGCTTCTCAGAGACAAGTTCCGGGAAATCAGAATAGAGAAACAGCTCGAACCATTCGAGATAGAGATCATTCCGGTCGGGGGGACAAAGGCCAGAATTCTGAGTGTCCAGGCTTCTTCTATCGATCATGAAGAAGATACCATGATCCAGGTTATTATTACGGATATTACGCAAAAGAAAATGCTGGAAGATCAGATGATGCAGATTCAGAAAATGGATGCAATCGGAACACTGACCGGAGGCATAGCGCACGATTTCAATAATCTGCTAACGGGGATACTTGGATATTCAAATATGTTGAAAATTAATCATATAGACGACGAAGAAGTTTCAAGTGCTGCCGAAATCATCGAGAAAGCCGCTGAGCGTGCCTCACGACTGACGACACAGCTCATAGGGTTTGCAAGAGAAGGAAAGCACCTGGTACAGACTGTCGACATGCACAGGGTTATAAATGATGCCATGATAGTGCTCGAGCGGACAATCGAAAGAAATGTCAGGATTACCGGGAAGCCACTGGCAGATCTGCCATTTGTATCAGGCGATCCGAATCAACTCGAACAGGTTATTCTGAATCTCTTTCTGAATGCCCGGGACGCCATGCCCGCAGGGGGGAAGATCCTTATAAAGACTGAGAATGTTGACCTGGATGAGGCGTACTGCAGCGGTATTGTTGGTATGGCTCCGGGGAAATATCTTATGATCGCGGTGGAGGATACCGGGAGCGGAATCCCGAAAGATCTTCAGAGCCGGGTCTTTGAACCTTTCTTTACAACGAAGGAAAAAGGTGAGGGGACAGGGATGGGGCTGGCAATGGTTTACGGGATAGTCAGCAACCACGGCGGAAATATATGCGTATACAGCGAGGAGGGAATGGGAGCTACTTTCAAGATCCTGCTGCCTGTCGACGAAAGTGCACATGAGGACGCGAGAACAACCGAAACAGTCATACCATTTATCGGTACCGGTACGATCATGGTGGTCGATGATGAGGAAATAGTCCTGAGTGTCGCGCGCGAGATGCTCGAAAAACTGGGTTACGTCGTCAAACCTTTTCGCGATTGCCTCAAGGCGATCAGGTATTTCAAACAAAATCAGGATGATATAGACCTCGTCATAATCGATATGATAATGCCCGGAATTGATGGAGCTGAAGTCTTCAGCAAACTCAAGAAAATCAACCCGGAAGTGAAGGCGATCCTGTCGAGCGGGTTTATCCTCGACGAACGCGCACAAAAACTTCTGAAAGAAGGGATGAAGGGTTTCCTGCAGAAGCCGTTTATCGTAACGCAGCTTTCAAGGATTGTTGCGAAAGCCCTGAAACAGTAGAACCGGTGATGGAAGGCAACAAGGGAAAATGTCGAAAACACGACATGTAGATACCTGCCGGCAAGACACGCCGACTGTTTTTCAGGTTTTTGTCATCTCATCACGACAGATATATTTATCCCCGAGACACCGCTGCTTTGTATATCTTCACACGGCACCTAGTCGGTGAAGAAATCGAAGATGTTTCCAAGCATACTGCTGTCTGCCCTGTATAGTTCGATGTACTGGCAACGTGAGCATGTAACAGTGGTGAATTTCTTGCTCTGGATATCGAATATCTTTGTCAGGAATCCACCTGTCGCGCGAAATTCGCTGATGTCATACAAGTTGTGGGAACACTTTGGACATACATAATCAAGGCCTTTCATAACTGCCTTTCATGAGTGTGAGTTGCTGTATTCTCATGCGGATTACACACGAAGCAGGCGATATATTCAATGTGTTTTTCTTTTGACCCGGGGGTTCGAGTTGAACAGGGGATTTCATCGTGGATATTTTCTCTTTGACTGAGAAGCTCTAATTGTTATAATTTAAGTTCTCTGCTCGACAATAGACGGGTGTGCCTCCTGAGGCTGGCAAAGGGTGGAGATAAAAAAGATACTGAGATATTGAGACATAAGGACGCAGGACTGTAATAAAGCGAGGAAATGTGAGTAAGAGTCTGAGATACAAGGTAATTCTGGTACTTGTCGTTCTGATCGGAGCGCTCTGGTTTCTCTATCCGACTGTCCGGCTGGTGATGATGAGCCCCGAGGAAAGACAGACGATGGCTGTCGAGAACCCCGAGGGATATGACAAGCTCGAGGGCAAGGCGATCAAGCGGGGGCTGGACCTCAGCGGGGGAATGCACCTTGTTCTCGAGGTAGATGACTCAAAACTGAGCGAAGATGAACGCGTAGATGTTGTGGACAGGGCGCTGGAAGTGATAAGAAACCGAGTCGATCAGTTTGGCGTATCTGAACCTCAGATCAAGAAGGGGGGCAGCAAGAGGATCATAGTGCAGCTGCCCGGACTTCAGGATCCTGCCAGGGCAAGAAGGCTTATAGGGGATACGGCCATGCTCGAGTGGCGCCTGGTCCGTCAACAGGCCCTGGTGGCCGACATTGTAAGGCGTCTTGATAATGCACTGAAAAAGGTGCAGGGAGATTCCCTTTTCGAAGCTCAGGTGGAAGAGGTGGAAACGCCGGCAGGAGCAGAGGCAACACCCACAGAGAAGGCCGGCGAGCTTGAAGATGTTTCAGAAATCTCAATTGACTCGCTTTTGCCCCCTGTGCCTGCCACGGAAATGCTACCGGCGATTCCTATGCAGACAGCTGACAGGAACAAACCTTTCAGTTCACTGCTCATGTCCTTTTACAGGGACTGGCTGGTTATTCGTGAAGAAAATGTACCTGGAATAAGGGCACTGCTGGCCCGCCCCGAATCACAAAAAGTGATACCGGACGATTCGAAGTTCATATGGCTGGATGAGGTTGTTGACCTCCCGGAAGGCGGCAAAGGCAAGTTCCTTTTTCTCGTCTCACTCGAAAAAGATGAGATGGTATCGGGAAAAAATCTTCAGAACGCAACTCCGTCGTCCGATCCGAGCAGCCCTAACAAGCTTCTTATCAGATTCGAGTTCAACCGTGCCGGAGCACGGGAATTGTCCCGTTTCACAGGAAATAATGTCAATCGTTTTACGGCTATCATACTTGATGGGAAGATCAGATCGTATCCTGTCATCAAATCCAAGATACCTAACGGGCGCGGCGTGATCGAAGGCAATTTTTCAGATATCGAAGCCAGAGACCTTTCTATTGTACTCAGAGCAGGTGCGCTTCCCGCGGACCTTATAGTTCTGGAAGAAAGAACCGTGGGCCCGAGCCTGGGATCCGATTCTATCAGGATGGGCCTGCGCGCGGCGCTTCTGGGCTTCGGTATGGTTATACTGTTTATGGTTATTTATTACAAGGCGTCGGGAATTATTGCTTCCCTGGCGTTGATATTCAACCTGGTAATTCTGTTTGGTGTCCTGGCATACCTGGGAGCTGCCCTGACGCTGCCCGGGATAGCCGGCATCATCCTGACGATCGGCATGGCGATCGATGCCAATGTACTGATCTTCGAGAGAATCAGGGAGGAACTCAGGAAGGCCAAGACCGTAAGGTCTGCGATTGATGCCGGATATGACAGGGCCTTCACGACGATCCTGGATGCTAACCTTACTACGCTTATCACTGCTATGGTGTTGTGGCAGTTTGGAACCGGGCCTATCAAGGGGTTCGCCACTACCCTGAGCATCGGTATAATTGGAAGTATGTTTGCGGCACTGGTTTTCAGCCGTTTGCTTTTCAATCTGTGGACAAAGAGTGGAAAGATAAAGAAACTCAGCATATAGACAGGCCACCTGTAGAGGAGAAAAGATGCAGTTTTTCGGAGTGACACACATTAATTTCGTGGATTTCAGGAACAAGGCATTCGTCATCTCGCTTGCCGTTATCCTGGCGGGCCTTGTTTCCCTGGCTATCAAGGGCGGCCCCGACCTGAGTATCGATTTCGAGGGTGGCACACTTATCCAGATGCATTTTGATCAGGCTGTGCCTGTTGCCGAGCTCAGGACCGTTATCGAAAACGCGGGTTACGAGAACGGGGAAATCCAGGAATTCGGTGAGCCTAATGAATACCTGATTACCGTGGAGAAGATCAGCGAAACTGAAATGGTGTCGGAAAAGCTTCTGGAAGCGCTTATCCGAACGGCGCCGGATGCAGGTTGGAAGATCATCTCGGCAAAGGAGATGCCTCCGGATTTTTCCAGAAATTTCGATGGTGGCAACCTTGTAGTAGTCGAAGCAACCTTGATCCCGCCCATGGAGGAGTTGAAGTCCGGAATCAGGAAAAACGGTGTCGGTTTTGCCGAGGCTACCAGGGAATCGGAGAATCGCATAGCTTTCAGTCTTTCATACCTCGGGATCGAATCGCAGGCAGCGGAAAATCTGAAAGAAACGATTTTTGCAAGATTCCCCGACAGGAAGATCAAGATACTGCGTACCGAGACAGTAGGTCCCAAGATCGGTGAGGAACTCAAGAACCGCGCGTGGGCGGCCATCATAATATCGATGTTCGGCATCCTGGTCTATATCAGCTGGCGCTTCGAGTTCAAGTTCGCGGTCGGAGCGATCATAGCTCTCGTGCATGATATTATTATTACCCTCGGGATATTCTCGCTGCTCGGCAAGGAAATATCCCTTGTCATCATAGCTGCTTTTCTCACTATCGTAGGATATTCCCTGAATGATACGATCGTTGTGTTCGACAGGATCAGGGAAAACTTCAGCCTGAGAAGGCGGGAGTCGTACAGTACGATGATCAACATATCGATCAACGAGTCTCTCGGCAGAACGGTCATAACCTCCCTGACGACACTGATGGTTGTGGCTTTTCTCTTCTTTTTCGGGGGAGAAGTCATTCACGATTTTGCCTTTGCTCTAATGGTAGGGATCATCGTCGGTACCTATTCATCGATCTTTGTTGCCAGCCCGATCCTTATCGAGTGGCATAACAGGATTACAGGCTGGCGCAAGGTAAAATCCTGATATGAAGCATAGCATTATCTTATGACAGTGAGGATAGCCCGGTATGGCTGCAGTGTTTCAGCATACAGGCCTCGTTCTGTTGTACCTTCTTTTGTTTGTCATCAATCTGTTTGTATTTACCGGCCTGCCTGGTGGCTGGGTGATGTTTGCGGGGATACTCATATTCGCCTTTGTATCAGGCATATCCTCGACAGGATGGGGCTATCTGGTTATTATAGCAATCCTTCTGATCGCCGGTGAGGTCATCGAGTCGACAATGGGGCTGGTGATAACCGCGCAGAAAGGGGCTACCAGATGGGGGGTCCTTGGCGCGTTTCTCGGCGGTATCGCTGGAGCGATTGGTGGAGCGGCGATTATCCCTGTCGCCGGAAGTGTGCTCTTCGGTCTTCTCGGTGCTTTCGCGGGAGCTGTTATCTGCGAATATATCTATTACAATTCACTCGAGCAGGCGCTCAGGACAGGGTTCTTTGCTTTTATCGGCAGGTTGCTGGCGCTGTTTGTCAAGTTTGCGCTTGGCCTTGTCGCGCTCGGATTATTCATCTACAAAAGCTGGTCCTGATCCCCCCCGAATGTACACTTTTCAGGACGGGTTTCCCCGAAAGAGGACAGACGACACGGCAAAATCTTCCTAACCCCTTGTTTTTCAAGCCTGTTTGCTGGCACATGCTTTGCCCGTATATGATGGGTTAAGGCGTATTCATTGCCTTTGCCGGAAAAGAGAGCCCTGGTTGATTTCCAAGGTATGTATCCCCCAACCTGGTGAGGAGCGCACCCTTGAAAAGGCCTTTAGCATATCTGGTCATTGTTGCGGTCGCGGCTGCGTTGCTGATACCGGACGGTAACGCGAACGCCCGTAAAGTTCAGGATGACAATAAAGGTACAAAGCTTCTCAGGGAAGTCAAGAGACCCGAAGTGGTCTTCAGAAAAATCGAGAAAGCCTGGAGAAGCTCGAAAGCCGATGTAATCGCCGGCCTGGTAGGGGGAGGAAGGGTATACATCGTGATGGGAGGGAAGGGAAGAGAGGGTGGCTATTACAGCAAGGCACAGGTTTACTACCTGATGAAGAAAATGTTCAAGGAATATCGACAGATGAAATTTGAATTCGTAAAATATCACAATGTGGACAAACCAGGCAGAAAAGTCTTCGCAATTGCATATCGAAACTATAAAAACATCCGCAGCGGCAAAGTCTTTCAGGATAAGGTGTATATTACGCTTGGGAAAGAGGGGGATGACTGGGTGCTGGTAGAGATAAAAACCACACGATGAACCCGGATATCGATTCCTGGAGATTTCAGTTTTGCATATTCAAAAAGAGACAAAGATATTTCAAACCGTCCTCTGGTCTTTTCTGGCCGGGACCCTGATCTTTTTTATCTCGTATATCGCGGCAGGAAGGATCAGTCTTCAGGCTACAGTATGGCTTGTCCTTCTTTTCCTCGATGCGGGTTTTGTGATTTTCCTCTTTCTGCCTCAACCCGGGCGGTCGCCAGCCGGGCCATCATGGAAAAAAGAAAAAAAGACAGGGTGGTATCCCAGGGCGCTGGCTGATATCGTTGAAAGGGGAAGAACCGTTGATGATGACGAGGGCCTTCCTCCACCTGTCAAAGCAATAGGCCCAGTGCCGTTGTTGCCCCTGCTTCTGCTTCTGGCACTGATAATCCTGGCAGCGCCTGCCCAGCGTGAACCGGAGAAGTGGAAAGAAAGGGAAACCACCAGGCTTCTCGACCTGTATTATCAGGCGGCGGCAAGGATAAAAAATGTCGAAAAAATGGCTGTCTCGACAGCCGAAAAAACCGGGGCATTGCTCCATGACAGAAACCCCGGCAATATTGGCCGGGGAGAGAGAGCCCTCCTGGTGCATGCTCTCGATTCACTCGCTGCTTCGGAGGGGACCGGGTACGAACCTTTCCGGGAGCTCGGGATACAGGTCTATTCAGGAGAAGGCAGGAGGATCGCGTGGGGAGGCGCGCCAAGATATCTTGGCAAGGTAATTTCAGGTAGAAACGATAACGTCATATTCACCAGCAGAACGCAGCTGTATACACTCCTTGTCTACGAGAAACTGTTGCCGGCAGGGGGAAGAGTCGTAATCGATATTCCCCTGGAGGTCAATTATCGTATCAGTAACCGTTTTCTGAGAAGCACCGGGCTGGGTGAAATAATGAGCGAAGAATACGGTGATGAGGTGGAGTTCAGGTTCTGGATGGGTACTCACATATCCATGGCCCGCGGGAAGAAGGATGTTCGGGGTGACGGGGGGCCACGGGTGGTGGATGAAGAAAATGGAAAAGTCAGGATATTCGGAATACTGGAATCGTTCCAGGGGCAACCGCTCGCAAGGCTTAATGTAAGCGGAAAAACCCTGCAGGCGGATCTGGGCGCAAGGGAAAAGAAAAAGACCCTGTGGGCCGGAATGCTCCTTATCCTCAATATCCTGGTCATGGCAAAATGGGCGTACCACAGGTTTGCCAAGAAGCACGGCCAGGGCCGGACAAAACGGTGGCTTCTTTTCAAAAGGGTTTCGTTCCTCGTCTTTTTCCTGGTATTGATCAGGTATATTCTGTTGAAGATGGATGTTCCCAGTGTCTTTTTTGGAGTCAGCCTGTTCGACCCGGTCCTTTTTGCCGATAGTCTGCCCGGGGGGCTTACGAGGACGACGGGAGATTTTCTCGTAACATCTCTTTTCTTCCTGATCCTCGTATTTGGAGTCGTAAAAATCTTTCGCACATATTATGGAGGATATCTTGAAAGAAGTATCACCGCGGTAAAGAGCCCTGGTATTTTACGCATGATCATCAAAGCAGTTCTGATCGCGCTGGTTCTGGCAGTATCGGTCAAGATATCCTCGGACATCGTTTCCCGCGTGGTCCTGAACGCAAACCCGCGGTTGCTTGGCCTGGACACGGAATTTTTCAAGTTGCCGGTGCTGTCGCTTCACCTGGCAATGCTGTTTGCCATAGCAGCGCTTTTCATAACCGTTATATTTTTATGCAGGTTGATACTTGTCTGGGGAGGGGGGAGTCTTTTCAGGGGGATACCGGCGGGAGCGGTTGCCATTATCGCAGTATTTCTTTTGCTGGAGCCACACTGGTCCCAGGGGATTGCGTGTATCGCGCTGTTGCTTCTCTCCGGAAAAATCTTCCCGATGCTCCGCAAGGAAGAAATCCTTTCATTGATTTTTTCCTCTTTTTTTCTCGTGCTGATATGTTCTCTTGTCATTTATGGAATCTCCAGCCGGAAGTATGAAGAATTCCGAAGGAGCAGAGTGATTGAAAAACTCGACAACTTCAATGCCCCTGAGGATACCTGGTTAATATCATTGTTACCTGAACTCTGCGAGGAAATCACGAACAGCCGAAGCGCGATCTCAAAGGCTCTTTCGCGCAAAAGCGCCGCGGCTTTCGAGTTGTGGGCTGAAAGCGAGATTAGCGGTTTCGGTGTTTCCTGTGTGTTGGATGTCTACGACGCGAACGGGGAACGGTTTTCTCGATTTTCAGTGGGTATGCCGTATGAGGTGATAAGCGCGCTCCCCGATACGCTGGTGTTCATAGAATCTCCGGGCGCGTACAGGATTACCAGGGAAACCGAGGTCGGGAAAGTGCATTTTCTGATCGGAGTCGCGCCCCTTTATCATATCACAGGAATGAAAGCCGGCTGTGTAGAGATCAAGGTCCCGTACTTTTTTGATAACACGGAATTGCTGGTGCAGGCGGGGCCCATGGCTCCTGAATTTTTTCAGAATATAGAAGGAGGAGACCTGGCGCCTCGCGTGGATCAGCCGGAGGATCTTCTTGTCGCCCGGATATCTTCCGGCAGGGTAGTGAGTAGTTCGGCTCCGGTGCTTGCTTCGGGAACGGTTCTTTCCTCTTCTTCCGGTGAGTGGTTTCAGCTGGGCGCGGCAGGCCAGAAATACAGTTGTCTGACGATGTACCGTGAAAACAGAGATGGTTTTCTCGTCGGGTACAGGATTGGGCGCTGGACTGAGAAGGTCCTGCAGTGGGCGATGGTAGTATCCCTTGATATCATGCTGACAATAATGTGCCTCGTAGTACTTTTAGTGATCCGAAGATTGCCGGTTCTGGGCAGCCTGACACCAGCGGTCAAGTTTTCGGGCAGATTGAGTTTCAGGCGCAAACTCCTTCTGTCATTTCTGGCGGTATCGGTAATGCCTGTCCTGTTAATGGGGCTATTTTCCGGGAGGTATATCAAGCACAGGTTCGAAGCGGAAGGAGAAAAGGAGGCCCTCGCGGCGGCTACATCGGCCAGATCATATATCAAGCATTCGATAAGAGCTGAAGCAGAGGCTTTCTCGGGGAGCCAGTACCTGGGAGATGTGTTATCCGGGAAGAAAGCCCCCGCGATAAGGGATATCTCGCAATTCGAAGGAATGCAATTTTCATTGTTCGATATTGACGGAAAGATTCTTCTCGACGAGAGCCTCAGTGATTTCGACAGCAGGGAAATACATCACCTTATATCGGAAAGCGAGACGGGGAGGGTAACATTGACATACAACTACCCCTTCCTGTACGGGGGAACGGTGATACCTGTACTGCTGCCAGGAAGCCCTGGGGGGTATCTCTACTACAGAAGGCGCATAGATGATGATTTTGTTGGAAAGATTGCGGGAGTCGTAGGACAGGATATCAACATCTACCATAACGGGATAATCAGGGCGTCGAGCAAAAGAGAACTTTTTAACGGCGGATTCCTGGACTTGCTTCTTCCCCCTTCCGTGTATGCCGATATCGGGCTTGGCAGGACAAGGATAACGGTACAGGACCAGACGCTCGGTGATTATTCCTACAAAGTGGCGAATACGTTCCTTCCGGCGATGCGAAGTGGCGTAAGAGGAGTGTTGTCAGTACCGATGCTGTACAGGACAGCGCTTGCGCGCAGGGAGATCCTCAAAGCGTACGCGCTGATACTGGGGCTCCTGGCCCTGCTGTTCTCGGCGGCAGTAACTCTCGGGGTGTTTCTTGCCGGAAAGATCATCGGCCCCATAGCTACCCTCAGGGGCGGGACGAAAAGAATTATCAGCGGCGAACTTGAATTTGTGCTTCAGGCCGAAACCCAGGACGAGATAGGCGACCTGGTTAATTCCTTCAACACGATGACCGGGGCACTAAGGGAAGCCAGGCACGATCTTGTCGAAAGGCAAAAATATCTTTCCGCTATTCTGGACAATATTGCTACAGGCGTCATCTCGACGGGGGGTGATGGCAGGATAGTGACGATCAACCCGTCGGGAGAGAGAATGTTGGGGATAATGCGTGAGGACGCGATCGGCAAAATCCCCGCCCGGATCGGAAGAAGCGAACTGGCTCCATTCATGAAGCTGTTCGATTATGCCGGGCAGCGGATCATAGAAAAAGAAATCACCCTTGTACCGGGAAAAAGCAAAAAGACCCTGAAAACCGTAATTACAAGCCTTTCCGGGGAAGGCGGCAATCTCGGTACCGTAATTGTCTTCGACGATCTCACGGAACTCATCAAGACCAAGAAGTTATCCGCCTGGATCGAAATGGCCAGACAGATAGCTCATGAAGTCAAGAATCCACTGACACCCATCAAGCTGTCCGTACAGCTTATGCAAAAGGCGTACAACGAGAAGAGGGAAGAATTCGAGGAAATATTCGAAGAGGGAATAAGTACTGTCATTCAACAAACAGAGATCCTGAGAAAGATCGCATCCGAGTTTTCGAGTTTCGGAAAGGTTATCAATCTCAAGGCCGAGGATATAGAAGCTGCCGGGTTCATTCGTGAGATTCTTGCCGGGTACAGGGGAGCGAGCGATATTGATATCGTTTTTTCACTGGAAGAGCCGGTAAACGTATTTGCCGATATGGGAGCTTTGCGAAAAATTCTGGTAAACCTTATTGAAAATGCTCTCGACGCGATGCCCGATGGGGGCAGATTGTCTATAGGTCTCGCGGAAGCCGGCTCCGTGGCCGAGATTTCTGTGACCGACACCGGGAGCGGCCTTCCCGAAGATGTAGAGGAAAGGCTCTTCGAACCGTATTTTTCTACAAAGACAAACGGGACAGGCCTTGGCCTTGCTATATGTCAGAGCCTCGCAATAGGGATGGAGGGTGAGATCGTACTGAGGAACAGAGAAGGGGCCAGGGGAGTACGGGCAATTGTCAGGATTCCGCTTGCCGGGAAATAGATCATCAGAGTAACCGGGTTGACCGGAGAAAAAATTATGAGAACGGTCTGGACAACGCTGATATCCCTGTTTGTTATCCATATCCTTGCCGCGACAGGCTACTGCCAGGGGCACAGGCCTTCGGATGGCAGAACCTTCGCCACGGCGGGAGAGGATGAGAAAATCCTGATGATCGATCTCGCGCGTATCGGTATAGGACGCGTAAAGTACGGAGGGGGCGGAGACTGGTACGCTGACCCATCATCCCTGCCCAACCTCCTGAAAGAATTCAGAGAAAGGACGCTGATCCGTTCGGCTCTCAGCGAAAAGGCCGTAAGCCTGTTGGACCAGAGCCTGTTTTCCTGCCCTTTTCTCTATATGACCGGTCATGGGAAGATACGGTTGAGCAGCCGTGAACTCTCACGCCTCCGCAGTCATTTACTCAACGGCGGGTTTTTGTATGCTGATGATAACTACGGGATGGACAGATCATTCAGGAGAATGGTCGTCGAGCTGTTTCCGGAAAGAAAGCTGGTTACAGTATCTCTGGAACATCCGATCTACCACTGCTTCTACGATCTCAAAGGGCCGCCAAAGATCCATGAGCATGACGGAAAACCTCCACAGGGACTGGGAGTGTTTGAGGGGGACCGGCTTATGATATTCTATACCTATGAAAGTGACATCGGGGACGGCCTTGAGGACCCCGAGGTCCATGGAGATCCGCCCGGGAAAAGGGAAATGGCGATCAGGATGGCGGTGAATGTCCTCTATTATGCCCTCACCAGGTAAGAAGATACACAACGGCCTTTTCGATGCGATGCGAACGATGGTTTCAACCCGCCGGACGTTTATGGCCAGGGGGGTTTTTTCTTTGATAGCCGCGAACGCGGCTGCCATATTTTCGATATTGCTGGTTTTTGACCGTGTGCTGGCCGCGTGGCGGTACCGGGCTTTTTTCAGTTACATCTTTTTCTGGGCCTCGTTATCGGCCGCTATCGTATATGCGGCCGCCTGGTTGTGGGCCAACTCGGAATCGACAAACAGCCTTGCCGAACATCTCGGGAAGGAAAGTGGAAACGGGAATCTTTTCAGCGCCGCTATGGAATTTTCAAAGGGGGGAAAGAGGCTCGGATCATATTCCGGTTTTCTGATGAAGGAGACCGTCAGGAGGGCTGTTCAGCGGCTGGGAAGGATTTCGCCCCCGGAGGCGTTCGGCGGATATGGGAGGCCGGGGTGGATGGTAGCGGGGTTGATCACTACACTTGTACTTCTGATACAGGTGACTGTAGCAGGAGGGGATGCTGGCAATGTTATCAGGGCAATAAGCGATCCCGGAATAAGTTTCAGGAAAAACAGGGGGAATAATCTCCTGGCCCGCGGCAGCGGCAGGAGCATCCTTGCGGGTGAGGATGTGGCGGCTGAGGCGGTCAGGATGGGGTCGTCACGGGGAGAAGTAAGGATCTACTACAGTTCGGTCCCGGGCTTATGGAAAAGCGAGACGGTGCAGGCTGACACGAGCAGGCCGTATGGTTTGAAATACGAGGCATTCAACGGCGCCGGGATTTTCCGCCACACTTTCCACGATGTAAGAGAAGACCTGTCCTATTATTTTGAAGCCGGTGGTGAGCGAACGAAGGCTTGCAGTATCCGGGTGATCCACAGGCCGGTGATCAATCACACAGGCGCTGTTCTCGTTTACCCCTCATATACGGGAGTTTCCCCGGATACGGTGAGGACTCTCTCAGGCAGGATAGCGGCTCTTGCCGGCACGAAGGTCGAATTGTCCGGAGAAACCAGCAAGGCAATCCGGATGGCAACCGCGTCGTTTGCCACAGGTGAAACAATATCGCTTCAGCCTGTCAGCGGGGGATTCCGCGGAGAGTTCGAAATCGTCCGCGACGATACGTTGATGATCTCAGTTGCCGATTCCATGGGGTTGAAAAGCGATTCATCGGTCAGGTACCCGATATTCTGCCGCGATGACCGGGCACCGTCGATAGGGATCCTTTCTCCACGTGACGAGGCGATACTACCCCGTTCTCTAAGGGTAGAATTGACATACAGGGCAGTCGACGACTTCGGGATCGCGGCGATTGATCTCCGATATATGAAGGAGGGGCGGGATGAGGTGTTTGGGAAACAGAGGCTTTTTGAGGGTGGGAAGAGGGTTATCCGTGTGATCGAGGAAACGTATGGGTGGTCCCTCGAGGGCATGAGAGTGTTTCCAGGGGACAGGATAATTTATTACATGGAAATCCGGGACAACAACACATCTGACGGGCCTGGATATTCGAGGACCGATATGCGGGTGCTGGTTATGCCGTCGCTTGCGGAGCTGTACGCGGAAGCGCGTAAGGAAGAACAGCACCGTAACGTGGATATGAAGGAAATTCTCGAAGAAAGCGACAGGATACGAGATCGTCTGAAGGAACTGTCGGATGATTTCAAGGCTGAAGGCGGCATGGACTGGGACAGGAAAAAAGAAGGAAAAGAGATACTGGAAATCCAGAAAAGGCTGAAAGAGAAGATCGGCGAAGCGGCTGACCGCCTTGACAGGACCCTGCGGAATCTCGAGGACAACAGGATGACCTCTATGGAGATCGGCAGGAAAATGGAAGAGATCCAGCGGCTTCTGCAGCAGATCGAAAGCGAAGACCTGCAGCGGGCGATGGAGAAATTCAAAGAACTTATGGAAAGTATGCCCGAGAACGAGATGGCCGCGGCGATGGATGAAATAGAGATGCGCGCAGAAGAGCTGGATGAGAGGCTGGACAGAACGATAGAACTGCTGAACCGGATTCTGCGGGAAGAAAAGATGGAGGAACTCGTTCTCAGGATGGAAGAGATGCTCGAGCAGCAGAGAGCCCTCAGGGATTCTACGGAAACGGGGGATCTTGACGAAATGGCGCCAAGGCAGAAGGACCTGGGCGAAGAATTTGAAGACTTCGATAATGACGTGGAGGAATTTGCCGGCGAAGAAAACAAGCGGAACCCTTCGAGCGAAATGGAAGAACTTGTGGATAATATCAATGAATCGGATATCGATTCATTGATGCGACAGGCCGCCTCTGAAATGGAATCCAAAGAAAGAGAGCAGGCCCGGGAAACAGAAAACGAAACGATCAACAGGATGCTGAGCCTCTATACCAGGCTCGGGAGGTGTCAGATTGCCATGACCCTGGAGATGGATTCCGAAGCGATGGAGCTGGCAGAAAAGGCGGCATGGGAACTTGTCGAGACTTCCAAACTTCATGAAAAGATCGTACCAGGGCTCGGGTCGCGGGATGCTTCCTCCAATCTGGAGAGCTTGCTCGAAGATCAGCTCGTTATAAGGGAGGCGGTAAGAAAGATCTTCGAGGACCTTCTCAGGGCCGCCCGCATGAAGGTGGGCATATCAAATGATACGTTCATGCACCTGGGAAATGCGCTGCAGAAGATCGAAACAGTTATTGATGCGATGGAAAACAGGGGTTTTCCCTCTGCCGCGATTGTTGCCAGGAGTGTTACCAGGGAACTTAATATGGCTGTGGTGTCGCTTCTCAGGTCCAGTTCGTCATCGGGCAACAAAGGAGGGAATTCGAGAGAGAAGATGAACACGATGCTTCAAAAACAGTCTTCCATAGACGAACAGCTCAAGAGCATGTTTCCGCAGAGGGGCGACAACGATTCCATGGAGGCAAGGGCCAGGATGGCGCGTATAGCGGCCGAGCAGAGAACGATGCGGGAACTTCTGGAACAGATCGCCAGGGAAAGCAGCGGAACGGGAGAGCTGCTGGGCAAGCTCGATGATATCGGTTCGGATATGAAGGAAATAACCGAACGCCTCGAGAGGGGAGAACTCGATGAGTCTCTTATCAGAAAAGAAGAGAGGATACTCAGCAGGCTGCTTGAGTCTCAACGGTCCCTGAACAGGCGCGATTACAAGAGGGAAAGAGTAAGCAGGGTTGCAGGGGATATCGATGCCCTGGATGCGGGGATCGACGGGGACAGGGAGAAAGACCTCGAAGTCCTTCTGGAGAAGATCAGGAGGGCGATGCAGGAGAAGGGCCCCGCGGAATATGAAGAACTGATAAAGGCGTATTTTCGCGCGTTGTCCGGTAATGTCAGAAAAAAGGAGCGGGAGTAATAGCCTGTATGAAAAGAAATATCAAAAGATTCGTTTTTGCCGTACTGCTGTTCTCTTCCGTGTCCGGGAGCCTTGCGGGCCCGTCTGTGGCCGACAAAAAAGATATAGAAAAGCACAAAGAGATCAGCCGTGGCCGGAATGAGGCCAGGGTGTTGATCAGGGAGAGAAATTTCAGCGAAGCGATAATCCTGCTGGAAAGGCTCCGCGGGAAGGTTCCCGAATACCATGAATTGGCCGAGATGTTATCGTCCTGCTATCTGAACGCGGGACGTCCGCAGGATGCCGTGACATTGCTGGAGAAAAGACTCGAAAGCTCGCCTGGCAGGATCGGATATGTGACCGTCCTCGGAAGAGCATATCTCGATACGGGGCGGAAGGAAAAGGCTCTGGAGACATGGCACAGCATACTGGGCGGCAGCGAAAGGCAGGCTGTGTATTACAGGACGATATCCGAGCTGGAATGGGCGGCTGGCATGTACAGGGAAGCAATAGAAACTTTGAGGCAGGGGACGAAGGTAAAAAAATATTACCAGCAGTATCTCAAGAAAATCATCATGTATGAAATGATACTCGAGGATTACGACGCGGCTTTCATGGATGAACTCGCTTTTCTGGATGCCCGGGAGGTTCCCCTGTCCGTCCGGCCCACGAACCTGTTCGATATATTTCGCGTGGCCGGGCGACCGGAAAAGTTCCTTGCCGTCGTGGATTCACTGGCTGAAAATTCGGAAAACAAACGGAGGTTTTTCGAGATGCTGGGCGTGCTGCTGGAGATAGATATGGGCAGGTTCGGGGATGGTGGCAAGCCGTTGCCGGAGATGGGACTGAATGACGCGGAGATGTATTATTTTTCGGGGGTGGTGTTCGGCATGAAGGACAGGCAGGGCTACGAGTCGTATCATCGCCTGGTCGATGACCTGCTGGCCCGATTTACAGAAAGATATCCAGGATCTCCGATAGCTCCGCAGATGATGCTCGCTGCAGCGAATTACAGGATGAATATGGTTGTGAAGCAGAAAGCGGGGGGTGAGGAAGGCTTTACGGCTGTATTATCCCTGATCGACAAGGTGATTGAACATCCTCTCGGCGCCGCATACAGCAGCGCAGCTTTCCTGCTCAAGGCAAAGGTCCTTCAGGAGTATTTGTACAAATCCGAGGAAGCGCTGGTATGCCTGGACCGGGCCGGTTTTGTCTCGAAAAGGGGCCGGCTGGAAAGTGAGAGTTTGAGGATGAAAGCCCTTCTGGCGTCGGATGACCTGGAGAAGGCAAAGATCAGGTTCGAGAAGCTTGCTTCCGAACCTGATTCCAGCATGGCGGTTCTGGGAAGATTCGGACAGGGGATGTTGCATTACCTGTCCGGAGAATACGAAAAATCGATAGCCGAGTTGTCCGACCTTGCCGAAGAATGTCCCTGGAGTGAGTGGGCGAATGACGCGCTGGAAACGGCGATGTTGACCAAGTCGGCTCTGGAGGAGGGAACTGGCAGCCTGAACCTTTACGCGTTGTCGGAAAAAGAACAGAGCAGGGGGAGGTTCGAAGCCGCTGCCAGGGCGCTCGATTCCCTCGAAACGGCTTTTCCGGGGTCGGTGATCCTTACAAGGGCTGTTTACATGAAAGGCCTGGTAAAGGAAAAAGCAGGGAAGGTCGATGAAGCAAGGCAGATATTGATGGGCCTGGTGGAAAACCATCCCATGGATGATTATGCTCCCAGGGCGCTCGAAGAGCTCGGAAGGATGGCCGAGAAGGCAAGCCCCGATTCCGCCGCGGTTTTCTACGGACGGGTGCTGGAAAGATATCCGGAATATCCTTTCATTGCAAGGATCAGGAGAAGGTACATCGCGCTGAAGAAAACGGCCGGTGGAGGAGCAGCAGAGGTATGGGATTGAGAAATAGCTGGTATTTATCTTCGGGCAGCCAGTTATGCCCGGGCCAAAAAAGGCGCGCGCGGGATGGGTGTTTGCCCGGGGCGTTTATAAAACTGTTTCGGAAACACTTGGCGGGCGTTGGGGTGGTGTTGCTAGCGGCCGTGATCATTCCCGTTGTTTCGGGCAATCTACGCGCGGAGATACTTGTTCCCATGGACCTGTCGCAGACCAACCATCTCAAAGCCTACGGACTTGCCTGGTATGCGCTCGAGAAGGGAGTAGATGTCAAGTGGTTGTTGAACTATCGCGGAGGGTCTTTTCTCATTCCCGAGGTCGCCGGGTTGTCTCTCGAAGCCCAGGCCAGGAACGTCTACCTGGAAAGGATTGACGCAGCGCGCGTCGCAGCTGTTTACAGCGAAGTGGAGGAGGGGAATATGGATGTCGTCCTACTGGAAAAAGCGCCAAAGATCGCGATCTACGCGCCGCCCAACAAACAGCCGTGGGATGACGCGGTTATGATGGCTCTTGAGTATGCCGGCATTCCGTATGATGTAGTCTATGACAGGGATGTCCTGACCGGGGGGCTGGCGAAATACGACTGGCTTCACCTGCATCACGAGGATTTTACAGGTCAGTACGGGAAGTTCTACGCAGGGTACAAAAACACGGAATGGTATATAAGGCAACAGATACTTTTCGAGCAGATCGCGGTTTCTCTTGGTTTTGACAAGGTGTCGGAAGAGAAGAAAGCAGTGGCCTGGATGATACGGGAATATATCCGGTCCGGCGGGTTTGTTTTTGCCATGTGTTCGGCATGCGATACTTTCGATCTCGCGCTGGCTGCCCACGGAATCGATATCGTGCCTCGGGAGTACGATCATGACGGCACGACACCGGGCTGTCAGGAAAAGCTGGATTACAGCAGGTGCCTGGCGTTTGAAGATTTCATGCTCATCATGGACCCGAACACATATGAGTTTTCGAATATTGATATGACAAGTCGAGCCGCGAAGAGAGGGGAAACAAGGGATTATTTTACCCTGTTCGAATTCTCCGCCAGGTACGACCCGGTAGCCACTATGCTGGTTCAGAATCATGTATCGGTGATAAAGGGTTTTATGGGGCAGACCACATCCTTCAGAAAAAGCTTGTTGAAAAAGAAGATCATCATACTTGCCGAGGTGAAGGGGCGCGGGGAAGTAAAGTACCTGCATGGCAATCTCGGAAAAGGAACATTCACTTTTTTCGGTGGGCACGATCCGGAAGATTACCAGCACTTCGTTGGTGATCCGCCCACAGATCTCAACCTGTATCCGCGGTCACCCGGGTACAGGCTTATCCTGAACAATATTCTTTTCCCCGCCGCAAGGAAAAAGCAGCAAAAGACCTGAGCCTGGCCGGAGCGGAAAAGTAGCCGTCATTTTTCCTTGACAGCATATCAGAAAGCGGGGAATATGAAACCCCTCAAGGTAAGGATGTGTGGGTTTTGCAGGGACTAACGTGGAGATGGAGGTGAAAGGCCCGGTTTGTTGGGATCCGGGCCGGGATTATGGTAGAGACTTTTACAGGGTGTCTCAAGTGCAATAAGGGAGTATTGCTTCCTCTTTCGGATTACGGAAGAGAAGGAGCAGCTATTCGTTACAAGGCGTGGGTTTGCAACAACCCTGATTGTGGGTTCAATATAAGGATCGACAACGGTGAGCTGAGTATTGGAAAACAATTGCAGATTTCCAGTAAGTAATAATGTCAGATGTCGATTCACAGGGACGGGGGCCCCGATGGGCCTTCGTCCTTCTTTTTTTTCGGTGCAGAATATTGTTCCAGCAGGAATATACCAGTCGCCAGCGCGACAAGAGATATTATTAACCATGGTATCGAAGGAGAGTGCATTTCGTTGATCAGAATGGTTTCCTCGCTTGTCGCGTTCAGATTGATCAGCGAAACGAGGTTGAGGAGGGCATGCGCGAAAAAAGGATAGAGGAGATTCCCTGTCCTGAAAAAGATATACCCGAGAATCATACCAAGTACTGTTATACCAGGGATATAAGTGAGGTTGAAATGAGAGGCGCCAAACACGGCGCCGGAAAGACAGATTGCAAACATGCCTGACATATTCCTCTGAAAGATCTGCTGGATGAATCCTCTGAATAGCAGTTCTTCGCCAAAGGGAGAGACGAGCACGCTTCCCGAGAGTATCGCAAGGAAGGACATGGCCCCTTTGGGCTTGATCGAAAGCAGGAAATCGATATAATCAGGATTTGCGGGCCTGTTTCTTTCAAACAACCAGGTCAAAGTATTGGTTGGCAGGATTGAGCCTGCGGCGATTATCAGGATTATCGCTGTCAGCACAGGGTCGGGGGGCTTCAGCCTGTACGTCCGAAGGAACCCGAGGTTAAATCTGTGAGTCAGCATGAATAGAGGAAGAACAATTCCTGCGGCAGCTGGCAGTATCAATGAAACAACGATATGGCCCCTGAGAAAGAGAGCCACAGAGATATAAAGGTAGATAAGCAGGCAGGAGACCGAATACAGCAGGAGGATATAGTTGTTCACCAGGCCTAAAAGTGGCTGATGCCGGTACCCGGGTGTATCCGGACGGTCGTTTTTCTCGGGCAGGTCTTTCATGGGGATAGAATATACATTCGATGTATTTGCGCTACAAGCGGAAAGGGTGCCATGATCAAGCTGATTATCTTTGACCTCGACAATACCCTGACAGATTTCATACGGATGAAGAAAAATTCGATAGAAGCTGCCGTAAAAGCAATGATCGATGCAGGCGTGGAGTTTCCCCCGGACAAGATCAAGGAACAGATCTTCCGCATCTATGACGAGGAAGGGATCGAATATCAGAAAGTTTTCGACAAGCTTCTCATACAGCTGGTTGGAAAAGTTGATTGCAAGGCTCTTGCTTCGGCGATCGTCGCGTACCGCAAGGCAAGGGAGGCGGCGCTTGTACTTTATCCCCATGTGAACAAGACACTGCTTGCGCTTGTCAAGAGAGGGCTGAAGCTTGCCGTGATATCCGATGCCCCGAGACAGGAAGCATGGCTCAGGCTGTGTTACCTGCAGCTTCAGCATATTTTCGATGTCGTAGTAGCATTCGAGGATTCGGGCGAGCACAAGCCGAACCCACTCCCTTTTCGGATGGTCCTGGACAGGCTCGGGATCGAACCGGGCGAAGCGATAATGGTCGGGGACTGGCCCGCCAGGGATATTATCGGCGCGTCGAAGCTTGGGATCAAAACAGTGTTCGCAAGGTATGGAGATACATTCGGTACCGATGTGTCAGGGGCGGATTATGATATAGATGATATCGTATGTCTCCTGGATATCGTCGAAAAACTGAATGGGAATGAGCCGAAAGGATAAATGACATGCGTGTCGTAACCAGTGAACAGATGAGGCGGCTCGACGAAGCGACGATTGGCAGGTTCGAGCCGGGGCTTGTGTTGATGGAACGCGCGGGGCAGGGGATATTCGACTCGATAACAGACTGGCTGAAAGACACTTCGGGAGAGTGTGTCTCGATTTTCCTGGGAAGTGGAAATAACGCCGGAGACGGGCTTGTCGTCGCACGGCTTCTCGCGGGGGCGGGTGTCAAAATAGTGTTGATGTATATGCGCGAGCCAGAAAAATTTTCACCGGACGCGTCGAAGAATTATGCGCGCCTCGACAAGGCTCGCGAGAAAGGGTTGATAAGCGAGGTATTTCTCTATCTCTCAGACTGGAAGCAAAAGGTGACCGAGGTGTTGAACGAAACCAGCCTCGTCATCGATGCTCTTCTCGGAACCGGGATCAGCAGTGACGTAAAGGACGATTACAGGGAAATCATCGATGTTATCAATTCGTGCGGATCACCGGTCGTCGCGGTGGATATACCGTCAGGAGTCAACGGCACATCGGCCGAGATCATGGGATCCGCCGTGGTAGCCGATCTGACTGTTACCATGGGGTTGCCGAAAACAGGAACTGTCTTTTATCCCGGGAAAGCCTGCAGCGGTGCGATAGAAGTGGTGGATATCGGCATTCCCGATGAAGTTATTGAGGAGAGCGGGATAGATTCATACCTGCTTGATATAGATCTTGCCCTGGAGGATCTTCCGCGCAGGGATCCTGGCGCGCACAAATTCGATTGCGGGTCGCTCCTGGTAATAGCAGGCAGCAGGCGATACAGCGGCGCGGCATATCTCTCCGCGGCCGCAGCTCTGAGGACAGGAGTCGGAATCGTTTACCTCGCGGCGCCCGAATCCATAAGAACGGTGATCCAGTCGCTGGTTCCAGAGATAATATTTATTTCCCTGCCCGAGACGGATGGAGGGTCTATTTCTGAAAATGCCCTGGACCTTCTGCAGGGGGAGATAAGATATGATGCTGTTGCGATAGGCCCGGGACTGACGACTGATGAAGAAACAACAAGGTTTGTTAAAAAGTTTGTTGCCGGGGCCGGTGTGCCTGTCCTGGTCGATGCCGATGGAATAAACTCGTACCCCGGAGGTTTCTCGGAGCTCGAAAAAGCCTCGAAGAAAAAAGAGATAATTATTACTCCCCATTCTGGCGAATTAAGAAGGCTTGCCGGGCGGGAGATTCCAGGCTTACCGGGCGGGAGAACGGCTTTTTTGGTATCGCTGGTCGAGGGGACCGGGATTACCCTTGTGCATAAGGGAGCGCCAACGGTCATAGCTCATCCATCTTCGAGGATTGATATAAACGTTGAAGGCCATCCAGGCCTCGCGACTGCGGGAAGCGGTGATGTTTTGACGGGAGCCATAGCAGGTTTTCTCGCGCAGGGAGCGACTGCCGGGAGGGCGGCCAGGTTGGGTGTGTACCTGCATTCGAGGGCTGCTGACATCGCTGCCCTTGATGTCGGGGAACGGGGAATGATAGCGGGAGATTGTTGTGATGCGTTGCCCCTGGCTTTCAGGGAACTGGAGGAGGAGAACGATCCGTGGCGGGTGGATATGTGCAAGGATTGATATTTCGTTCTTCATGTTTGATGTGAAAAGGAGAGAAAGATCAGGGAATCGGATGTAACAGGGAAGTTGCGCGAGGCATTTCCGGAGGCAGGACTCGGTGATGATACGGCTGTATTCAGATCCCCCGGTGGAGATCTGCTTTTCGCTTCAGACGCTGTTGTTGAGGGTGTACATTTCAGGCGGGAGTTTTCGACTCTGAGCCAGGTGCTGCAGAAAGTCATCACTTCGAATGTGTCGGATGTTTTTGCCATGGGAGGAACCGCGCGGAAGATACTCCTTACGGCCGGATTGCCGGGCGGGTGTAGAGAAAATGATATAGACGACATAATAGACGGGTTAAAGAAAGGATGCGGGGCGTACGATATAAGCCTGGCGGGAGGAGATACGGTACTTTCCCCGGGCGGATTCTTTTTCGATGTGTCGATTGTCGGAACGGTTAAACAGGGGCAGGCAGTGACTCGCAACGGAGCGAACATCGGGGATGAGCTTGTGCTTTTCGGGGGGTGCGGAGGTTCTCTGGCCGGTCTGCGGCTGCTGGAGGCGCTTTTCGGCTTATCCGGCGGGGTGGTGGGGGCTCTTGAATCTTTTCTTCCGGGCGGGGAACGGCAGAGAGATGCGCTAAGAGGAATTATTCCTCATCTTTCACTTTCCACCCGCCGTGAAGATATTCGAGTGTTGTGTGAAAAAGCGGGCCTGCCTGATGATACTTCAGACGGCCTGGAGATGATCTGCCGGCATATCGTGCCGCTGGCGGCGAAGCCGGAGGCCCCAACGCTCGACCTGCGGACAATGGGAGTCACGGCGATGATAGATGTCAGTGACGGGCTGGCCAGGGATCTCAGGTCGCTTTGTGACGAGAGTGGAACAGGAGCACTGATCCACGAAGATCTTCTTCCCCTGCCTCACTGTATCAGGGAAAAAACGGCAGTTGATGACAGGACTGGCGTTTTACTTGCGCTTTCAAGCGGGGAGGAATATTCCATGCTGATGGCAGCCAGGTATGCGGATACCCCGAACCTGCCCGAGGGAGCGGTCGTCATAGGAGAGATCACAGGGATGGAGGATGGGTTAATTATAGAGGGTCGGGATGGCGGGCGGGAAAAGATCCGGGATACAGGGTATGAACATATTTTCGAGACAAAGATGGAGACATGACGCTTATTTACCTGATAAGGCATGGCAGGACGGACTGGAACGAGGAAAGAAGGATCATGGGACTGAACCCCGTTCCGGTAAATGACAGGGGAAAGGAGATGGTTGCCAGACTCGCCGGGTTTCTCGTCAGCCAGGGTATTGAGACGATCTATACGGGCACTCTTGTGAGAACGATGGAAACCGCAAGGATCCTTGGTGAATCATGGGGGGCGGAGATAGTGGACCAGCCCCTGCTGAATGAATCCCCTTACGAAAAATGGACAGGGAAAAGATATTCGGAATTAACGGATGATACCGACTTCAAGCTGTATTCTTCCGAACCGACCAGGTCCCGGTTTTCAGACAACGAGGGAATGGCTGATATTCAGAGAAGGGTACTTGACTCGATCGAAAGAATCGTAAGGGAAAGACCAGGCAAAAAAACAGCGCTCGTATCCCATAGTGATGTTATCAAGCCGGCCATCGCCCACTTTCTGGGTATGGGCCTGGATGAGATGCACAAGCTTTCGATCGCCAATGCATCTGTAAGTCTTCTGGACATGAAAAACCCGGGTTCCCCGAGGATGCGTTATATCAACCTGATGCCGTGGAAATGGCCTGAGAAACTTTTTGAAGGGTGGAGGTGAGAGTCCCTGGTGGAGAACCTTTATCTTGGAATCGAGACATCGTGTGATGATACTTCGTGTGCGGTCTATTCGCCCCACAGGGGCGTGGTTGCTCATATAACAGCTGCGCAGCTTGATCATGAAAGATTCGGCGGCGTAGTGCCCGAGATAGCTTCCAGAGCCCATATGCGCACGTTGCTTCCGTTGTATACTTCCGTTATGGAAGAGGTGGGAATTGACCTTGATTCTCTTGCCGGTATTGCCGTGACCAACGGGCCGGGGCTTACCGGGTCCCTTCTTATCGGACTTTCTTTCGCGAAGGGACTCTCCTATGGAAGCGGTGTTCCGCTGGCCGGGATCCACCATCTCGAGGGACATATACTGGCAAATGCTCTCGAGGGAGAATTTGTTACGCCTGCTGTCGTGCTGGTGGTGTCAGGAGGGCATTCACAGTTCATCCTGGTTGAAAAGACGGGCAGGTACGAATTTCTTGGGGGCACAAGGGACGATGCGGCCGGAGAGGCTTTTGACAAGATAGGAAAACTGCTGGGTCTCCCCTATCCCGGGGGCCCCTCGATCGAAATTGCCGCGAAAAATGGAGACCGGCGGGCATGTCTTTTCCCCAGGGGACTAAAGAACTCCGGTGAGTGCGACCTTTCCTTTTCGGGTCTCAAGACCGCGGTAAGACTCGAGTTCGAATCGGTGGCTGATGCCACGGATGAAATCATCGCGGACATGGCAGCTTCGGCCCAGGAAGCTATCGTTGATATCCTTGGGATAAAATCTGTGATAGCTGTCAGGCGAACGATGGTTGACAGGTTTTATTTAGCTGGTGGAGTGGCTGCAAACGGGAGGTTAAGGGATGTAATACGTGAGAGGCTGCAGCCCCTTGGAGTGGATGTTTCGTGGCCCCCTGTCAAATATTGTACGGATAATGCCGCCATGATAGCTTGCGCGGGGTGCCATCACCTGGAAGCGGGGAGAGTCGACGGGTTGGAACTCAATACCTTCGCGCGCGGAAAGCTCACATCCTGGGCATAGTCATAATCGTCTGTAATCCCGGACACTGCTACCCTGCCCCACCCCCATTCGCGATTTTCTTTTTGCGAAAGGGTTTGCAATTATACCTGTCATAATGCAAAAAAACATCTTTTCAGCATGAATTGCCTATAGGGGGCCAAACCCTTATTAACATCAATAACAGCCGATAGTTGCGGAGTTGGATGCTTTGACCGGACTTGGCATATGATTTGCGAACTCCCCAAATGCGAAAGATGCGGGGATGTTTTGCAGGGATTACAATTGGGAACACTTCGGAGAATTTCCATATGCGGCTGGAAGATGTAAAGGACGATTTCAAGATACTTGTCGTTGATGACGAGGAACATATTCGGAGAATCCTCCAGTTCCAACTCGAGAATCACGGCTTTCAGGTCAAGACTGCTGAAAACGGTGAAGTAGCCCTTGAAATGGTTCACCGCGAGAGCCCCGACCTGATCATACTTGACCTGATGATGCCCAAAATCGATGGTTTCGAGGTATGCAAAAGGATCAGGGATAATTTTCAGACCAGCCAGATACCGATAATAATGCTGACGGCAAAGAGCGACCTTCCGGATAAGATCAAGGGACTCAGCGGCGGCGCGAACGATTACCTGGTCAAACCGTATTCCAACGAAGAGTTGATCCTGAGAGTCAGAAATGTCCTCGAGTGGAGCCAGAAACAGAAAAATGCCAACCCCCTGACCGGGTTCGCGGGGAACAAGGCTATCGAGAAGGAACTTCAAAGAAGGATGGAAGCGGGAGTCCCGTTTGCCTTTCTGTACATAGATATCGATAATTTCAAATCTTACAATGATTACTATGGATACCAGAAAGGCGATGAATCGATTCTTTTTCTCGCTGATACTATTTCAGAAGCGGTCATTTCGCTCGGTGGGCCCGATGATTTCGTAGGGCATATCGGGGGGGATGATTTTGTCATTATAACTTCCGTAGGGCGGGCGGAATATATTTCCCGTCACATAATAGACGAATTCGACAAAGGTTCCCTCTTTCTGCTCAGTGAGGAGGATATCCGGAAAGGGTATCTCGAGATCAGGAATCGCCTGGGCGAGATCAAAAGAGTACCTCTCATGTCGCTTACGATAGCGCTGGTAATGAATGAAGAAAACCGACTGAAACATTTCGCGCAGGTCAGTGATATCGCTTCAGAGCTGAAGAAATTCGGTAAAGGGATGACGGGAAGCGTTGTTATCCGGGAAAGAAGAAAAAAAACAAGTCCTGTAGAGAAAATAGCGCAGTGATGTAAAGCGGATATCCAGGGGATATGTTGGACCGGAGGCTCAGTTGTGGCCACTGTCTCGAAGAAGGAAAAAATAAGGACCAGAGAGATTGTTTTTGATGCTGCCAGGGAACTGGAAGTTCTGCGTTCAGAGATAAAAAGGTACGAGAGCATCTTCGATTCGGCGCGCATGATAGTCGGGCATGAATTGAACAGGCCGCTGACCTCTATAAGCGGGTATCTGCAGCTTCTCGATGCAAGGTTTGCCAGTGAGTCGGGGGAGAAGGAACGCCAATATTTTATGAAGGCGAAAAAAGCTACTGAAGAACTTCAGGAACTGGTCGAGACATTTGTGCAGATGCTTCGTTTCGACAGGGATTCAGAAAGCGGAGAAGAACTCGAAGATGTTGATTTGTATAAACTTGTAGAAAAACTTAAGGATAAATACAGTAAATATCCAGCGGGCCTGGATAATGCCGTTGATCCGGAGCTGCCGGTTTTGTTCATGAGGCATGGGTACCTGGAGCTTGCGCTTGATAATCTGATATCAAACGCGATGAAGCATGGAGGAAGCACGGGGCCAGTCACGGTGTCAGCATCGGTACAGGTTGACAGGCGCGGAATATCGAGAAAACGCCTGTTGATCATCAATGTTACAGACCAGGGTCCCGGTATATCGGAAAGTGAAGTCAAAGCTGTCTTCGATCCATTCTACAAGGGTAGCTCGAAAACGAATGTGAGCGGGCTTGGCCTGGGGCTGGCGCTTGTCAAGAACGTGATGAGCATAATGATGGGGGATATCCACATCAGGAGCAAGCCGGGCGCAGGAGCGACAGCAACGATAACCATGCCCATTCATGACGAAAATCCGGATCCGTACGAAAGGATCGGTTAGGATCAGACAATGTTCATTAGCCACAGGGTCGAGGAAGACCCGCGAAAATTCGTCAGTATTCCACAGATCAGGTTGATAGAACTCGTGTCTATTTTCTGCATTGTATATGTTGCGAAGGAGATAGCAGGGTTCAGTTACAGATCAAGCATGATAATCGTGATTTTCCTCGGTTCGGTTTTTCTCAATCTGATAGCTGTGGGGCTGGAATCGAAGATCACCGACTGGCAGGCAAGGGGGTTTGTGGGCAGGGACATTTTATCCTGGACGACCGTCTCGATCGATCTTGCTACGGTTCTTTCGCTTGTCTATTTTACCGGCAGTATCGCAAGCCCGTTCATTTTTGTACTGGTAGTTCCATTATTCTTTGCAGGCAGGCTGCTGCCGGCAAAGAAATCAGGGATCGCCGTCACGGTTGTGACGGTCGCTACATTGACTCTGCTTGGCATTCTCGAGATGAAGGGACTGATCAGGCACTTCTCATGTTACCCTGGTATTGACAGCAACATCCTCAACCCTCACTACCTGGCAGGCGGGATTCTTGTACTTGGAGGCTTCATGTGCCTCATGACATTCCTTTTCAGCACTTTCTATGATAACTTCGACATTTATTTCAGGACGGCAGAGGATAAATTATCCAATTCCAGAAGAAGGATTATCGAGCTGACAAGACTCTATGATATCAGCCTTGGGATAAATTCGGTCATAAGCCTCAATACATTGCTAAAGATGGTATGCAAGGAGACCACTCTGCTTCTGCGCAGGCCATGGGCAGCAGTGATCCTCGTCAACCAAAAAAAAGAGATCATCAATTATGTTGAACTTGGGACAAAGGGCGTTGTCAACAAAAAGCATGATGGAGAGTTTGACAAAGATCCGTTGCTTCTCGATATACTGAGCCGGGAAAACGGAATCAATATCAAGGATGTTGGCAGGACAAAGATTTCGGCTCAATCCATGCTCGTCATGGGGAGAAAACTGTGTCCGTTGCTGGCTGTCCCCGTTGTATCCGGCAGGAAGGCGACCGGTATATTACTAGTGAGTGACCATGAAGCGCGACCTTTTGTCCGGGAAGATATCCGCTTGCTGATGATTCTTTCGGGCCAGGTCGCGACTGCTATCGAGAAGAGCAGGTTGTACGAAGTGATGAATATTCGTATCGGGCGGCTTGAGAAAGAAAACGAAAAACTTGAAAACGCGAACAAACTGAAAATGGGATATATTTCCCATCTCTCGCATGAGTTCAAGACACCACTGACCTCCATCAAGGCTTACGTCGAGTCCCTCAAGGATCATATCGATGACCCGGGTTTCAAGGAAAAGAAAGAATTCCTTGGTGTTGTATCGGACGAGACGGACAGGCTGATAAGGATGGTCAGCAAGGTGCTGGATATTTCCAGGATCGAGTTTGGACAGAGGCCCCTCAAGCGCAATGTTTTTGATTTGCGCAAAGCGATCGATGATGTGGATTCGTCGATGCAGCCTTACCTGCAGGACAAGAGATTGCACCTGATAACAAATTTCTCCGATAACCTGCCGATGATCGACGGAGACGAGGACCTGATAAAACAAGTCTTCATCAACCTGATCGGTAATGCCATCAAGTTCTCGAACCAGGGAGCAAGTATCTTCTTGCTGGCTGAGGAAGATGCGGTATCTGTCAAGGTGACGATCAGGGATGAGGGAATGGGAATACCCGAAGATGACCTCAAAAACATCTTCAAGAAGTTCTACCAGGTGGAAAAGGGATTAGAAGACGGAATAGGTCTGGGCCTGGCTATAGTAAAGAATATTATCGAACAGCATGGAGGATACATCCAGGTATCCAGCGAGATTGGAACCGGGAGCATTTTTACATTTACTCTCCCCAAGGAGCATCATTTCAATGACCTTCTGGGATATTTGTTTCGGGCTACCGGCGCGGAAGACAAGATTCAGGAAATGTTCCAGCTGATGGTCAAGGTTGTTGCGGAGATGCTCTCGGCAAAGATCGTTTCGCTGATGCTTCTCGACCAGGAAAGAAAAGAACTATACATAAAGAACGCGTATGGCCTGGATGAAAAAATAGTGGGAAAATCACGTGTTAAGCTTGGGAAAAGTATTGCGGGAAAGGTGGTCGAGACGGGGGAACCCCTGCTTATAGAAAATGTCGAGCAAATCGGGATAGCCCACAACTCGAACAAGCCGCAGTATGAAACGAAATCGCTGATAAGTGTTCCGTTAATAATCGGAAATTCGGTTGTCGGAGTTATAAACGTTAATAACAAAACGTCAGGAAAACCATTTACAGAAGATGATCTCCAACTCCTGGTAAGCATGACCCGGCGGTTTTCCAAGATACTGGAGAGGATGAGGACATCGGAAGATATTGCTTTCTTTATAGGCGAGGCGAACCAATCGCTTCGTGCGCTCAGGGATATCTGCAGGCGTGATAAAAATGACATGAGAAGAAAAATCGTGAAATGGGCCATGATGATCTCGAGGAAGATGATGCTCAGCGAGAAAGAAATACAGGTCATACAATATGTGTCGAGTATTCATGACGTGGGAATGACCACGATAAGCCAGAATATCCTGAAAAAAACCCTCGATCTTACTCCTGATGAAATGGATGAGATCAGGCACCATCCACAGAGAGGCGCCACTATCCTGAGACCGCTCGAATTTGTGGAACTCGTCAGCCAGATTATGCTCTTCCATCATGAGAGGATGGATGGAAAGGGTTATCCGATGGGACTGAAGGGGGACCAGATTCCTGTTGGCGCGAGAATCCTTTCGGTTCTCGACGCATACGTGTCGATGATCAGCATGAAACCTTTCAGGAGGCGACTGGCTGTAGAGGAATCGGTTGAAGAACTTGTCGCAAATGCCGGGACACAATTTGACACGAAGATAGTATCTGTATTCGTGGAAGTTCTGATGGATGAAGGCCATATAGATATTGAAGAGTATTCGGGATTCGCGGACAGACTGAGGTTCGGTGGGAGACACAAGACAATTTCGTAACAGGGAGGAACCCCGATGTTCAGGTCGGGAGCTGAAAATATGTTCATGGGTGATGCGGGCGCCGTGACCTATATGTTCCTTATAGTACTGGTGTCTCTTGCATCCATCGGCCGGATATCTGTAGTAATGCGAGACAGGGCCGGGGCTGTTGTGCGCGGAATGGGCACCGGGATGCTGCTGATGGTAGTCTCCAGATTGCTTAACGTATCGGAACTGCCCTACGAGCATGTCGGGTACGCGGTTCTTTCGTCCCTGATGGGGATTGTCGGGTTCTACATGATGATGACTATGATTGCGTCGGGAAAAAGGCAGGCAGATTTTTCTTTCATCAACAAAACAATGCTGGTAGCCGCGGTGGTATCAGGTGTCGTTTTCGGAAGCACGATCCAGCTCGCCTTACTTGGGAATATAGTATTATTGACGATGTTTTTTTCCTTTGCCATTTTCGTTCCCGCGGGAGTGCTGGCAGGATTTTTCCTTGAACGAAGGAAAATACGGTTCAGGATGCCCTCGCTCTTTTCCGTGTCGGCCGTGTTTCTTATGGTTTCGACTGCCATGCTGAGCCTGAAACCGTTGGGAATGTCCGGTTCTGACCCATTCTGGGGACAACTTTTTTCATTGATCGACCTTGCCGGGTTTTTCCTTTTCCTGGCCGCATTTGTATCGGAGAGCCCGCCAATAGAAGATGAACAGGGGAAAACACCGAAGCAGGCAGAGATCAAATCCCTCTTCACCGGCACCGGTGCGATAGCCGAAGCTTCGATCAAGGGGAGAAAGCTGGTAGAAATAAGCCTGATGGTTATAAGCGGGGACAGGGAGCAAAGCATATACAGAAGTATAGCCTTGGCTATTAAGGAAGAAACGGGAGCGAATTTTGTAACTATCAGAACAGTAATAGAGTCTGACGATAGATTTGAGACAAAGGCATTTGTGACCGATGCAGCCGCAATCCATTCTCCTCGATTCCGTATAGCTATCAAGAAGACGAGATACCAGCATTTCTGCAGCGACAAGAATGCGGCGGGATACGGGTATAAACTGGATAAAGAATCGCTGGGGGAAGATGCCGATTCTTTTGTCCCCGAGGATATTGACTGGGAAAGCGGCGACATACTCGTGATGCCGGTCAGGATGGATGGCGTTCTCAAGGCGACCATAACAGCAGGGTTCTTTGAAAAGGATCCATCGGCGGCGTTTTCGAAGGTTTTGTGGATATATTCGAACAACATCATAGAAATATATGCCAGGGAGAATTTCAAGGAACGTATCAAAAACGGAAAAAGAACCCTTTCTATCGTGCAGGATGAACTCGAAACAGCCAACCAGCTCAAATCGAATTTTCTTTCAATCGTTTCGCACGAACTCAGGACACCACTTACTTCGATCAAGGCATACTCTGAAGCGCTGCTGGACAATATAGAAACGATAGAACCAGAGACGACAAGAAATTTCCTCAATGTCATGGGAGAGGAAAGTGACAGGGTCATAAAACTTGTCGACAATATGCTCAGTTATTCGAGCATGGAGGCGGGGCACCTCAAGGTGGAGAAGGGTTCCTGTAACCTGAACAGGATCATAAGGGAAACAGCCAGGGACCTCGGTGATGACTTCGAGAGCGGAGAGGTCGAGAATATCCTCAGGCTGCCTTCCAGGGATGTTGTCATAGATGCCGATGAAGAACTGATGCGGCAGCTTCTGCTCAATCTCGCAAGCAACGCCATCAAATTCACTCCAGCGAAGGGAAAAGTGACAATATCGCTCGAGGAAGAAGCCTCAGCGGTGAGGATAGTTGTGCAGGATACAGGAAATGGTATTCCTGAAGACCAGCTTGAAAAGATATTTGAAAGATTTCATCAGGCCGATGCCAGTAATACACGTGAGTACGGTGGGTCAGGGTTGGGGTTGGCAATATGCAAAAATATTGTTGAATGGCATGGTGGCAGGCTATGGGTCGAGAATGTCAAGGAAGCAGGGGCCAAATTCGTCATCATTATTCCGATGAAAGACATTATCATAAGGCAGTCGACATCAACGGGGAATATAGGATCAATAAGGTTTGAAAGGGAAAAATACCTTTCCCTTCTGGTTGAGATGCTTTCTGAATTCATGCAGGCGAGAAAAGCATCGATCATGATACTTGATGAAGACAAACAGATCCTGAGAGTGATTGCGGCTAAAGGCCTCGACGCGGAATTTGTACAGAATACGAGGGTAGAGCCTGGAGAGAGGATAGCCGGCAAAGTTTTTCTCGAGGGGGAATCCGTGCATGTCTTCGATATAGAAGCAGATGGAAGGATGGGGAGAACGAATAACAGCGCCTATTACGGTACGAGTTCATTTATCTCGCTTCCCATCAAAGAAGCAGGCGATGTAGTCGGGGTGCTTAATGTGAGCGATCATGTCGATGGCCGGGAATTCACAAAGGCGGATATGGAGATTCTCGAAGCTTTTAGCGGGATCATCGGAGGAATGCTCAAGAAACTGACGGCA
>CBDUUV010000014.1:0-32971 GCA_965370495.1 uncultured bacterium
ACTGGAGGAGGCCTTCAATCTGGATACACACCTTGAAAAGATCGATTTTATTTTCAGCAGGGTCCTGTCGAAAAGGGGCAGGCCCGGGAAAGGATAAAGGGGTTGCTAAAAGGAACGGTCCGGATAACAGGCAAGTCTGATTCTGAAATCGCGGAGTCCCTGAAAAAAAGAGACCTGAACCTTGCTGTCAGCGAAGTGCGCAGGGTCTGCGAGCTTCTTGGAAGAGATCCTACGATCGTCGAGCTTACGATCTTCAATACGATGTGGAGCGAGCATTGCAGCTACAAGAGCAGCCGCAGGATTCTCGGTGACATGCTCCCCACAGAAGCGCCTAATGTTGTCATGGGCCCCGGTGAGGATGCGGGAGTGGTCCGCTTTGCCGAAGCGGATGACGGCGACTGGCACTGCCTGGTCATCGCGCACGAGAGCCACAATCATCCGTCGCAACTTCTTCCGGTAGAGGGAGCCGCGACCGGAATAGGCGGTATCGTCAGAGATGTCTACTGTATGGGCGCTGACGTGGTCGGCGTGCTCGATCCTCTCCGGTTCGGCGATCCTGCGGGTAAAAATGCCAGGCATATCATTTCGATAGCGCGAGGTGTTGTTGACGGGATCGCTCAGTACGGAAACGCTCTCGGGGTGCCCAACCTCGGAGGCGATATAGTTTTCGATGAAGGGTATGACGAGAACTGCCTGGTAAATGTCGTGGCACTGGGTACGGTTATGGAGTCGAGGATGCTGCGAAGCAGGGTTCCAGAAGAAGCGTGGGAACGGCCGTACAAGATTATCCTGGTTGGTAAACCGACGGATGATTCAGGCTTCGGCGGGGCGGCTTTTGCATCCGAAGATCTTGCCTCGGAAGAAGATGCGAACAGGGGTGCCGTACAGGTTCCGGATCCTTTTCTCAAGAGGGTACTTTCGGTGGCAAATCGCAGTGTACTCGATCTGGCGGCCGAACGGGGCATTTCGATAGGGTTCAAGGATCTTGGCGCGGGCGGAATATCGTGTGTGACATCGGAACTGGCCGATGCTGGTGGTTTCGGCGTGAGGCTCGATCTCGATATGGTCAACATTGCCGCCGGTCATTTCCCGTCGGCAGTGATCGCGTGTTCGGAGACCCAGGAACGTTACGCTCTCGCCGTGCCTGAAGAATTTGTCGATGATATTCTGAAAATATATAACGAAGATTTCGATCTGCCGCACATATACCATGGAGCAGGCGCCTTTGTGGTCGGTGATGTAACAAAGGAAAAGAAATATACGATCATATCTGGCGGCGAGGTGGTCTGCGAGGCTCCCATCGATGTAATAACGACGGGTATCAGTTACGACAGGCCCGGGACGAGCCGGCGAATTCTGCACAAAGAACCAAAGTGGCAGGAAGGCCGTTCACTGAGGGATGATTTCATCAAGCTTATTTCATCCGTGAACATTGCTTCGAAGAACCATGTTTTCCGGCATTATGATTCGGAAGTACAGGGCAGGGCGGTGCTCAGGCCGGGTGAGGCCGATGCTGGGGTAATAGCTCCTGTTCCCGGAAGGAATACAGGTTTGGCGATCACTGTCGACGGTAATCCACGGTATGGGATGATCGATCCATACCAGGGAGGGGCACAGGCTGTTATCGAATCGGCAAGGAATGTCGCTGCAGTGGGAGCGGAGCCCTGGACGATAACGGATTGCCTGAACTACGGTAACCCCGAAATCGAGGAGGTGTTCTGGGAGTTCTGCGAGGGAGTAAGAGGGATAGGCGACGCCTGCAGGGGGATAGGCCTTATATCGCACGAGGGGTATCCCATACCGGTCGTATCGGGGAATGTAAGTTTCTATAACCAGGGTGAAAGCGGGAAAGCCATCCCGCCGTCTCCCATTATTGCGTGTGTCGGTGTTACAAAGGATTATTCGAAGAGTCGTTCGATCAGTTTCAAGGAAGAAGGAAATTGCGTCTATTATATCGGGCATCCGCTCGATGAACTCGGTGGCAGTGAATACTACAGGGTCATTTACAACGCACTGGGAGCCAACGTTCCGGAAGCCGATTTTGTCAGGGAAAGAAACCAGATTCGTACGGTACTGGAGATGCACGAGCTGGGATGGATCCATTCCTGCCATGATACGGGGCAGGGGGGGATGCTTACCGCTCTGGCCGAGATGATGATAGGGGCCGGTGTGAACAAGGGGCCCGGTCTGACGCTGGATATCGGTATCTTCGAATCGTGTGCTCTTACGGTAGAGAAGGTACTCTTTTCTGAAACAGGTGGATTTGTAGTCGAACTGGACGCCGGGATCGAAAGAGAAGTCCTCGCGCTCTGCGCCAGGGAGAGGGTCAAACTGTACAAGATCGGTTCACTGACCAGCTATTCGAGATTGGAGGTCATCTCTGAAGGCAAGAGGTTGGCTGTCTGGGAGCTCGAAGAGTTACGTGAGGCTTTTATGAACGGTTGCCGCAGCATTTTCGGTGTCGAGAAAGGAGAATAAGTGGGCAAATCCTTCAAGGGAAAGATAGCTGTTATCCAGTTTCCGGGCGTGAACTGCGAGAACGAGACGATGGCGGCGGCAAGGTCTGTCGGGCTGGAAGCGGATCTTTTCCGGTGGAATGAAGACCCTGCTCTTCTCGAGGAGAGCAGGGCGGTCGTCCTGCCCGGGGGATTCTCCTACCAGGACAGGATAAGGGCCGGTGTAGTTGCCGCAAAAGATCATGTTATGGACAAGCTCAGCGAGCTGGCTGTCGCGGGAACCCGTATTCTCGGAATATGCAACGGGGCCCAGGTCCTGGTAGAGTCAGGTTTTATCCCCGGTATCCATTGGGAGAGGGTGGACCTGGCGCTGGCGCCGAATATCATGGATGACAGGGAAGGGTATTACTGCAACTGGGTGCATATTCGCTCCGAAAGAAGCGGTTGTCTCTGGACAAAAGTATTTGCTGCTGAAGAAATTATCCCTGTTCCGGTCGCTCATGCGGAGGGCAGGTTTGTAACGGGTGATGCCGATGTCCTCGAGCAGATGAAAAAGAACGGACAGATAGTTCTCAGGTACTGTACGGACAGGGGAGCGAATGACAGCTCCTTTCCGGTCAATCCGAATGGATCGGTAGAGAATATTGCCGGTGTGTGTAACCCGTCCGGAAATGTCCTGGCTATGATGCCTCATCCCGAAAGGGCAACCTGGTTGAGGCAGGTACCTGAAGACCTGCCGGGTGGCTGGGGAAATAAAAGGCGCAAGGCTGCTGGCAGGATGAATATGATGGAGAATGAAGGGCCGGGAAGAAGGTTTTTCGCTTCACTGGTTCAGCAGGACACCGGCGGGGCCGCGGCTCCGGGACCCGAAAAGGAGGTGGACCGATGAACTTCCGGGCTGAACTCTGGGTCAGGTTGAAGGTGACAGACCTGGTCGCCCAGACCGCGTGGATGACATTGACGGAAAAGCTTGATTTCTCGGCTGATCTTGAGGGTCTTGTTCGTTATTCCTTCTGGGGGATGGATGTCGAAGGAGCCGGCGCCAGGGAAGTTCTCGACCAGATTGACAGGGCCATCAGGCATGACAGTACATTTACTAACCAGAACAAGCATCATTATTCTCTCACAGTGAAAGCCTGCTTGTCTGATGGTGAGGTATCGGGTAGCAGTGAGGTGCTGACCGCGGGCGATCTTGACCTGGAAAATGATTACCCCGTTGATTTGCGGAATGCAGGTGATATGGACGGGCAGGATATATATGCATGCGACTTGCTTGTACGTGAACTGAGAAGTGAACGGGAAAATGGTTTTGCTTCGAGGTTAAACGCGAGGCTCGACGGCGCGGTTGTCTCCAGGGTGAAAGCAGGGGAAACATGGAGGCTTATGGTGAGAGCTTCCGGGGAGAAGGATGCTGTCAGGAAAGTTGAAGAAATGGCTGTAACCCGTTCTCGAAGAGATGGACTGTTGCTTAATCCCCATTATCAATCGTTTGAGATGATAGGCACCAGAGCCATACAGATATAGGGGGAGTTGAAGTGTTAAAAGAGGAATGCGCGGTATTTGGCATATATGGAACAGAGGAAGCTGCCCGGATGGCATATCTCGGGCTGTATTCGCTTCAGCACAGGGGGCAGGAAAGTTCCGGTATCGTCGCTTGCGACGGGAAAAGGATGTATGAGCACAAGGCAATGGGGCTTGTCTCGAAAGTGTTTTCGGGTGAGATTCTTGATGGTCTTAAGGGGCACATGGCGATAGGGCACAATAGGTATTCGACGACCGGGCTCTCACACGTTGTTAACACTCAGCCGTTTCTTGTCGATTGCAAGATAGGAAAAATAGCCGTTGCTCATAACGGCAACCTGGTCAATGCTGTCGAGCTTAGAGAAGAGATGGAGAACAATGGTTCCATCTTCAGAAGCACGATGGACAGCGAAGTTCTTCTGCACCTCATCGCGAAAAGCAGTGAGGGTTTGGTAGAAGATATGGTGATAGATGCCATGAGGAGGGTGAAGGGAGCCTTTTCGCTCCTGTTTCTGACGCAGGGCAGGATCATAGCGGCAAGGGATCCAAATGGTTTCAGGCCTCTATGCCTTGGAAAATTCGGGAGCACGATCATCATCGCTTCGGAAAGTTGCGCTTTCGACATCCTCGGCGCAAAATATGTGCGTGAGATAGATCCGGGAGAGATGGTGGTTATCTCGGAGGAAGGTATTAAATCCGTAAGGTTTGCCGAGCCTGCCAAAAAACTCTCGAAGTGTATTTTTGAATTCATCTATTTCTCGAGGCCGGACAGCCGTGTTTTCGGCGAAAACGTCGACAAGGTCCGTAGAAAACTGGGAAAGAAACTTGCCGGGGCTTACCCCGTGGATGCGGACATCGTGATCTCGGTTCCGGATTCAAGCAATACGATAGCGCTGGGTTTTGCCGGGGCGTCGGGACTGCCTTACGAACTCGGGCTCATCAGGAATCACTATGTGGGCAGGACATTTATCCAACCAAAGCAAAGAGAAAGGGACTGGGATGTGCGTATCAAGTTCAACCCGGTACGCGGCGTACTCAAGGATAAAAAGGTCGTCGTAATAGACGATTCAATTGTAAGGGGTTCCACGATGCGCAAACTCGTTTCCCTGATCAAACAGGCAGGTGCCAGCGAGGTGCATCTGAGGATCGGATCTCCTCCCATAACCCATTCCTGTTACTATGGAATAGATACTCCGACCCGTGCCGAACTTATAGCCTCGAATCACTCGATCGGGGAGATACAGGACTACCTGGGCGCCGAGAGCCTTAGGTACCTGTCTATAACGGATCTTCTCAATTGTGTGGATGACCCGGAAAACTTTTGTACAACCTGTTTCAGTGGTTCGTATCCCGTGGAACGCAGTGGTGATTACTCGAAGGATGTTTTCGACACCAGAAGTAAAAAGAAAGCCGATAACCCCGAAGAGAGGGGATCTGTCAGATGATGGATCTTCTTTCGATCGATGATATACAGGGCCTCCTTGATTTTGTTATCCGCGGTGGAGCGGAATTTGGTGAACTTTTTTTCGAGGACAGGTTTGTTCACTCGATACGTTGCGAAGACGGTCGCATCGATCGAATATCAAGCGGCCGGGACACCGGTTTCGGACTCAGGGCGATAACAGGTAACAGGACAGCCTACGCTTATTCGAATATCATGAAAAAGGAGGAACTTTTCAGGCTGGGGAAAGCGGTGCTTGAAGACCTGGAAAAAAGCGACGCATCGATCATCCGGCTGGGCGAGATGGCCGAGGGGGCTACGACCGGTGTTTCCGTCCCTTTTGAAGATGTTTCCCTCGAGGAAAAGATAGAGCTTGTCCTTGATGCTGACAGGACGGTAAGAGGCGTAAGCAGTGAGATATCCCAGGTCCGGATCAACTACGGCGACTTGATCCAGGAGGTAAGGATATTCAACAGCGAGGGAGAAGCAGCCGGGGATCAGAGGAGACAGCTGGTCCTGAATATGCGTGCCGTAGCGACCAGCGCGAACGATATTCAGAATGCATACAGGACGATAGGGGGGCGTAAAGGGTTCGAATTCCTCGAACGCGGCATGGTTCACGCGATGGCGGTAGAAACAGGTGAAAGTGCTGTCAAGATTCTTCGCGCCAAAAGGGCTCCGGCCGGCAGCATGATGGTCGTCCTGGCAAGTGAGGCAGGCGGCACGATGGTTCATGAGGCGATCGGGCACGGCCTCGAGGGAGATGCTGCCGAGAAAGGCCTGTCGATCTATAGCGGGAAACAGGGAGAGAAAGTCGCCTCCGGGCTTGTCACGGTAGTGGACGACGCGACCCTCGAAGGAAGAAGGGGGTCGTATAAATTCGACGATGAGGGTGTGAAGGCCCAAAAGACGGTCCTCGTTGAGAACGGGGTGTTGAAGCGTTACCTGCTCGATAAACGTATAGGCCGCAAGATGGGACTGCAGTCGACGGGTAATGGCAGAAGACAGAATTTTCGTTTCAGGCCGATAGTCAGGATGAGCAATACATTTATAGCGCCCGGCAACCATGACCCGGGAGAGATCATTGAAAGTGTGGCCAGTGGGTTGTATGTAGTTCGTATGGGTGGGGGGCAGGTGGATACTTCGAGCGGTGATTTTGTTTTCAAGGTAAATGAAGCTTATACCATAAAAAACGGAAAGGTCATCAGTCCCGTCAGGGGAGCTACCCTTATAGGTAATGGTCCCGGCGTGCTGGGGGAAATAGATATGGTTGGAAATGACCTGGGATTCGATATAGGTACCTGCGGCAAGGATGGGCAGCATGTACCTGTTGCGGACGCGCAACCGACGCTGAGGATACCTGAAATAACGGTCGGTGGAGAAGTGTGAACCGGGGGGGGCGAAAAACAGAATGGATCGTATGCCGGCCAGAGTCTACTATGATGGAATACTGGCTTCAGTCGAGAAGCCGTCGAGATATATCGGCCACGAGTTGAATCTCTCGTGCAGTGGATTTGTCGAGGGAGGATTCAACATCCTTCTTGTCTTTCCTGATGTGTACGAGATCGGGATGACCCACCAGGGGCTTCGTCTTCTATATGATATCCTTTTTCGAAAATGTGGTAGCGGGGTGGAGTTCGCTTTTGCTCCATGGCCCGATATGGAGAAAAAACTTCGATCGTGCGGCGAACCGCTGAGGTCGTGGCAGACGGGAACCCCTTTATCGAGATTCGACCTTATCGGGTTTACGATTCCGTACGAACTTCACTATACCAATTTGTTGATGATTCTCGAACTGTCCGGGATACCACTTGAAAGTGCTGAGCGAAAAGGGAATGTTCCGATGGTGGTCGCCGGAGGTCCCTGCGTTTCCAATCCGCTTCCTGTCATCAATGCCCTGGATGCGGTATTCCTTGGTGACGGGGAAGAATCCCTGCCCGAGGCGGTAGATCTGCTTATGGAGGTAAAGGCCAGGGGAGGGGACAGGGAGGAATCCCGCAGAGCCCTTGCCAGTGTGGATGGCGTATATGTCGATGGTATTACCGAATCGGCATCGGCCAGAAGATATATGCTGATAGACGGAGACCTTCCCCGCAGGCCGATCGTTCCCTGTGCGAGTATCGTTCACGAACGGCTCTCTGTTGAAATCCAGAGGGGATGTACACGGGGATGCAGGTTCTGCCACGCAGGCATGATATACCGGCCGAGAAGAGAGCGAAGCATCAATGAGATCGTCGAAGCTGTCTGCAGCGGGCTCGATGCGTCCGGTTGGGAAGAGGTGTCACTGCTTTCCCTTTCCACTTCTGATTATTCAAGATTCGATGAACTGTTGAAGAGTCTTCAGCCTGAGCTGAAAAAACGGAAGGTCTCGCTTGCGCTTCCGAGCCTGAGGCCGGAAACGATATGCTCGTCTGTCGTGTCAGCTTCCACCCTTGTCAGAAAGTCTGGATTTACCATTGCGCCGGAGGCCGGAACGGAGCGGCTTCGCAGGGTTATAAACAAGTCGATGACAGATGATGAGATTCTGGAGGGGTGTGCCAGTATCCTTGAAGCGGGGTGGCAGACCCTGAAACTCTATTTTATGATAGGGCTTCCGACAGAAACCGAGCAGGACCTCGAAGGAATCGTCTCCCTCGTGGATAAAATACTCAAGCTGCCACGAAACAGGCGAAGGTTTAAGTTGAATATATCGATTTCACCATTTGTTCCGAAGGTGCAGACACCTTTCCAGTGGGAAAAGCAATGCTCGATCGAAGAGATAGCAGGGAAAGAAAGGTTTCTCGCGAAACGGATAAGACAGCGTAATGTGCAGCTGAGTATGAGGGACCCGCGGATCAGCGCGCTCGAAGGGGTTTTTGCCAGGGGTACAAGAGATCTCTGGCCCGTGCTGCTTTCGGCTTACAGGAGCGGGTGCAGGTTCGATGGATGGAGGGATCATTTCCGGTTCGATCTGTGGGAGGAGGCTATAAAAGATGCCGGCTTTTCGATGAAGGGTCTGCTCGGGGGGATGGATGCAGGGGCTCCCCTGCCGTGGAGCTGTTTCGAAACAGTGGTCAATGAGGAATTTTTGCTTCGTGAGCGCGAAAAGGCTTTTGCCGGCGAAACTACAGAGGATTGCAGGGTGGGGGAATGTTCTGCCTGTGGGGCATGCAGGAACAAGGCGGATATGGAGGCAGGCCGGGCCGCGCCCTTGAAGAATCCGTATTCCGATGAAACAGATACAGGGGGAAGTTTGTCCGGTAGCCGGCCGGGAGGAGAGACCGTTCCGGTCAGATACAGGTGTTCATACTCCAAGACGGGGCCCGCCAGGTATATCTCGCACAGGGAATTCATCAATATACTTCACAGGGCCCTCAGGCGAAGCGGTTTGCCGCTGAGTTTCAGCGGCGGTTTTCATCCCCTGGCAAGGATCTCCGCGGGGCCGTCACTTGCGGTCGGGATAGAAGGGATAAACGAGTTTTTCGATATCGAACTTACGGCAGAGGCCGATATTTCGCCCGAAATTTTCAATGTGTTTCTACCTGTCGGCATAAAAGTCACTGGATGTACCGGGCCATTTACAAGAAAACAGGGGAAACTTCCTCCGGAAGCCAGGTATCATTACAGGTTGGGGTTCGAAGTTGTCAAAGCTGTGTTTTCCACTTTTCCCGGGGCGGATAGAAATGGCATGTTGCCGGATGCCGTAGAAAATGGATCGCTCGGAGATAGTGTGTTGCCGGATACGGGAGAAATATGGTATCGTTTCAGCAGAGGACTTGCCACAACCGGTGATGGCAGGAAAAGATCCGGCGATGATATTAAAATAGATGAAACATTTGGAGATGACCCGGTTCGCTGGCTCGCCGGGCAGCTGAACTATATCTTTGAGTCGGGCCGGAAGATCATCGATCACCGTGGAAGAGAGCGTTCCTGCGACGGATGCGGATTTCTCGGTGCGGCTGGCAGGGAAAAGCTGGATATTTATATCGGGGCGAATGGATCGCCGGGGATAAGGGATATTTTGAGTGACATTCTTCCCCGCTCTGTCGCCGATATAATCAGAATAAAGAGAACTGGAATTTATTATTTATCAATGGGCAGGCACATCGAACCGATGGAACTGGTAGATGGCGCCAGCCGGGAATAAGGTATGAAAAAAGAAATTGTTATCAATTACACCCAACGGGAAGTAAGGATCGCGATCCTCGAGGACGAAGAACTTGTCGAGTTCCTTATTGAACGTGAGGAAAGCAAAAGAACTGTGGGGGGAATATATATTGGCAGGGTCAATGCGGTGATCCCCGGAATTCAGGCGGCATTTGTAGATATAGGACAGGAAAAAGCGGCGTTTCTGCATGTAACCGATGTAGCGACCGATATACTGGATCCCGATCTGCTGGATGATGACGATTATGTTCCCCGGAGCGGCAGGAAACGCAGGGATTTTCCCCCGATCGAAACCCTTCTCAAAAAAGGCCAGGAGATTGTTGTTCAGATCCGTAAGGAGGCGATCGGCACGAAGGGGCCCAGGATCACTTCGCAGGTCTCCCTGCCTGGACGTTACGCGGTCTTTATGCCCAACCTTGATCATGTGGGGGTCAGCAAAAAGATAGAGAATCGCAGGGAACGAAACAGGCTCAGGAGCATTGTCCGTAAATACAGGTCCAGGGGTTCAGCTGTAATCGTTCGTACGGCTGGAAACGGGGTTGAGGAGAATCTGCTCCGCGATGATATCAGACAGCTTGAAAAGCGGTGGAAACAAATCTCCAAAAATCTGGAGAAGGCGGTGCCGCCAGCGCTGATTCATGAGGATGTCGACATAACTGTATTTGCCATCAGAGATCTGTTTTCCGAGAATGTCGACCAGATCACGATAGATAACAAAAACGAATATGACCGGCTCAAGTCGTACCTGGATTCGATCGGGAAGAAGCTGTCATCGAAAGTCAAGTTCTACAACGAAAAAACGCCGATATTCGATTACTACGAGATAGAGAGTGAGATAGAAAAAACTCTCGAAAGCAAGATATGGGTCCGCAAGGGAGGTTATATAGTAATCGAGCATACAGAAGCGCTCGTAACGATCGACGTCAATACGGGAAGGTTCACAGGCAAGAAGGATCAGGAAGAGACAATCTTTCAGACCAATATGATTGCGGCACGTGAAATAGCGCGGCAGCTAAGGCTCAGGGATATCGGAGGAATTATTGTCGTCGATTTTATCGATATGGATCGTGAAGAGAATCGCAGGAAGGTATATAACGAATTCCGGAACTGCCTGAAGAAGGACCGTTCGAGGGCGAGGATATCTCCTATCAGTGATCTGGGCCTGATCGAGGTCAGCCGCAAGAGGGTGCGCCCGAGTCTTTTGCATTATTACAGCGACGAGTGCCCCTATTGTGTGGGGAGTGGAAAGATTCTCAGCATCGAGTCGATGACAATGAAGATTGAACAGTGGATAAGGCGAATTGGCTCGCAGAAGGATATCCAGGGGCTTCAGTTCAGGGTCAATCCGATATTGGGGATTTTTCTCAGGGAAGACAGAGAGGAATATATCCGAGAACTGGCCGACCTGTACAGGATCATAGTCGAGGTGATCGATGATTCGAGGATGCATCGGGAGGATTTCCATATCTATTCCCTCGACGGCAAGAGGGACCTGAAAGCGGAGTTTGTGTAGGCCGGGGTACGCTTCCATTCCCCCTTGATTATCACGATTTTTGCTCTTGACTTGGGCCTGGCCGTTTGTTATTTATCTAACTCTGCTTATGGAATTACAGGAGGTACAGGAGAAGTGTACGCGGTCATCAGTCTGGCTGGAAAACAATTTACGGTGAAACCTGAAGATAATATCAGGGTTCCGCTCCTCGATGCAGAGGTCGGAAGCCTTATTCAGTGCGATAATGTGCTTTTGTACTCTGATGGCGATGATATTCGTATCGGCAAGCCTGTTTTGAATGGTATCAAGGTTACAGCTGAAGTGGTCCGGCATGCCCGCGACAAAAAGATCATTGTCTTCAAGATGAAGCGCAGGAAAAATTATCGCAGGAGTTTCGGTCACCGCCAGCATTTTACGCAGATCAGGATCAAGGATATTACCGCATAAAAGCGCGGGCGAGGAGTTGAGAGTTTATGGCACACAAAAAGGGTGTAGGAAGTTCCCGGAATGGACGTGACAGTGCCGGCAGAAGACTGGGAGCCAAACGCGCATCCGGACAGTCGATTCTGGCAGGAACGATAATTGTACGCCAGCGTGGGACAAAGATACATCCCGGAACCAATGTGGCAAAGGGTAGCGATGACACTCTCTATGCTCTGATCGACGGCAGGGTCCAGTTCGAGCGTCTCGGCAAGTCGAAAAAGAAAGTGAGCGTCTACGCGAATTAAAGTCGTGATCGACGTGATTGATATAAGAACTGATTCAGAGAGCCCGGTGGAACGGATGTTCCTTCCAGGCTCTCTTTTTTTTGCGTGTTTCAAAGTTGAATTAAGGGCTGTTTTCAGGGGGTAGCGTCATGAGACTGAAGTATCTGGGGCATGCGGCGTTCGAGCTTAGCCTCGGTGACGGACGAAAGATTGTCTTCGATCCATACGAAGCGGGTTCGTATGACGGAGCAGTGATGTTCGATCCTATCGAAGGCAGGTATGATATTGCTGTTGTAAGCCACGACCATCCCGACCATGCGTCAGCAGTTGTCATCGCTTCGGCGGACAGGGTTGTCGACAGTGCCGGTGAGACGGAAATCGATGGGATAAAAGTGGCCTCGTTCCCCGTATTCCATGATGAGACAAAGGGCAGCGAACGAGGAAAGACCCTGATCTCGATTGTCGAAACCGAAGGAATAAGGATCGCCCACCTGGGTGACCTCGGACACATGATTACAATGGAAGACCTCCCGGCTCTTGGCGGTTTGGATGTTGCCATGATACCGGTTGGCGGCCATTTTACGATAGACGCGGAGGTCGCAGCCGCTATAGTCGATCTTTTCAAACCGAAAATCGTTATCCCCATGCATTTCAAAACAGAAAAACTTGGATTCCCGATTGATGCGGTTGACGGTTTCATCTCATTGATGGATAATGTCGAAGTCACAGGCGGGAGTGAACTGGAAATCTCCAGTGAGACTCTTTCCGGTTCGAGCAAGGTCGTCGTTCTGGAACCCGCATTATAGATTACCCGAAAGGGAGGAAACGGATGAGAGAGCTCGAAGCGGCAAAAATCACGGAAGTGGTTGCCCGCCTCTGTATGGAGGCAAATTTCGAACTCGAAGATGATGTTCAGAAGAGCCTCGAAACGGCATATGAGAGAGAAGAATCACCAGCCGGCAAGGAAGTTCTGCGCCAGATAGTCGAAAATTCACAGATTGCCAGGGCCGAGAAGATTCCGATGTGCCAGGATACGGGGCTTGCCGTGATCTTTGTGCAGCTCGGCCAGGATCTCCACATTACCGGTGGCGATTTTGAGGCTGCGATTAACGAGGGTGTCAAACAGGGCTATACAGAGGGGTTTCTTCGCAAGTCATGCCTTGCCGATCCTGTTCGGGGCGGCAATACGGGTGATAACACCCCAGCGGTTATACACCTGACACTCGTTCCTGGTGACAGGCTCAAGCTCTGGGTCGTTCCCAAGGGTGGTGGAAGTGAGAATATGAGTCGCATTGCCATGATGAAGCCTGCTGACGGGATCGACGGGATCAAGAAATTTATCGTCGACAATATCAGGGCAGCTTCCGGTAATCCCTGCCCGCCGGTCGTCGTCGGGGTAGGTATCGGGGGTACATTCGAAAGATGCGCGCTGCTGGCAAAAAAAGCCCTTCTCAGAGAGATAGGCAGTGTGCACGTCGATCCGTTTTACGCCGAACTGGAGAAAGAACTGTTGGGCCTGGTAAATGACCTTGGTGTGGGGCCGATGGGGCTCGGGGGCATAACGACTGCCCTGGCAGTCCATATCGAGACAGCGCCGAGGCATATTGCCTCGTTCCCCGTTTCGATGAATCTCAATTGCCACGCGGCCAGGCATAAATACATCGAACTTTAACAGGGAAATTGTAATGCAACGCTGACTTTCAGCAATGTTGCATATGTCGATCGGAGCGTGCGAGGCAGTTTCGCCGCTCAATCACCAGAACAGGAAGGTGAAACATGGCTGAATATTCACTGACGGCTCCGTTGAAAGACGAGGATATCAGGAAACTGAAGGCCGGAGACAAGGTGTTTCTTTCAGGAACCATATATACCGCGAGGGATGCCGCGCATGCCAGGCTTGTCGAGTTGCTTGATGAGGGCAGGGAACTTCCGATCCCGATCGCTGGACAGGTTATATATTATGTCGGGCCTTCTCCGACGCCTCCGGGAAAAGCTATAGGTTCGGCCGGGCCCACGACCAGCTACCGCATGGACCCGTACGCCCCGGCTCTTCTCGATGAAGGGTTGAAAGGCATGATTGGTAAAGGTGCAAGAAGCGAAGCGGTCGTAGATTCCATGAAAAAGAATGTTGCTGTCTATTTTGCCGCTACAGGCGGCGCCGCGGCGCTTATCGCCAGGAGTATCACAGCGGCCGAGGTGGTAGCATATGAAGATCTCGGGGCCGAAGCGATAAGAAAACTCACCGTCAAGGATTTTCCTGTCATTGTCGCGCAGGATTGCACAGGCGGAAATGCCTACGAAGAGGGCCAGAAGAAATACAGAAAATAATATGGTGGCCCAATTGAGCGGGTGCCGGGGTCGATATGTCCGGCAGAACCCATGACCGTAGATATGAACCATGCCGCTTTCAGGGAGGTGTTTTTTGCGTTTACCCAGGGTACTTGTGGTGATACCGGCTCGTTACGGTTCAACCCGTTTCCCGGGAAAACCCCTGGCGAAGATTGATGGGACCGAGATGATCCTGCATGTTGTCAGACGTGCGGGAAAGATCAGGGGTGTCGACAAGGTGGTCGTGGCGACTGATGATACAAGGATCATGGATATTGTGACTCTTGACGGCTCAATCGCGGTAATGACTTCGAAAGCACACAAGACCGGTACTTCCCGGGTCGCCGAGGTGGCTTCGGGGGCACGTTATGGTATTATCATCAATATCCAGGGGGATGAACCGATTCTTCCGGTCAGGGGAGTGGAAAAACTGATCGCTGTGATGAAAGCGCAACGAAGTATCGTCATGGGGACTCTCGCGGTCAAAACAGATGATCCCGGGGCGTTTGCCAACAGGGATGTTGTCAAGGTTGTTACATCGCGTGATGGTAATGCCCTGTATTTTTCGCGTTCATGCCTGCCGTACCAGGCCGGGTCTTTTCTCCGGCATACGGGAATCTATGCGTACAGGCGTTCATTTCTTCTCCGCTACGGCAAACTCAGGCGCGGACCTCTCGAAAAAACCGAGGGCCTGGAGCAGCTCAGGGCTCTCGAAAACGGTTTTGATATTCGGGTCGTGATCTGCGGGGAAAAAAGTTTGGGCGTCGATACGCCTGAAGACATAAAAAGAGTTGAAAAAAGAATCAGAAAAAGATAAGGTATCCTGGATGTCGATAGATTCGCTTATAGACCGGTACCGAATGCAGAGGGAAGCTTGGGCGAGCAGACAAAATATATCTTTGTCACAGGCGGAGTGGTTTCATCTCTCGGCAAGGGTATAGCGGCATCTTCCATAGGGCTTCTGCTCAAACAGCGTGGCCTCAATGTTGTCCTCCAGAAGTTTGATCCCTATCTGAATGTAGACCCGGGTACGATGAGTCCGTTTCAGCACGGTGAAGTCTTTGTGACTGATGACGGTGCGGAGACCGATCTGGACCTGGGACACTACGAACGTTTTATCGACCGCAGCCTGGGCCAGCGCTCGAATGTTACGACGGGCCAGGTATACGAGGCGATAATCAACAGGGAGAGGGCGGGGGGGTATCTCGGCAGGACTGTGCAGGTGGTGCCTCATGTGACCGATGAGATCAAGAACCGTGTCCTGCTGGCAGCGAAGAACGGAGACGGTGTAGATGTTGTCATAACGGAAGTCGGCGGTACGACCGGCGATATAGAGGGACTGCCGTTCCTTGAGGCAATCCGTCAGCTCAGACTGGATCTCGGGCGCGATAATGTTATTTACATACATCTCACACTTGTCCCGTATATAAAAGCTGCTCAGGAGATCAAGACCAAACCGACCCAGCACAGCGTCAAGGGGCTCAGGGAGACCGGTATCCAGCCTGACATCCTTATCTGCAGGTCCGAGACGCCATTGGAAAAGGATATCCGCGCGAAGATAGCGCTGTTCTGCAGTGTTGAAGAGAGGGCTGTTATCGAGGCGGTGGATGCGGAATCGATATACCATGTGCCGCTTTTGTTCCGTGAGCAGAATCTCGATGATATTATCGTGGAGATGCTTGGCATCGACTGTCCCCAGCCGGACCTGACCGAATGGGAAGAGATGGTCGATAAAATATTTTCTGTCAGAGAAACTGTGGATATAGCGATCGTCGGGAAATACATACAGATCGTCGACGCGTATAAAAGTATTATCGAGTCGTTTACGCACGCCGGGGTTGCCAACGATGTCAAGGTCAGGATCAAATGGGTGGATGCGGAGAATATCGAAAAAGATGGTCCCGGGAAGCATCTGGATGGTGTCCAGGGAATCCTTGTACCTGGAGGATTCGGAGACAGGGGTATCGAGGGAAAGATAACAGCGGTCAGGTATGCCAGGGAGAACAACATTCCGTTTCTTGGGATTTGCCTGGGGCTTCAGTGCGCGGTGATCGATTTTGCGAGGAACGTCTGCGGTATCGACGCGGGCAGCAGCGAATTCAATCCCGATTGTGCGGTTCCGGTGATTGACCTGATGCGCGAGCAGAGAAGCCACTCCAGGATGGGCGGCACGATGAGGCTCGGTGCTTACCCCTGTAATCTCAAGGATGGAACCATTGCCTTTAGAATGTATGGCCAGCAGGAGATCAGCGAAAGACACAGGCACCGCTGGGAAGTAAACAACGAGTACCGCGATATTCTCGAGGAAAACGGGCTTGTGATCTCGGGGTTGTCTCCCGATGGTGACCTTGTGGAGATAGTGGAGTTGTCCGACCATCCATATTTTATCGCTGTCCAGTTCCATCCCGAGCTCAAATCACGCCCGATGAGAGCTCATCCCCTGTTCAAGGGGCTGGTTGGTGCCGCAAAGAGTCTCAGCCGGTCCGGGGAGGCAGCCCGGGATACGGCAGAAGTCCGTAACGAAAACTGACCGGAGGGACTATGGAACCTCTTGACATAGGTGGCCGGGCCTTTATTCCCGGAAGCGTTCCTTTATTGATTGCAGGCCCATGTGTGATCGAGGATGAAGAGGATACTCTTCGCATTGCGGAAGAATGTATGAAAGCCGCCGAAGATGCCGGATTCTTCTTCGTATTCAAATCAAGCTACCTCAAGGACAACAGGTCTTCAGCTGATTCGTACACAGGGCCCGGCATCGAGAAAGGCCTCGAGGTCCTTGGCCGAATCAGGAAAGAACTGGGTGTACCTGTCTTGACCGACGTGCATTGCCGTGACGAAGTTGAGGCTGTAGCGGAAGTCTGCGATATCATCCAGATTCCGGCCTTTCTTGCCAGGCAGACGAGACTGGTGGTGAAGGCTTCTCAGACCGGGAAAGTCGTTAACCTCAAAAAGGGGCAGTTCCTCTCTCCCGAGGAGATGGGACTTGTCGTGGAGAAAGCTCGCGGAGGTGGAGCGGAAGGAATTCTTGTCACGGAACGCGGCACCTCTTTCGGGTATAACAACCTTGTCGTTGATATGACGGCTTTTACCAGGATGAGGTCGTTCGGAGTACCTCTCATATTCGACGCGACCCATTCCCTTCAACTGCCGGGTGGACTGGGAAACAGATCAGGAGGCAGGCCTCAGATGGCAAGATCACTGGCTATGGCTGCTGTTGCGGCGGGGTGCGACGGGCTTTTTATCGAGACTCATTTCGAACCGCTTTCCTGCCGTTGCGATGCCGAAGTGATGTTGCCGATTGTTGAACTTCCAGGGTTGCTTGGCCAGGCAGCAAGGATATTCCGTATTGAAAGATAAGACATGAAACAGGATAGCAAGAAACTCAAAACCGGTGCCGGGGGCGTTGATGGCAAAAGTGCCATTCCTGACACGGGTGGACCCGGCGGGAAAACCGTCATCGAACTTGGCAGGAAGGTGATTTCCCTCGAGATAGAAGGGCTTCGGTCTCTTCTTGCCAGCATCGGGCCTGAATTTGAGAGGGCAGTCGACCTGATTCTCGCGTGTACAGGTAAAGTGATCGTTTGCGGGGTTGGCAAATCAGGCATAATCGCGCGCAAGATCGCGGCAACGCTCAGCAGCACGGGAACGCCATCGGCGTTCCTGCATCCCGTCGAGGCCGCTCATGGTGATATGGGGATGATAATCGGCAATGATGTAGTTCTTGCGGTAAGCAAGAGTGGCAGTGATGACGAGTTCTCGAGGATACTGCCTTTCCTGAAGAATATGAATATACAGATGATCTCAATAACGGGTAGTGGGGAATCCCCGCTTGCGCTCCAGAGTGATGTAGTACTACTCATCAATGTTGAAAAAGAAGCCTGTCCAATGGATGTAGTTCCGACTACAAGTACGACGGCATCGCTGGTTCTTGGCGATGCTCTTGCTGTCGCGGTCTATAGGAGCCGTGATTTCGGGAAGGACGACTTCGCGCGGCTCCATCCAGGCGGTATCCTGGGCAAACGCCTTGTGCTTACGACGGGTGAACTGATGCACAGCGGAAATGATATTCCCCTGGTAGGTATAGATACTCTTCTGAAAGATGCTCTGTTCGAAATATCCGGCAAGAGGGTCGGTTGCACCGGTGTGATCGATAAAGAAGGAAGGCTCTCGGGTGTGATAACGGATGGTGACCTGAAGAGGATTCTCATAAAGGACCCCGGAGCGCTCGAATCCCCTGTATCTGAACTGATGACACGCGATCCAAGGACGACGCGGAAAGATGTACTGGCTGCCAGGGCTCTCGAGATCATGGAGATGAACCCGGCCGGTCCGATTACGCAACTTTTTATCATCGATGATGACGGAAAGCCACTTGGCGTGATCCATATACATGACATTCTCAGGGCGGGGCTCAGGTAGCATAACCTGATTGTATTTGTGGGCCGCAGTTGTTGAAGCTAAAGTCGTGTAGACGATATCTCATTTAAAAATGAATCAAACTTGCTTGATTCGGGACCGGGCTGAACAGGTTTCAGAATCTGCCGGCGGGTGAAACCAGTTCCAGTCCGCCGGTCGTTGTGAAGCTGGCAGAGAGGGTTGTCGCTGAAAGGATGAGCCAGCAAACCATGGGACAGGTCCTTTATTCAAGGGTATATCCGAGGATGTCCGCTCACTGGCAACTGATTGGGAAACTTTTAAATAATATGTGGCATATCCCGCTTGACTTTCATAATACCTATAATTATGTTGCCAGAGTCAGGGTATGCTCAATTGGAAAGGAGGATTAATAATGGCTGATAAGTCGTTTAATCCCTTTGAGATGGCTCAGACACAGTTCGACAACATTGCGAACAGGCTCGACCTCAATGAAGCAACGAGGGAGCTGCTGCGAAATAACCAGAGAGAGTACCATGTGAGTATTCCTGTGCGCATGGATGATGGAAATGTTAAAATATTCAGGGGCTTCAGGGTTCAGCATAATGACGCGAGAGGCCCGGCAAAAGGCGGTATACGTTTTCATCCCATGGAAACGATCGATACCGTGCGGGCCCTGGCAATGTGGATGACCTGGAAATGCGCTGTGGTGGACATTCCTTTAGGTGGGGCAAAAGGTGGAGTTATCTGTGATCCGCATAACCTCAGTGCCCGGGAGCAGGAGGGAATATGCCGTGGATGGGTTCGCCAGCTATCCAATGACCTCGGACCTCTGCGCGATATTCCGGCTCCGGATGTGATGACGACTTCCCAGCATATGCTATGGATGCTGGATGAGTTTGAAACCATCAGGGGGGGTAAACTCCCTGGATTTATTACGGGAAAACCCGTGGGTATGGGTGGTTCGCTGGGCAGGACGGAGGCTACCGGTTATGGAGTGATATTCAACGTTCGTGAAGCCCTGAAGGAGTTGAAGATCCCTCCCGCGGATACTACCGCAAGCGTTCAGGGTTTTGGCAATGTTGCCCAATACGCCATTGAACTTTATAACCAGATATGGGGAAAGGTAATATGCGTGTCATGCTGGGACCAGAAGGATCAGACTTCATACAGTTTCAAGAAGCTTGACGGTATTAGTCTTGAAGAACTCAAAGGTATTACGGATCGTTTTGGAGGTATCGACAAAAAGAAAGCAGAAGGATTAGGATATGAAATCCTTCCCGGCGATGCCTGGCTCGAACAGGAAGTCGATATTCTCATACCTGCAGCGCTCGAAAATCAGATTACCAGGGATAATGTCGGAAGGATCAGCGATAAGGTGAAAATTATTGCCGAGGGAGCCAATGGCCCGACGTCACCCGACGCCGACAAGGAAATAGCCAAGCGCCCCATTTTCATGATTCCCGATCTTCTCGCGAATGCTGGTGGTGTAACCTGCAGCTATTTTGAGCAGGTTCAATGCAACATGAACTATTTCTGGGAGAGAGACGAGGTTCTTGGAAAACTGGACACAAAAATAACAAACGCGTTTAACGCCGTTAGTGAAATGGCCAAATCCAGGAAGCTGTATATGCGTGACGCCACTTATGTTATAGCGGTGGGGCGTGTGGTCGAAGCTTGCAGGGAACGCGGCTGGGTTTAAAATCGGACCGGCGCCCATTTATCGACCTGGAAAGCGAATGGAACGCTGACCCGCGGGGGGGAGTTCCACCGCTGATTGAAATCAAAGAATGTTAATGGCGGCTCGACAGGCATTACGATATTGGATCAAGGTTAGCCGAAAGGGACTGTTGGATTTATATTCACCGGTCTTCTTCAGGCTTGTCAAGGAAGACGGGTTCCAGGAAAATGTGTGGTTCCAGCACGAGGTAATCTCTCATGGCCAGGAGCAAATACAGCCCCCACCAAGGTTCGCTGACGCCATTTGACCGTGAATTTTTCTCCAGCGACCATAGATTTACCTACATGGGAAAAGGGGAGCTTGGGGGAAAGGCTCACGGATTAGCCGAAATTAAAGGTGTCATTGAATCGGGGATCGTCGACAGGTTTTCTCCCGATATTTCTGTGACAATACCAGCATTAACGGTTATCACCACCGAATATTTTGATCTGTTCATGAAACAAAACGACCTCTATACCATCGCATATTCCGGCCAGAGAGACGATCTGATCGCCCACGCCTTTCAGAACACCCACCTGCCGGTACAGCTTGTGGGGGATGTGAGAGCTTTAGTTCAGCAAGTCCATACTCCTCTGGCTGTTCGTTCTTCGAGTATGCTCGAGGACGCCATGTTCGAGCCCTTTGCCAGCGTATATGGAACAAAGATGATACCGAACAACCAGTCTGACGTGGACTCCAGGTTCAGAAAACTGGTCGAAGCCATTAAATATGTTTACGCGTCGACCTTTTTCAGGGCGGCGGGAAATTACATGAAGGCAACCCACCATTCCACTCTCGATGAAAAGATGGCGGTTATCATACAGGAGGTAGTGGGGTCGAGGCTGGGGGAACGATTCTATCCTCATATATCCGGTGTCGTGCGTTCATACAATTTCTATCCCTTCGGAAATGCCTCGCCGGAAGATGGAGTGGTGGACCTGGCCCTGGGCCTGGGGAGAATGATAGTAGATGACGGTGTTGCCTGGTCGTATTCCCCCGCCTATCCGAAAGCCGGTTCTCCTTTTAATTCCATAAGCGATATGATGAAGAACTCCCAGACGGAATTCTGGGCTGTAAACATGCAGGGTCCCGGGGCTTATAACCCGATTGATGAAGCGGAGTATATGGAAAAATTCGATCTTACGGCGGCAGAGTATGATGGCACTCTGCGCTACACAGCTTCAACGCTGGATCCGCAGGACGGTAGAATCTCAGCGGGAACCGGCATCAAGGGGCCGAGGATCCTGGATTTCGCGCCGATTCTCAAATCAAGAATGGTACCGTTGAACGAACTTCTGAAAACACTTCTCAAGACAAGCGAAGACCGTTTGGGCACGAGGGTGGAGATCGAATTCGCCGTGCGTTTGAACTGGAAGGACTGTTCTCCCGCCGAGTTCGGTTTTCTCCAGATAAGGCCGATGGTCGTTTCCGAGTCGGAAGTTGAATTGAGCCATGATGAGTTAAGCGCGGATAATGTTCTGGTTGCATCGGAGACCGTGCTTGGGAACGGCATCCTGGATACTGTAAGGGATATAATTTACATTGATCCCGATCGGTTCGACGTGAGTAGATCGAGGGAAATAGCCGGGCAACTGGAGAAATTCAACGAGACACTCATTGACTCAAACAGGCCGTATCTCCTCATAGGCTTCGGCAGGTGGGGAACGTCAGACCCGTTGGGTGGAATACCTGTCGCATTTGATCAGATATCCGGAGCAAAGGTGATAATCGAATCCTCTCTCCCGGAGCTGACTTTTCAACTCAGCCAGGGATCGCATTTCTTTCACAATGTAACAAGTTTCAAGATTTTTTATTTCTCTGTATATCACCGGGGTGAGTACGATATTAACTGGGAATGGTTGAAAAAACAGAAAGTGATAAGGGAAACAGAATACTTGAAGCATGTTGAGCTTCCATCAGCCTTATTGGTCAAGGTCGACGGGATGAACGGCAGGGGAGTTATATTCTATGAATAAGAAGAATAATATTCCTGATGATCTCATCAAATCTTTCCTCGAGAGGGAAAAGGAGCTCGAATGCCTTTACAAGATCGAGGAGATCCTCAAGGAATCAGATAAAGATCAGCATCAGATATATAGCAGGATCCTCGAAGAGGTTCCACGGGGTTTGCAGTATCCGGAGGTTTGCAGAACCAAGATAACAATTGGAACGGAAACATTCGAGCCCCACGGATTCACCGAGACGGAATGGGTCCTGAAAACCGATATACTGGTGCAGGAAAAGAAAGCTGGTGAAATCAACGTCTATTATTCAAAGAAAATGCCGCTGGTGGACGAGGGCCCTTTCCTTAAGCATGAAAGAAGGTTGCTGGAGGCGATAGCGGACCGGCTCGGCAGCTCTATTCTTCACAAACGCCTGAAGGACGCTGAAGAAAATGGCGCGCGGGAGCCGAAAAAAGAATTCCATGAATGGCAGGTGGTGCTCAATCTCCTGCGTTATACGGACAGGAATCTGTTCATCAACCTTTCCGAAAAAATGCTGAACCATCTCAACTGGACGGGAATATCGGAGATAGAGGATATCGCGCTGGATTCGAAAAAGGTAAAATTGGATGTAGAGGATGATTTGAAGGGGGAAAGAAACAAACCCGACAAGAGGCGGAAGGTTGAACTTTCAGATGCCGCGTGCGAACAGATATTCAAGATCGCCGCCAGACACTATACCAACCAGAAAATCCTGGATTATCTGCAGAAATGGATAGCGGACGATAAATTGAAATTCCTCGTGCATGTATCTAACCGCAACCTTACGCTGGAGGAGGTCATTTCCGCCATAAGACGCTACCGGGATATCGCCCGCGAAGGCATCAATCTTTCGCCCGTCGCGAGGAAAGGTGTTATAGTATCACTTATAAGAAGGTTTTTCTCCAGCCAGCTGAGCTATATTCGAATAGCGAAGAATTACGTCAGGAAGAAGGATTTCTTTGATATTATTGACAGGATTATTTTCACAAAGGACAGCCACGGCAGATTGGGAGGCAAAAGCGCTGGTCTGTTTCTGGCGGAAGTTATTATAAAGAAATCTGAAGATTCGAACGATCTTCTGAGGACGGTTAAATTTTCCAAGAGCTGGCATATCACCTCCGATGTTATTCTGGGATTCCTGAAGTATAACAACATGGAGGAGGTAGTGGAGCAGAAGTACAAGGAGATAAACCAGATCCGTCCGGAATATCCTTATGTCGTCCAAACCTTCAAAAACGGGCAGTTTCCACCAGAAGTTGTTCAGGGGCTTTCGATGGTTCTGGATGAATTTGATGAAAAGCCGCTGATAGTCAGAAGTTCAAGCCTTCTCGAAGACAGCCTTGGCGCGGCGTTCTCGGGCAAATACAAGAGCCTCTTCCTGGCGAATCAGGGGAGCAAGCAACAGAGGCTGGAAGCGCTCATGGATGCAATCGCGGAGGTGTATTCATCAACCTTCGGTCCCGATCCAATTCAGTACAGGGCTGAACGGAATCTTCTCGATTTCGCCGAGGAGATGGGCATCATTATCCAGGAGGTTGTGGGTAAACGGATTGGGGATTACTTTTTTCCCGCTTTCGCGGGAGTGGCTTTCAGCAGGAACGATTTCAGGTGGTCTCCCAGGATAAACAGGGGAGACGGCCTTATGCGTCTTGTTCCCGGTCTCGGGACACGGGCCGTAGACAGGATAAGCGAGGATTATCCAATCCTTATCGCCCCCGGGCAGCCGGGATTGAGGGTCAATGTAACAGCGGAGGAAATCGCCTATTATTCTCCCAGTAAGATAGACGTAATAAATTTGAGAACAAACTCTTTCGAGACTATTGATATGAAAGAGCTGTTGAAGGAGTGCGGGCCTGAACTGCCGCTTATAAATAAAATTATATCCAAATATGAAGATGGTCACCTGAAAAGACCTGTGGCCATGAGCGTTGATTTTGACAAGGATGATCTCGCGGTGACATTTGAAGGGTTAATAAATGATTCCGACCTGATAAAACAGGTTAATGGGCTTCTGAAACTTTTGGAAAACAAGCTGGAGTCACCGGTGGACATAGAGTTTGCCCATGACGGGGAAGATTTGTATCTCCTTCAGTGCAGGCCGCAGAGTTTCACCGAGGACAGTGCTCCGGCCGAGATACACACGGATATACCTGAAGAGAGAGTTATATTCTCGGCTCACAAGTACATCTCGAACGGCCGCATTCCCGACCTTACCCATATTGTATATGTGGATCCCCAGAAATACTCTGAACTCGGCGGGATGGAAGATCTCATCGCGGTGGGCAGAGCTGTAGGGGAACTGAACAAACTTTTACCGAAACGCCAGTTTATTCTCATGGGTCCGGGGCGCTGGGGCAGCCGAGGAGATATCAAACTCGGTGTTAATGTTTCCTATTCAGATATTAATAACACGGCGGTACTCGTGGAGATAGCGAAGAAGAAGGGCAACTATATGCCCGATCTTTCATTTGGAACGCATTTTTTTCAGGATCTGGTCGAAGGGCAGATCAGGTACCTGCCCCTGTATCCTGACAATGCCGGCAACATTCTTAATGAAAGGTTTTTGCTCGGGTCGAATAATATACTCGCAGATATTCTACCCAGGTACTCCTCACTCTCCGATGTGCTCCGGCTGATTGATATCCCGGAGGTAACCGGCGGGCTTGTGTTCCGCGTTCTGATGAACGCTGATTTGAATGAAGCCCTCGGCATTCTGGGCGAACCGGAAAAAGAAACGGGCAAGGAAGACGAAGATATTATCTGCTACGAAATTCCCGCCGAAAAATACTGGTTATGGAGACTGCGTATGGCTGAACACATAGCGTCGGAGCTCGATCCAGACCATTTCGGAGTCGCAGGTTTCTATGTTTTCGGAAGCACGAAGAACGCTACCGCGGGATTGAAGAGTGATATCGACATATTGATTCATTTCCGCGGGACAGAAAAGCAACGAGCAGATCTTATGACATGGCTGGAAGGTTGGAGCCTTTGCCTCGATGAAGTTAATTATTTAAGGACCGGTTACAGAATCGGGGGATTGCTTGATGTTCATGTTGTCACAGATGAGGATATTCAGAACAAAACGAGCTATGCGTTAAAGATCGGGGCAGTTACCGACGCCGCCAAGGAAATTCCCATGAAAGGGAAACCCCAGGTTTAAATAAGTTCGCGACTGGCGTTTTCGATCTTATCCAGGTCAAATCTTACAAGGGCGAGTTCCGGCCCGTCATGAGCTGCCGTTATGGCGAGAGTCTTTCCAATATGGCATTTCCAGGATCCTGTAATCCTGGCTGATTCATGAATATGGCCGTGCATCGTCAGCAGGGGCTGCTTTTTCTCGATGAACCTGCTTATGGCGATGCTTCCGACATGAACATCCAACGGGACATGCTCGATTTTCATGCCGTCCAGGGCAGCGCGGTCGAGATTTGTTCGGTACGGGGGAGAGTGAAAAAGGAAAATGGCGTTTTCCAGGTTCAGGTTCGCGGTCAGTATTTCCAGATCTTTGCTGATGGTCCCGTATTTAATGTCATCCGCTTTCGCCGGGGCGTACCGGCTCCCTTCCTCCGGTGAAATACAACCGGGATCGACATACCGGGAGACATCATATCGCTCCCAGTCCTTAAGCTGAAAGGGCGTTGGAGGCACGTAGGAGTATCCAAAGATCAGCCGCCCAAGGTATTCCATGTGTCTTCCATGAATATAGCTCAAAAGGCCCTTTTCCGAGGCCTCGATCATCGAATTTTCATCATAGGCTCCGTCATCGTTTCCAAGGATCGTAAATATCCTTGGGTAGGATTTACCGAGGTTCCTGCGAAGGATCTCAAGCTCCTTGAAAAGATAGCCATTCAGGAAGCCTTCGCTACCAGGTTCCATCTTCCAGGCGTGGGGCAGAATATCTCCACCGATAAATATTATCCCCGGTTTTTCTTTCTCGACAGTAGCGAATAATTTGCGGAACCGCTCCTTCTTCCCGTGAAGGTCGGAAACGAAAAAGCATTTTATATTCCGGGCCAGACTCATCCTGAATACATCCTCATAGCGCAGGTTGGAAAATCGGCGTGATATGACATCATGGCACGCCGAAGCTCCGACTATATGGCACCTTACAGGGCCACTTCGTTCTGTATAACAAAAATATTCTCTCGCGGCAACAGCAAAAAGCCGCCAGCGAGAAAGCTGATAAAACGGAGAAAAAGCGGATGATGAAAAATTTGTTATAATGCAAATGAAGTGAATAACAATATGTAATTATAAACATCTTGTTGATTAGCGATGCAAGAGATTAATATGGAGCCATAGATCTAAATCGTTGTGTTTTGGCTCTGTTTAAGGGAGTGCGGAATGAAAAAGGTATTCATAATTATCTCGATAGTGGTTGTGGTGATCGTAGCGGCTGTATTTCTCCTTCTGTCTAATCTCAATTCTCTCGTAGCCAAAGCGATAGAAAAGAGCGGCACCGATGTAACGCAGACAAGCGTGAAGGTCTCCGGTGTGGAAATTTCGATTCGCGAGGGGCGTGGTTCGATCAAGGGCTTGCAGGTGGCGAATCCGGACGGGTTCGGTTCCGGTAACGTGTTTTCGCTCGAGAATATCACTGTCGGTATTGATATCGAGAGTCTTCGAGGAGAACCTGTCGTGATCAATGAAGTTCGAATCGAGGCACCGGTTGTAAACATCGAGATCCTGAAAACGGGAGCTTCCAATATCGATGAACTCCGAAAGCAAGTACAGGCTTACTCGGGCGATTCGTCGGACGGATCTTCAACTGAAGATGCCGAATCTTCCGGACAGGCGAAAAAGATACGGATCGATCAATTCGTTTTTGAAAAAGGCGAAATAAATATCGATGCCTCCGAACTCGGCTTGGAAAAACGTACGGTCGAACTCCCTGAAATAAAGTTGAGCAACCTGGGTGGTGAGGGTGGTGCCACCGCTGATGAGATTACGAAGATCATTCTTGAGGCGGTAGTCAAGAAGGTCTCTTCCGAGATCGCCGGATCTGAAATAAAAAGTATGATCGAAGATAAGCTCGGAGGGTCTCTCAAAGACAAGGCGAAAAGGCTGTTGGACAAGATAGGCGGCTAGGATTCCCCTGACGGCAAATTGAATCAGGATCGTCTGGAAAGGAACTGGTTCTCAGGAAAAGGAAGGAACTACAGGTGAAAAATGTTTATCGTATCGGCATAGGGTTTTCTGTAATATTTCTACTTGCCCTTTCTGGATGTGTTTCGTTCCAGGAAGGCCTGTCCGTTGTTCTAAGTGGAGATCCGGGCAGGGATGGCCCTCTCGACGAACCGACCGTCATAGCAGGCATAAAAGAGGCTCTGAAAATCGGCACGAATAACACTGTACTGTCTACTTCCAGCCTGGACGGATTTTTGGGAAATCAGCTTATCCGGATTGCTATCCCTGAGCAGTTGCAATCTGTGGCCTCCACCCTGCGCAGGATAGGGCTCGGAGCCAAAGTCGATGAACTCGAGACCGGCATGAACAGAGCAGCCGAACTCGCTGCCGGGGAGGCGAGGGAAGTGTTCTGGAGCGCGATTACGAACATGAGTGTTGCCGATGCCTTCGGGATATTGAGAGGTCATGATACGGCAGCTACCGACTACTTCCACAAAAAAACTCACGAGACTCTTTTGGCCCGGTTCCATCCGATCGTCCAGACAAAGATCCAGGAGATCGGGTTATCGCGTCTTTACGGACAGGTTTCAGATGCGTACAACAGTCTTTCCCTTACGGACGCGCCACGCCTTGTGGATCTCGATGAATATGTTACCGACAAGGCGATGAGCGGGCTGTTCACTGTCCTTGCCCGGGAGGAACAGAAGATCAGGCAGGACCCGCTTGCACGGACGACCGACCTGCTGAAACGCGTCTTCGGAAACTGATACGAACCAGAAGAGTATTGTGAATATCCGGGAGAGGAGGGGCTGGTGTACAAGATGAACAACCCCGGAGGTAGATGTTTTCGACAGTCCGGAATATCCGATGGAACAGCACACTCAAGACGATATGGTGGAAATAATGACCGTGCGGGGTTCAGGTAGCATAACTTGTTAATTTACTTCCAGGCACAACGTAAATTTCGGCTGGCATACATATTGCTTGACTACATCTTTTGCCTGTGTTATATCTTTGAGCAGGGAAAGCTTTTTTCCCTGTTATATCAATGAGTTACGGTGATTGGTGCTTCGGTTTTAAGTCGGGTTCAGTGTAAGCCGGTGGCTGGTTTCTGAGTGGTTTCAAGAGGTTGAAATGCAGCGTTTCCAGGTTATTTATCGAAAAAATGATTATAATTATTATGAGGGTAAGACTGCCGGGTGGTTTTTTGGGTTTGAGGAATAGTTATTGGGGAAGGTAGTGTAGATATTATCAGAGGTTGCAGCAGAATGGTCAATAACGGTAGTTCGGCGAGACGGATTCCGGGATATGGTTCCTTCGTTCAGATCACGATATCGGTTGTGATGGCTGTTGCTATCCTTTCGTGCAGCGGGTCTGACCGTTCTGAGCGTTCCGTCGGCGGCGCGGAGATGGCCGACCAGGAATTTGTCGATTTTACTACGATAGAAAGTGATTCAGGAATAGTACAATGGATACTTAAGGCCCCGGTGGCAAGGGTATACAACATCCGAAAACTCCTTGTAACCGAGCAGCCCAAGATCAATTTCTATGATGAGGGCGGGAATATATCTTCCTTGCTGACAGCCGACAAAGGTGAATACAATCAGCAGACGCACGATCTGACCGTTCTCGGAAATGTTGTTCTAACATCCAGCGAGGGGTATGTCCTCGAAACGGAAAGCCTGGTGTGGCTCAACACGCTGGAGCAGATACATACTGAAGACTTCGTCAAAGTGACCAAGGGAAACGATGTTCTTACCGGTTACGGATTTCAGGGCTATCCCGAACTGAGGAATATTGATATCAAGAGAGATGTCAAGGCCTATATCAGGGATGAGGATGGCCTGATAGAAAAAGAGGCCGAAAAGGAACGTGAAGGGAAACCAGAAAAGGGCGAATGATATTATGACCGGCTCTGAGTATAATAGCCCCGGATTGGGGTGCAGTGGACTTGTCAAGAGGTATGGGAAACGATGCGTCGTCAATGACGTATCGATAAATGTCAGGCGTGGCGAGATCGTTGGGCTCCTGGGACCGAACGGTGCGGGGAAAACGACGACGTTCTATATAATCACGGGGATGATAAAGCCCGATGGTGGCCATGTTATCCTTGATGGAGAAGAGATAACCGCGCTTCCGATGTACAAAAGGGCCAGGAAAGGGATCGGGTACCTTCCCCAGGAAGCATCCATATTCAGAAAAATGACGGTAGAGGACAATCTGATGGCAATTCTCGAAACGCTACCCTTATCCAGGGAAGAGCAGAGGAAAAGGCTTGAGGAGCTTCTCGCAGAGCTGAATGTGGAACATCTGAGGAAAAGCTATGGGTACCAGCTTTCCGGCGGTGAACGCAGAAGGGTCGAGGTCACACGCTCGCTCGTAACAGATCCTTCGTTCATGTTGCTGGATGAACCTTTTGCGGGAATCGATCCGCTGGCTGTCGCGGACCTGCAGAGTATTGTCACAAAGCTTCGAGAGAGAGGTCTCGGTGTCCTTATTACGGATCATAATGTCAGGGAAACATTGTCAATAACCGACAGAGCGTATATCATGTATGAGGGGAGCATTAAACGCTCCGGAACAGCGGACGATCTGGCTGCCGATCCCGAGGTCAGAGAAATTTATCTTGGTGAGGCCTTTCGTCTCTAGAACAGGATGGCTTGATTATGGAAATGAAGATGGGGATGCGTCTCGGAATGCACCAGCGGCTGGTTATGACGCCGAGACTGCAGCAGGCTCTCAAGTTGCTTCAGATGCCTACCCTGGAACTCCAGCAGGTACTCAAACAGGAGATCCTGCAGAATCCACTTCTGGAGGAAGTCGATGATATCCTCGACAACCCCGAAGAAGAGGATGATGAGAAGAAGGAAGAACTCGACAAGAAGGATGACGAAGAAGACTGGGGCGATTTTTACGATACTGCATGGAACAGTGGAGGCAATGCCGAGGTAGAGCGAAGAGATGATTTTGTTGAAAGGGTCCCGATCGCGAAACAGACTTTCTCAGAGTATCTGATGAGTCAGCTCAGGCTGTCAACGGAAGATGAAAAGGTACGGGAGATAGGTGCGTATATAATAGGAAGCCTCGACGATTCAGGTTACCTGACCACCAGTATAGAGGATATAGCCAGGACCTTCAAAGTGGAGGAGAGTGAAGTCGAAAAGGCTCTTTCAATCATTCAGACATTTGATCCGGTCGGAATCGGTGCCAGGGAACTGAGAGAGTGCCTGCTGATCCAGCTCAAGGCAAAAGACCTCGAAGACAGCATGGCCGCAAGGATTGTCAGGGACTACTTTGATGAATTCAAGCAGAAGAAATACCTGGACCTGAGCAAAAAGCTGAAGATCTCTACGAAGGAAATTCAGACACAAGCTTCAGTGATCGGAATGCTGAATCCCAAGCCAGGCCTGGAAATACTCGCTGAGAATCCTCACTACGTGATCCCTGATCTTGTAGTGGAAAGGGTGGGGGAAAAGTATGTGGTCTATATCAATGACCGCAATGTTCCGCGCCTGAGGATCAGCCAGTCTTACAAGGAAGAGCTTCAACGCAATCCCGGTATCAGTTCGGAGACGAAAGATTTTATCCAGGGACGCCTCAAGAATGCCAAATGGCTTATACAGACTATCGAACAGCGCCGTAAAACTATGATCAAGGTCATGCAGAGTATCGTCGAGGAACAGAAAGAATTTTTTGATAAGGGTGCAAAGGCGCTCAGGCCACTAACCCTCCAGCAGGTAGCGAGCCAGATCGATATGCACGAATCGACGGTCAGCCGTGTTACGACAAACAAGTATGTTCAGACGCCCAGAGGTGTTTTTGAACTGAAGTATTTTTTCAGTCCCTCGCTCGGGACGGTGACTGGAGAAGAAGTATCAGCCAAAAGTGCAAAGGTCAAGATTCAGAATATCATAGCCAAAGAGAATACGGAAAAACCTCTCAGCGATCAGAAAATCGCAGATATCCTGGAGAAAGACGGCCTGATAATCGCGCGACGGACAGTGGCCAAATACAGGGAACAGTTAGGAATTCTGCCCGCCCGGCACAGGAAAGAATACTAGTTTCTTTTACCTGCGGGGGTATTGAACGATAAATGACATTTACTGCTGATCTAACCCGTCCCAACAGGCTTCCATACTGGTTGAGGAGGAAAATCCCTCTCCTCAGTGAATGTTCCCGTATAGAGAGTGTTATTAAAAAGCGTGATTTGCACACGATCTGCAGGGAAGGCCTTTGTCCGAACAGGGCTGAATGCTACTCGAAGGGGAAAGTTACTTTTATGATACTTGGAAATGTATGTACCCGGGGATGCCGTTTCTGCTCTGTGCGAAAAGGCGTTCCGGAAAAACCGGACGGAATGGAACTGGAAAAGATTGCTGATGCGGCAAGGGAACTGGGGCTGAAACATGTGATAGTGACATCCGTGACACGAGATGACATGCCTGACGGTGGAGCTTTTCAGTTCGCGAAATTGATAAAGGCCCTGAGAAAACTTGACTCTGTTCCCGTGATAGAGATCCTTGTCCCCGATTTCAAAGGAAGTATGGAATCGCTTGACATAGTGCTCGATGCCGGCCCTGATATTTTTTCCCACAATATGGAAACTGTCAGAAGGCTTTACTCCGAGGTGAGAATGGGCGCGGATTATTTCAGATCCCTCAATGTGCTGGAAGAGGCAAAAAAACGAAAGGAGGTGATGACGAAGTCATCTTTCATGCTCGGGTTAGGTGAGACGATGGATGAGGTCCTGTCAGCAATGGATGATCTTCGTTGCGTCAGTTGTGATTTTTTAGCTATAGGACAATATCTTCGTCCCGGTAAAGAGCAACTACCGGTGAAAGAGTATATATCTCCGGAGAAGTTTTCATGGCTTGAGGAAAAGGGCTACGAAATGGGTTTTCGGGAGGTAACAGCGGGGCCCCTTGTACGGAGTTCATATCAGGAAAACAAGTTGGATGCCAAAGGACCCTTTCGGGTCTAAGACCATATGCCTGATGTAAGGAGGAATGTGCAATGAATCTGACCACCACAGCCAGACATTTCGAAACAGATTCTGATCTTATGGAACACATCGAGGAAAGAATTCTGAGACTGAAACGTTATTTTGACCATATTCTCAATGTTGATGTCATAATGGCCGTCGAAAAATTCCGCCATATCGCGGAGGTCAATGTGCATGTCAACGGACACAATTTCAACGCAAAAGAAGAGTCCGAAGATATGAAAACATCTATAGACAAGGCGACCAAGAATCTCGAGAGACAGATCAAGAAATTCAAAGAAAGGCTCAAATCCAGTCACCAGAAGACAAAACATATTGAAAAAGCAATGGCATCACATGAGTTGATCGTCAAAGCGGAAAGTATTGGCAGCGAAAGTGGAATCGAGATGATGGAGCCTGTTTCTTATGAAGTCCATGAATTGTCCATTGAAGAATCAATCATCGCTCTGCAAAAGGGCAAAAAAGATTTTCTGCTTTTCAGAAATGTGAAAACGGGTAAAAAGAATTTTGTATATACACGTTCAGACGGACATTACGGTATCATTGACGCTTCGGAATAGAGTTCCGGTATGTAACGCTGGGGGATATTCGTGGTTAAAAGTCATTCAGTCAAATCGTTCTGGGAGGAAAATGCGGAGGAATTCGAGCTGGAACTGCTTACAAAAGGGCTCG
>CBDUUV010000015.1:0-32770 GCA_965370495.1 uncultured bacterium
CGATGATACATTTAACGAAACCATCGTAACCTGACGTCTTGTACGCATGGTCGAATTCTTCCATCTGGTCAGGGGGTATTATTTCCTTGAACGCTTCTACGGCTTCCGGAATCATTCCTTTTTCCAGGTAACACCCGTATAAAACGAGATAGACATACCAGAAATCCTCATCCAGTTCAAGGGTCCTCCGGCTTTGCTCGATCGCTTCATCGTAACGACGCGCATAATAATAGGCATAACTGAGAGTCTGGTTTATAACAAGTGACAGGGGATCGAGTTGAATGGCTCGTTTTGCCTGTTCTATCGCTTCATCGTGCCGCTTCAAAGTGGATAATAATCCGGAATACCATTGATGAGCGGTTGCATAGTTCGGATTCAGTAATATAGCTTTCTTATAGTATTCTTCCGCAACTTCCCAGTTATAATCGATATCATGCGCTGCCAGGCCAAGTGCGGAATAAGCTGCTGCTGACTCGTTGTCGATCGAAAGGGCTCTTTGAGCAAATTCCCTTACTTTCTTATCGGCCTCTCTTGGTGGGTAATATCCCCAGTCGCTGAGTATGGCAAAGGCTTCCGCAATCGCAGCATAAGCCTGAGCGTAAGTGGAATCTATTCTGATGGCCTCTTTAAAATATTCGATGCCTTTCCCGATGCCCTGCTCTGTCCTTTTGTTCCAGTGGTAGCGTCCCCTGAGGTACGCTTCATAAGCACGGGGGTCGACCTGCCGGGCCTTAGATGATTCACCTTCTTTCCGGGGAGCCAGTTTGATGTTGATTTCACGGGCGATAGCGCGCGCCACATCAGCCTGTATAGTCAAGACATCCCGCAGGTCGCGTTCGTAGCTCTCAGCCCAAAGGTGCCGGTCGGAAACGGCCTCGATCAGCTGTGCCGTGATTCTAACCCTGCCACTGACCTGAAGAACCGATCCTTCAAGGATCGCATCAACACCAAGCTCACGAGCTATTTCAGGCAGTGATTTTTGGGTTCCTTTGTAGCGCATGACCGAAGTCCTGGAGATTACCTTGAGCGTTCCTATCTTTGCCAGGTCCGCGATGAGCGCCTCGGTCATACCATCAGCGAAATACTCTTTATCAGGATCCCCCGATAAATTCTCGAGTGGCAAGACCGCTATTGAATCGATCACCTGGCTCTTGTCATGAAAGAGATATAATCTTGCCAGAACCAGAGCAACAGCAATTATTATAACCACGCCTGATACAACACTGAGACGTCCTTTCGTGAGTCCTTTTTTTACAGGACCCTTTGATAAACCGGTGTGTTCTATCTCACCCTTCAAGGATCTTATATCCGCCAATAACTCATCAGCATGCTGGTAGCGTTTCTTCTGCTCCCTTGCCATCGCCTTTTTCGTTATTCTTTCAAGCTCGAGCGGAACTCCGGTCCGGAGTGCCGTCAAGGGCTCGGGATCTTCGTTCAGGATCGTATATATAACGGCCTGTTCATAGTCGCCTTTGAACGGCTGCTGCCCCGTCACCATTTCATATAACATCACTCCGAGCGACCAGATGTCGGTACGAGAATCAACCACTTCTCCGCTTCCCTGCTCCGGTGACATGTAAGCCACCGTTCCAAGCGTAGTCCCTTCCCGTGTAAGCTGCGTCCTGCCCGGCAACTTCGCCAGACCAAAGTCCATGATCTTTACCCGTCCACTTTCAGTAATCATGATATTGGCAGGCTTGATGCCGCGATGCACGATCTGTCTCTGTTGGGCCTCGTGCAAACCCTCGGCAATCTGCAAAGAGATTCTCCGTGCTTCCTCCAGTTTCAGCGGTCCCGATTCGATCATCTCCTTGAGGCTCTTTCCCTCGATATATTCCATCGCGATGAAGGAACGTCCTTCAGATTCGTCGATCTCGTAAATCGTGCAGATGTTGGGATGATTAAGCGCCGCGGCAGCCTGCGCCTCACGCAGGAAGCGGTCTTTCTCCTCTTCCGTTCCAAGCGCCTGGGGAGAAAGGAACTTAAGTGCGACTGTGCGGCGGAGCTTCGTATCCTCCGCCTTATAGACCACTCCCATCCCGCCTTCACCGAGCTTCTCGATTATTTTATAATGCGATATTGTTTTCCCTGGCATTGTATGGTGATTCTAGCAAAGACATGTATAAGTGTCAAAATTTTTCACTGACATCACCCTCCCGTAACCGTTCTTATTATCATACCGCCTGCTCCTACAGCTGTCCCCTTGTCTTTGTCGATAAACATTATTGCTTCAAGATCATTTGTCGTTATACTGCTTGCTTTTTCCCAGGAATCCCCACTGTTCATGGACTTAAGAATCATGCCTCCCTCACCGGCAACAAACCAGGTTTTATCTCCGGCAAAATAAACCGAATTGAGATCATTTGAAACCCCGCTCGATATCGCACTCCATGTTGCGCCGCCGTCAAGAGTTTTCAGGATCGTCCCTCCCACCCCAACGGCTATTCCCAGCATTTCACCTTCAAACCAGACAGCGTTGAGATCTGATTCTGTTCCACTTGCCTTCTGCTGCCAAACGGTTCCGGCATCCTCCGTGTACAGGAGAATTCCTCCTGAACCGCATGATATCGCAGTTGAATCCGCCGTGCCGAATACTGACCTGAGTTCTTCCAGTGTACCGCTTGCCTGTACAATCCAGGAATTTCCTGCATCGGCAGTGCTTATAACAGTCCCGTTGCTGCCGACCGCGATCCCCGTCGAACTGTCTGTCATGAATATGTCTTTCAGATCTTCACTTACCGGAGTATCAATGGCTAGCCAGGATGTTCCTCCATCGTCAGTTCTCAGAGCAGTTCCTTCTTCTCCAACAATGAATCCGTTCAAAGGATCTGAAAAATATATATCGAACAAGATGTTTTCTGTTATGCCCGTCAAAGCGTTCCAGTGTAATCCGCCATCGACAGTCTGTACAACAGCCCCATCATTACCAACGGCAATGACTATATTCGCATCGATCATCCAGACACCATTAAGATGCTCTGTAACTCCGAGATTCAGACCGTTCCATGTCGTACCGCCGTCATTTGTTTTGATAATAGTGGCTTTATCCCCCATAACAATACCCGTATTGAGGTCTGCAAAATAGATCGCATGCAGTTGTTCATTCGAACCGCTCGATTGTTCTTCCCAGTTAAGGCCACCATCAAGTGTCTTGAGGATGATTCCACCCACACCGACAGCTGTCGCAACCAGTTCATCAGAATGATATATCATGAGCAGCCTTTTGTCCGTTTCGCTTGCCTGAACCGACCAGTTCTCTCCTCCATTGGAAGTATGCAGGATCAATCCACCTTCTCCGACAACAGTACCGTTCAGTGAATCACTGAAATCAACACCATATAGCGCAGAATATGTCCCGCTCACCTGGAACGACCATGTCTTCCCCCCGTCTATAGTCCTTAGAATCGTCCCTGAATACCCCACCAGGGTACCTGAAGCCGGGCTATGGAAACATACATCGGTAAGATAGCTGTTGATCTCTCCTATCCTTTTATGCCATGACGATCCGGCGTCTCCGGACGCCAGGATCACACTGTTTACACCTGCCGCAACAATATTATCCTGATCGATAGCATTGATATCAAACAGTGTGGCAGTCGAACTACTTGAAAGAATACTCCAGTTTTCCCCGCCATCACCAGTATACAGGAGGATGCCCCCCCTGCCGGATATCACCGCGTTATCGGCATCAATGCGGGAGTAACCATATACGGTCTTGGTTGTGCCGGTCACATCGGCGTCCCATGTTATACCGGCGTCGGAAGTCCGAAGAACTGTTCCTTCCGTGCCGACAACTACCCCTGTTACATTATCCTCCAGCAAGATATCGTAAAAATCGATACCATCATAACCTGTGTCCCGCAGGACCCAGCCCGTTCCTCCATTGGACGTATAGAGAACAGTTCCGCTTTTCCCGGCGGCAATGCCATGCAGCGAGTCATAAAAATATATACAGCTAATATCCTGCGATGCTTCTGTGTCCACCGGGTCCCATGACCACCCACCATCCACGGTGCGAAGGATGGTCGAATCGGTACCTGTCACAAACCCGTTATCAGGATCGTTGAAGAAAACAGAAAGAAAATCTATTGCACTTATCAGCTGTATCTTGCTCCAGGTAACACCTCCGTCCTCTGTCCTGAATATCAGGCCGTCATCTCCGACTGCCACACCATTGTCGGTATCATGAAAGAAAACTCCATTAAGATCACAATCCTCTCCACAGTACAGGGATATCCAATTCTTTCCTCCATCCTCCGTTCTGAAAACACTTCCGGATGATCCGACTACTATCCCGGTATCGGGATCAATAAAATAGATTGCCTGGAAGATATCGGGGATGGTGACCCTCTCCGCGTACCATGTCGTTTCGTCATAATTCAGCTTTAAAATCGTACCTGCGGAACCGACGGCTACTGCATTGGAATCACTGGCCATAGCTACTTTATTGATGGTATTCGACGTTTCGATTGTTTCGGCCTTCCATGAACTTCCACCATCCGAGGTGCTGAGGACGGTTCCGGCATCTCCTGTTATCAGGCCTGAACCTGTTTCATGGATATCCACGCCATACAAGTTGGCCCCGGTGCCACCAGCGATTCCACCCCATGTATTTCCACCATCGCTTGTGTTCAAGACAATACCACCGGTGCCAACTGCTACTCCAAAATCGCGATCGAGAAAAGAGATATCTCTCATTCCGTTTTCCCGGAAAACCGGATTCTGAATATGCCAGGCAGATTCCGGATCGGGTTGGCCTGGTGAAAATGGAGCTTCAGTGCATGAAATCAGGATAACAGCCACTACGACCGCTCCGGTTAGAAACTGTTTATATTTATTATTCTCCATCGACTCTTTTCTCCCTCATCATGCCCAGGATATTTTCTATCCGCATATATAACCCTTCTTCTCTTGCTGCTTTCGCCCCTTTTTTCGCTTCAACAAGATGCCTGGCCGCTTCTTCCATCCTTCCAGCTCTCCACAGTGATACACCCATGTAATAATGAACTGTATATGAGTCGGGGTCCTCGATCAGAGCTATTCTGAAATGTTCCGAGGCTTCTTCATACCTGTGTTTTTGATTAAGCACGTTTCCGAGCATCCTGTGAGCCGCCCCATATTCAGGATATAGTTCAAGCGCCCTGTCAAGATTCTCTTCAGCTTCATCCAGGCGGCCTGCCTTACTGAGCTCATAACCGGTAGAAGCGTACAACTCCGCCTCATAGTTGTAATCTTCCGTTACAAACGGGCCAAAAACACTGGATATCACTATTATAACAAAAAACAGGATCATGTTTGCCCCGAGTTTTTTCCATTCTCCCGCCCTTGATAACTGCAGGATATACAACACACCTGCCGCTGAGGCTACTGCTATTATGGGTATCATGACCGTTCGATACCTTGCCGTCGCAAAAACGGCAATAATCGCTAAAGGGTATATTGCAAGAAAGAAGAGCACTGGTGGGGGAAACTTGCTCCGATATCTGATAAGCCCAAGAATTGCAAAAGGAAGCAGTATACCGAAAGGAAAACCGAAACCATGCCATTTCCATGTTGTCAGTGAAAGCAGTCGTGAGAACCTTCTACTCGTGTACAGGTCAACATTGCGTGGAAGCTCCCTGGAACTGAAGAACTCAGCTGTTTTACCCAGGATCCCTTTCACATAACCGCCCGGATCTGTCACCATATATTCCCTGAAAAGATCCATAAAATACTTTCGATGTTCCGCGTCGGTACTATAACCATGGGCCATGGGCTCCCTCACAAGCTTTCTCCATTCAGCGCCGGGCCGTATCATCAAAGTAGCGTCGGTATCAGGATTGTTGCCGACATACAGATTTATTGACCCGGATTTCGGGATAGCGCTGAAATGACCTGTTACCTGCCAGCAGAGTGTAGCCACAGTGGCCATCACAAGAATGAATCCGAAAATCAGAAAAGATGCATGCAGCATCCATTTTTTGAATCGTATGCCCGCAGGCTTGAAGGAATACACAATCCAGAACATCGCCAGTATCGCAAATGGCAGGAAGGTCGCCCTGGTGATCACTGCCAGGCCGCTTACTACACCTGTAATCACATTAAGCCATATATTCCGCTTACCTGCTGTTTCGATTATGATAAGTATCAGCGCTACCGCCCAGAAAGCGGCCCAACCGGTGGCCAGAATTTCTGCCTCGAAAAAGAAAAGGGGTCCGTAGAAGGCCGTGATCAAGGCCGCAAGAACACCCGTTTTGCGGTCGAATATCCTCAGCCCGAGCCTGAAGACAAGTACGCAGGAAAACGCTCCTGCCGCAAGCTGAATAAGCCGTGCCGCCGTGATCGAATTTCCAGTGGCCCACAGGATTACAGACAGGTAGACCGGGTACAGGAAACTCTGCCAGAACAATCTCGGGTCCAGCACACCGTTCCCGGATATTTTCCGTGCTATATCTATGTATGTCGCTGAATCTATTATCGGGATAAAGAAAGCGGGGCCTCTGGATGCTTCATACAGATAGACCAGCCGGACAATTAAAGCCAGAAGAAATATACCTGAACCTGCCCACAGGTTGCGTCTGTCTGGCCTGTCATGATTTTCTCTCATAGGATCAGCTCAGTTCATGCTCTGTCCGCCGTATGATCTCATCCTGAAGATCGACACCAAGATCCACGAAATAATCACTGTAACCAGCCACCCTTACAATAAGATCCCTATGACTTTCCGGATCAACCTGTGCCTTGCGAAGAGTTTCAGCCGTTACCACGTTGAATTGGATATGATGCCCGTTCATGCTGAAATACGCCCTGACAAGGTGCCGTATCTTCTCTATCCCTTTATGGTCGGAAAAAAACCGGGGTGTAAACTTCTGATTGAGAAGTGTACCTCCGGTTTTCAGATGGTTGAATTTCGAAACCGATTTCAATACTGCTGTCGGTCCTTTCCTGTCAGCTCCCTGGACAGGTGATATCCCTTCAGACAGCGGCATTTTCGCTTTTCTTCCATCCGGAAGCGCGCCTGTCTTGCTTCCAAAATACACATGGCTGGTTGTCGGAAGCATGTTTATCCTGAAATGCCCCCCCTTGCTGTTAGGCCTTCCATCTACAGAATCAAAAAAGCTTTCAAAAATCCTGTTCATTACGCTATCAGGATATTCTTCATCATTTCCATATTTCGGTGTTTCATTGATGAGCATTCTCCTTGTTTCATCAGCTCCTTCAAAATCTGCATCCAGGACTCTGACCAGTTCGTTTAATCCAATCCCCTCCATGTCATAGACATGGTACCTGATAGCCGTCATTGCGTCGGTAACCGTTCCAAGGCCAACTCCCTGGATATATGACGAGTTGTACCTTGCTCCCCCGTCATTATAATCCTTTCCTTCCCCGATACAATCGTCTATCAGCAACGACATGAGCGGAGCCGGAAGAAGCCTTGCCCAGAGGCGTTCGATGACCAGGTTCCCATCTATCTTGATATCAATGAAATACCTTAGTTGTCTTTCGAACGCGTTATAGAAAGCTTCAAAATCCCTGAATGAGTCAGGATCTCCGGTTTCAATACCTGTTTTGAGGCCCGAGCGCGGATCGATACCGTTGTGCAATGTTATTTCCAGCACCTTGGGCAGGTTGAAATAACCCGAGAGTATATAGCTTTCCTTGCCGAAAGCGCCCGTCTCGACGCACCCGCTGGCCCCTCCATTCCTCGCGTCGATAACAGATTTGCCCTGTCTCAGCAGCTGCTGGATAATAGCTTCCGTATTGAATATTGACGGTTGCCCATAACCTGTTCCTATTATCTCCAGCGCTCTGTCCAGATATCTGTCAGGGTTCTTTTCACTTATCTGCACCATAGTACCAGGTTGCAGGAGACGCATTTCTTCGATCACGTCAAGAATCACGTATGTGAGCTCGTTGACAGCGTCATTGTCATCTTCAGTTACGCCTCCCAGATTGATAAGGCAGAAATCCGTATATGTATTGCTTTCCCGGGCCGTGACACCGACCTTGGGAGGAGCAGGTTGATTGTTGAATTTGATCCAGAAGGCCTGCAGAAGTTCCTTGGCTCTTTCAGGCGTAAGTGTTCCGGATTCAATACCTTCGCGGTAAAACGGATACATGTGCTGGTCGAACCGCCCGGGATTGAAAGAATCCCATGTATTGAGTTCGGTGATGATTCCAAGGTGGACGAACCAGTAATACTGGAGCGCCTCCCAGAAAGTCTCCGGTCGATTCGCGGGTACTTTGCGGCATATCGCGGCCATCTCCTCCAGCTCCAGTTTCCTTGGCCGATCCTGCTGCCCTGCCGCAAGTTCGGAAAGCTTTTCTGAACATCTCCGGGCAAACATGATGATGGAATCCGCGGCGATATCCATCGCTTTGAGCTCTTCGATCCTCGCTTCAGCATCCTTATGACCTGTATCAGAGTATTTTTTGATGCTGCTTCCGATCTCCCGCTTAAGATCCAGAAACCCCTTCCTGTAGATCTTATCATCGAGAACCGTATGTCCGGGAGCGCGTTGTTCCTGGAATTCCGTAAAGACCCCTGCATTGTACGCTTTTTTCCATTCCGCCGAAACTTCCTCGAATAGTTTTTCTCTCAATGAGTTTCCCGACCAGAACGGCAATATTTCTTTTTCCTGGATATTCCTCACATCATCACTGACCCTGAAAGATATTTTTTCTCTTTTGTCAAGTAACTCCATGTCCTCAAGACTGTGGATACATATCTCGGGATATGTAGATGTGGCTTTGGGACGGGGGCCCCTCTCTCCCACTATAAGTTCCCCCGGGTTGATACATATTTCCCTGTTCTCCAGGATATATTCAAGTGCCATCGCTCTCGCGACAGGGACAGATACATTATCAGGTTTCCTGTCCCTGTAAAACTCCGTAATAAGCCGTGCCCTTTCGATGGAGATCTCCGGCACAGCTCGCAGGCTCTGTTCACGAAGCTTCTCTATTCTCTCGTTCATCGTCCTTCATCCTCCGATAGCGACTCTGTGCCCTGTTTCTCTGAACCTGGATGCGAACTTCTCCATCTCGAAATCAGAATATTCATTCAGGCTGCCTAGCCTGTACCTGATATTCATTCTTCTGAATTTATCTTCACATATCCTGTTATAAGGCAAAAGGCTGATTTTGTTAATACCGTTTATCCCTTCAAGAAAATCGATTATCGAATCGATATTATCATCCGTATCGGTTATCCCTGGTATAAGTGGAACCCTTATCCAGATATTCTCTCCTTTTCCGGCAAGAAACTTCAGGTTTTCAAAGATCGTTTTATTGGACATCCCTGTATATTTTTTATGCAATCCGTCGTCGATCAACTTGATATCATACAGAAACAAGTCGACAGACCCGCTTATCTTTTCAAATTCCCCTTTGTCAGCATACCCGGACGTATCGAGTGCGACGGATATGTTTTCATCCGAGCAGGCCTCGAGCAATTCAAGTAGAAAATCCATCTGCATCATCGGTTCCCCACCGGAAACCGTGACCCCTCCTCCTGACTGGCTATAGAAGACCCTGTCCTTGATAATCTCTCTTATCAGTGCATCCACGGTAACATTCCTGCCGGTTATTTTTTCTTTTTCCGGAAGATAAATATCTGATGTCCCTGCAGGCCCACTACGCGAAGATATTTCAGGGTTGCAGCTCAATCCTTCGGGATTATGACACCACCAGCAGGAAAGTTCGCACCCTCTGAAGAAGACCGTAGTACGTATCCCGGGGCCATCATGTACAGCGAATTTTTTGACATCGAAGATATCGCCGGTCATCGTATCTTTTCCTCTGAATATCCGTAAAGCAACAGCCACAGGAAAAATGGCCCTCCCAGGAGTGCGGTTATCACACCTACCGGGATCTCAGCCGGCGCAATAATGGTCCGTGACAATGTATCACACAGGACAAGAAACGCGCCTCCGAACACAAAAGTCACAGGAGCAAGATACCTGTGATTCGAACCCGCTATCAAACGGCAGATATGAGGAACCATCATTCCGACAAAACCTATCACACCGAATATCGACACGACACTGCCTACCATCAGAGATGAGGCAAGAAATATGATCATCTTTGTCCTCTTCACGTCGACACCCCTGCTCACGGCAAGATCTTCCCCTATGGTCAACAGGTTCAGTTCGTTGACGTTTATCAGTATAAGAATGGAGCCTGCCGTTACGAACGGGAGCATCGATATGACAGGCGTATATCCTACTATCTCGAATCCCCCCATTAACCATCGTATGATCCTGAAAGAATTGTCAAAATCGCTGATATACTGAACGAAAAGGATGACACTGGAAAAGAAGAAATTAACAGCCACTCCCGCAATTAACATGGCTGCAGTAGTAAAACCTCTCCTTGCCCGCGTCAGGCCATAAACGAGCAGGATTGACAAAACAGCCCACAAAAAAGCGCTCAGAGACTGGCCCGATATGCCGAATAAAGAGAAGATGAGCCCGATCTGAATGTACAGCGTTGCCCCGAAAGCAGCGCCACTCGACACACCGAGCGTAAAAGGGGTGGCAAGCGGGTTCCTGAAAACAGCCTGAAATGCCATGCCGCTCAAGGCCAGTGCCGCGCCGGCACAAAAAGCCGCTATTACTCTGGGTACTCTTATCCTCCAGAATATATCTACCCTTATATCATTCTCTTCGGATCTTACAACAGTATACGGCGTGATCTTTTCAATGCCGCAGAAGGGAGCTAAAACAACGGCAAACATAGAAGCTGTAAGAACGATCAGCAGAATACCAGTTCTTTTCCTGTCCATGATCATATCACGTCCGGAGCGATTATCTTCACGCCTGTAACCGGGTGAACAGTATAAGTAAATGTTTTCTCGAATACTTCTTCCAGGATACCCGATTCCATGATACTTGCGGATGCTCCGAAAAAAACGATTCTTCCTTCTTTCAAAATTACAATACTGTCCGCAGTCATCATGGCACTGTTAATATCATGAGTAACTGCCAGGATAGTTATATGCATCTCCCTGTTTATCCTGTCCAGGATCCTGTGCACTTCTTCGGTATGTTTCGGGTCCAGAAAAGTCGCGGGTTCATCAAGCAGAATGATATTTGAACCCTGCGCAAGTACGGATGCGATAAGTACCATCTGTTTTTCGCCACTGCTCAACGTATTATATCGACGCTCTGCGAGTTTTTCGATATTCGTCATCTCAAGTGCCGAAGCAACGATTTTCCTGTCCCCGGCCGTTACGGATGAAAAAGGGTTCAGATATGGATATCTTCCCATCAGAACGAACTCTTCGACTCTGAATGGAGATGACCTACCGTCACTTTGCGGAACATACCCGATTTCCCTGGCGAGTCTTTTCTGTTTATACGTGTCAAGGCTGGTACCGTTGATCTCTACGCCCCCCCCTGAAAATGGAAGGATCCTCATCAGGCATTTCAGCAGTGTTGTCTTACCTGCGCCGTTAGGGCCTATGACAGAGATATATTCGCCTTCATGCACTTTCATGCTGAGCGAGGATAGAATCTCATTTCCACCAATGGTACATGACAATCGGTCTATGTTGATCGCGGGCTTTTTCATGATTTCTCCGGATGAAGGATTTCAGCCAGATCCTCGAGAAGGAGAATAAACCTTGGCCCGGGGATCTGGGAATACCCTTTCGCCAATAGATGAAATCGACTGTTCCGAATCGCTCTGATTGCCATTACGTCGTTCCATTCCATTCTGATTTCTTCCGCGTTCAGGCCGGTTGACTCAAGATCCGGAATCAATTCTATGACCACATCCGGATCTATCGAGAGAATACCTTCGGCTGATATTGCCGGATACCTGACCATGTTGCTGCTACAGGCATTAGCGCCACCTGCTATCTCGAGCAGTTCATCAAAATATGTGTTCTTACCCGCAACATAAACCTTTCCAAGCGAGCCTGTCCCGAAATCCCTGCCGATAGATATCAGTGTTTTCGGTTTGCCGGCTCCCTCTGCCCTGCTTCGAACACTTTCGATCCTGGAACGCAGGGATGCAACCATTTCGATGGCTATATTCTCCGCGCCGCAAGTACTGCCGATCAATATTATCGCTGAAAGGATATCCTCGATTCTTTTATTATCGACTATAAAATACTCGATACCGAGTTCCTGGAGATATTTCTCCGCGGCGCGCTGTTCAGGAAGAATGATGACGACGTCGGCCTTAAGAACGGCTATAACCTCATAATTAGGGTCAAGATACCCTCCAACGCCTGTCTTATCCCTCGCCTCGGGGGGAAATGTGCAGAATCTTGTAACACCGCATACCCTGTCTCCCAGTCCAAGGGCAAAGAGTATCTCTGTAGTACTCGGAGAAAGCGATATGATCCTTCTGAAGCCCACCCCTTCAGTCTGATCCATGGGGTCTGCTGAACATGAAGCGGCATGTACCAGCAAGGATGCGATAATAATTATCAAAGTTTTATATAATACCATGTTTCTCATGATCGATCTTTAATCGAAGCTTCTTTCCGGTAATACGCGTACCCGGATCTCATCACGATCTGTATTCCCTTATTTCATCCAGGGAACTATTTCGTATATCAGAGGGGCTTGTATCTGAAAACCCGACCGTGATCATAGCTGAGATATCCCAATTCAATGGCAGTTTCAGAAGTTTCCTGACCTTTCTCTTTTTGAACCATCCTAACCAGCACGTACCAAGCCCGAGTTCCGTTGCCTGGAGGACAAAGTGCTGTCCCGCGATGCCCGCGTCTATAAGATCGTACTGTATACCCTTGATCTTTGCGGCCAGGCCATGTGTTATGAAATTCCTTGCGGCTGCGACCACTACAATCACAGGCGCCTGCAATGCCCACCTGTTGGGAACGGGGATTCCGCCAAGACATTCCGAGACAAGACGATCCTTTAATTCTCTCTCGGTCACTATAAATCTGATCCTTTGAGTGTTACAGGCTGTCGGGGCAAATCTTGCAGCTTCCAGGCATCTCTCAAGCATCTCACGCGGTACACGTTTCGGCAGATATCCCCTAATGCTTCTGCGTTTTTTTACCAGGTCAATAAAAGCATGCATAATATTTATTTCTCTGGATACAACAGGTTATGAGATTTATCCTGCTTAAGCATTTATGCCTTTTTTCCTCTCGAGAAAAATGTCTTTGCCACCCAGAAGCAGTGAGCCTGCCGGAAAAACCACGGCAGCCGAGCGACACAACAAGTCGGATATCTCACGTATCTCCCATTGCGCATGCCTGTCACTCCTGAGTCTTGAAAAATGATATAACTCGCGAAGATTGATATTGAGCAGAACCCTTCTCCTGTGGGCATTTGTAAGCACGTAATCCGCAGACATGCCTGCCTTTTTAGTAAGTTTTCTATAGAGTCTTTCGGATTCAGCGATTGCCTTCCGGAATATCCCGACAGCTTTTGCATTGACGACCGATTCAGGTATCGAAACACCAAGAGAAACAGAATACCGCTGAACTATCTGTGTGGACATCCTGTGGCGTTTGAGTTGTGCGTAGCATGTTGCAGATACAACCAGTTCAAAAAGCATGTGCAGATTTTCGAATTCCCGCAACACTCTATCGTGCGATTCCATCTCCCGCATCGTATCCAGTATCAGCTCTGCCCTCTTCCTGCTGCCAAGCCTGGACGCAGTCTTCAGTGCCTTTCTGTATGGTACTCCTCCTCCTGAGAAGATGATGCCGGCAGCGAGTTTCAGGTCGCCGTTCTCTGTCGCTTCGATCAGGGAAACACGAGAACTTTCATTCTTGCCTCTTCCTGACGGTAATTTCCCCGCCTTTTCCCTGACATAATTCAGAGATTTCAAATATCCCGTCGCTTCGGGATACCTTACAAGTGAAGGTGTTGTCTTATGCGCTATTTTTGTGAGTCCTGCTGAAAACTCCCTTACTTCTTTCAGTGGATGACAGGCAAGCCTGCTTGCCATGTATTCGAGTTCCCTGGCATTCAGTGTCATCCCGAACTGGGCGGAAGTTGCCAGCGGCATGAGATAACGCGCATCCTCTTTTGCGATACCTTTGTTAGCACCAGAAGCCACTATCTTTGAATAAACCGTCTCATATGACCGGTTTAACATTTCCACGAGTCGCAGAAACTCACTCCCGTATCCTGCTCCTGTTATCTCGTCAGGGGTAATAAAATCTTTTCCCAGTCTTATATAACGCTGTGATTTCTCTGTAAACGAAGCAAGCCTGAAATGTTCTACAGCTTCCACGGCTATCCTCGAAACATCCATGACATCAAAATTGAAAACTGCATGTTCGGCTATTGAAGAATGCCCCATATCAAAGACAATTGTCTCATTTGATTTTCTGGCTTTTCCGACTTCCTTCCCGGCTTCTTTCCTCAGGATGTCGACGTTTCGAGGATCCCTGCTGATCCTCGCGTAGGCAGCCGATATGACTTCAGGGGTCAACTCTACACCAAGAGCGGATTCGGCTTTTTTTATCATACCGGCTTCGATATTGAATCCCGCCAGAATTACTTTCATCCATGCTCCGTTTCCGATAATCAAAAATCAAAAAAGACAGATCCGTAGAACTTCCACTCTTTTCCTTCAGTTAGAGTCCATTTTTGCCTGAATGGATCACTGTACTCTATTTCATCCAGGCCGTAGGCAGCTTCGAAAGAAGCGGCAAGAGGGTAATTGTAAAATGAAAAACCTTTCAATCTCAGTTCAAACCCGGCGTCACGTTTGTATCCATCCAGCATGAACTTGTCTTCATCCCATGCCTGCCCCGCCTCGGCAAAGATTCCGGCAAATATCGAGCTGAAATATGTACCCATGACCTGCCTGTCTATATTCGTCCACACCGGAAATCTGTACGTCACACGCAGCATCGCGTTCTTTCTGCCACCCATGCTGTAATATGAATACCCTCTCATCCCGTCGCGGCTTCCTATGAAGAGATCGAAAAAATCGTCTACCTTGCTTTCGTCCAGTGCCCCGCCCCTTGCAAAAAGTGTCAGCGTATGTGTCCACAGAGGAAGCGGTATATACTCTTCATACATCAACCTGTACCTGCCGAATTCGTTCCGGTCATAGATTGGCTTGAAATTATATTCAAAAACTCCTGAAGACATCTTGTCCCACGCTCGCGTGATCTCCAGTTTTAACCGCCGACCTGATGGGGGATTGATATCGGAATTCACCCCCGACCCGATATTCACATAATTCAAAATAATGGAAAATTCATTCGCCTTGTAGTAATTCCAGCCCATCTCACTATCAACAACATCCCAGGCATTGATGTTCAAACCGTATTCCCCATGGTTGTATTGAAGTGTAATATCCTTTCTGTTTCTTCTCGAAGGTTTGTCGATCTCGAGTATACACGCAAACAATACATCCCATAGATCGTACCGGACTTGCACATCCCCCATTGATTCCTCGAAGTATTTATGATATTTTCTTGCTGCGTAGAAATTCAACGAGAATGTCGGCTTGAACTGTCTCGTCTCAATCCCGAGCTGAAAATTGAATTCCTTGTCGGCATTGATCGTAGCTGTGGCAAATACAGCCTGCCTGTCCAGGTAATCCCTCGAATCCAGGGCGAGCCCGAGCCTTAGTTTGTCATCGTAATAGATTACTCTCGGGAACAGGTACACAGGTGTGTAGTCTATATCGTAATCTTCCGCGTCGGTTATTTTCCGGTCAAGCTCTGAATAATCGTAATCTGCTCCATATTCATCGGCGTCATTCTCCCTGCATAGATACTGGCCACGCATCGCCATAAGGTCTTCATCATCCGGTACATCAGCAGTATTGACTACCCCGTCTTTCCAGCCGGAGATATTCCGTATTTCATATCCTTCATCCCCGTATGAAGAAAAGATCAGATTGTCTCCGAGCAAATCCGGGGAAAAGGCGCCTCCAAAAACATTGGTTACCATCAGGTCTTCACCTGTATTCAGATCTCTGTAGTATATATTGAATATTCCGGTTCTGTCGCTCGAATAGAAGAATCCATCACCATCGCAATTCCAGCACGGGTCTCTCTCGTCCGCCATGGTCGCAACAAGTTCGGTTTCTTCCCCTGAAACCGGATCAATAATTACAATATCATTGCTTGTTCCTTTGAATCTGGTGGCAAGGATACCTTTTGTCCCCCACGAGAGCCTGTAATAACGACATGTTTTTCTTTCGGTCAAGCGCCGAATCATTCCATTTCCCGCATCCACCAATACTATATATTCTGAACCATCCCGGCAAGAAACAGCCGCCAGAAATCTCGAGTCAGGAGAAAAGACAGCATCTACAACCCTGGATGATCTTGTGAGGCGTATTTCCTTCCTGGAATCAATATTGAACAGGTAAATATCGTTCAATTCGTACCCGAACCTGTTATCACCGGTTCTCCTTGAATAACAAATCACCTTGCCATCAGGAGACAGAGCTGCCCTTGAAGAAAGATCCTTTACCAATATCTCCGGTTTCCCCCCTCCCGGCGAATGAACCAGGTCCACTGCCATGTAATCCCTGCCCATATTCGAAAGGTAGCAGAATCCTCCATACTCTGCCGTAAAGAAAGGAAACATATTTATAAATCCCCTGCCCGCGACACGATCTCCGTCAACTACTCTTTTCGAGACCCGGTCGCGAACCAGCCTGTACTCATCCTCCAGATGAGATAGCCACTGGCGATACAACTGATCGTCGGAGATCCCGAGAACTTTCCTGCAGGCGCCGTTGAACGAAATCCGGAAAAATCCTGAATGCTCTTTCAGAAGCGTGGCCAGTTTCCCGGCTCCGTATTTTTCATGGATATACCTTACAATCGAATAACCCTGGTTATATACCATTTCAGCGCCCAGTGAATTTTTTCCGAAAACCCCCATCTGATCGAGCGTCAACAGGGTTCCATTCAGTACTGCTGTACGAAGGAGCATATCCCTGTGCGAGTCCCATATATCGTTTCTGGCTGTTGGACACTGAAACTGGGCAACTCCCTCCGCGAACCAGTTTGGAACTACCTCTCCCGCGACAGGAAGCGATCCCTGGAAGTTGGGATATCCTGTTATGACATCGGGTCGCTTCTCTTTTTCGAAAGTTATTCCCTGGAGATAAATCGCCGGCATCCACCTGGGCATCTTCATGGCTGCCTGAATAGTCACCATATGCGTAAATTCATGAGTGATAACATTCCTGAGCCAGTCAGCAGTTCCCCTGAGGTTAAAATCGAAATCCGAGGCGTCAATATCTATCCTGTTCAGATAATAGTAAGTAGCACCAGATGACCTGTCCCGCTTGTCATGTATATTTATGTGTACTTTCCCCGGGTAAAACCCGTAAAAACCGGTCAAAGGGCCATATACCTCTTCCGCTATCCTTGCAGCTTCCCTGGCGGACCATTCTTCGCCTGAATGAAAATGAACAGCAAAATGCTCCGTCTCTATTGTCTTCCATTTGATTTCCGTGTTGTTCCATGCCGAAAGACAGCCAGTAAAAGCGATAAGAATCATTATCATCATGAAAAAGGTGATGCCGGATCTGTAAATGTAATCTCTGTACCCCATACGGACACGCTCCATCACTAATGATTGAAACCAGGGGACGGGTTAATCAATATAACACATGGTGAAGTCCGCTTCATGAAAAATCGAACCTCACCATGCTTATAAGTTCAGCTTGCTTTGTCAGATCGAATGTTGCCGGATCACCGTTTCTTTATATTCTTTAAATAACGGTATATATCGCTGTCGGTTGTCAGGATCATCCTTGTGTTTGACCCCATCGATTTGCGATATACCTCAAGAGATTTCACGAACGAATAGAACTCCGGGTCCTTCCTGTAAGCATCCGCATAGACCTTGGTAGCGCGCGCGTCCGCTTTGCCGCGTATCTCCTGTGCTTTCCTGTACGCTTCTGACTGGATCCCGTTCAATTCTTTTTTCTCCATACCGGCAATCTGTGCTTTTTCCCCTTCTCCTTCTGAACGAAATCCCGATGCGACTCTCAGCCGTTCAGATATCATCCTCTCGTATACTTTCTTGCGCACATCCTCGATGTAGTTGATCCGCTTGATCTGGACATCCAGAAGCTCTATTCCATACTGTGTTACCAGTACAGCTGATCTTCCGAGGATATCCGCTGCTATCATCTCTCTTCCGTTCTCGATAGTCTCAAGTATAACCTCGATATCATCCTCTATGGACTTTTCCTTTGTGTCATCGATCTCTTTTTTCTCAAGAATCCTGTTCGTATTCCTTATTACTTCAACAAGGATATTTCTTGAAACAACATCGCGTGATGCGGAATCTATTATGTCATCCATCCTGCCAAGCAGGCCCGTAACATTTCCCACCGACTGATAAAAGAGAAGCGGATCGATTATCTTCCACCTGGCTGTCGTGTCAAGCCAGATATACTTCTTGTCAGCAGTAGGTACCTGGGCAGCTGAACCGTCCCAGATAAGGATCCTCTTTTCAAACCTGTGAAGCGTATGGATCATGGGAGCTTTGACATGAAGCCCCGCCTTGTCGATCCTGCCCCCGACCGGTTTGCCGAACTGAGTGATAATAGCCTGCTCGGATTCGTTCAGGATGTAGAACGAATTTACTCCAATAAGAAAAAGTATGCCTATACCTATCAGGAGAAACAGTCCTTTGCCTTTCATCTTCCATCACCACCCTTGCCACCTTTGCCCAGTTCGAGCAGAGGCAAAATCGATTTCTGATCCTTGTCTATGATGTAGATCTCTTCCATTTCCGGAAGGATCTCGCCCATCGTCTCGAGAAAGAGCCGCCGTCTTGTGACATCCGGCGCATTTCTGTATTCCCTGTAGACCTGATTGAATGCTGAAACATCGCCCAGCGCCTGGTTGACTCTTTTCAGAGCATAACCTTCAGCTTCCGCAATCACCTGCTCAGCTTCGCCGCGCGCCCTCGGAATCCTCTTGTTGTATGTTTGCCACGCCTCATTGATCATCGTCTCCTTGTCCTGTTTCGCCCTGTTCACCTCGTTGAAAGCCGGGCGTACGGGGTCCGGAGGGTTGACATTCTGAAGTTGCACCGTGACTACCTTGATACCTGATTCAAACTTGTCAAGAAGCTCCTGCAGGCCTACCTCAACCTCTTTTGCAATCTCGATTCTCCCTACCGTGAGGATCTCTGTAACAGCCCGGTCTCCAATAACCCTTCTCACGACGGATTCTGACATTGCTCTCAGCGTCTCGCCAGGATCCTTGATCTTGAACAGGTAGTTATATGGCTCCTTCACCTTGTACTGAACAATCCATTCGACCTCGGCGACATTCAGATCGCCGGTCAGCATAATAGATTCCTCCAGGTATCTCTTGCTGCTGAACTGGGTCCTGATACCGGCTTTGAGGGTCCTGAACCCGAATTCCTGTTTGAAGACTTTCTTGACCTTGACCTTCCTGACAGATTCAACCCCGAAAGGTATCTTCAGATGCAGACCCGGCTCGGCCTTTCTGACAAATTTGCCAAATCTCAGGATGATCCCTACTTCATCGGCTCCGATAGAGTATAATCCCGATGCTAATACGATCAGGACGACCACTCCAGTCAGAATCTTCTTGATATTGCCCCCCGACAGGTTATAGCTGTTCCCGCCGATAAACACTTTCATGGCTAACACCTTCTTTCCTGTTCTGAACCTGTTGCGGGTTATCCGCACCACTTTGTCTTCACATTATGTTACAGCACCAGGTGCCTGATTATTCATAATCGTCTTTGCCTGCCAAGCTAATTCAAAAATTGTCGTATAGTCAATACAATTCTCAGCGGCCTTTGACCGCCCTGTACTGATACCTGGCTCTGCAGGTTCCTTCGCTCGAGACCATACATGGCCCGAACGGTTTTCTCGGTGTGCATTCTCTTCCGAAAAGGGGACAATCCTCAGATTCTGCCTCTCCAAGTATCACCTTGTGGCAGATACATCCAGGAAGGACATCGATCGCATTATCGTCAAATTGCAGTCCCAGCTTTCGTACCGCGTCAAGATGATGGTATTCCTCTCTGAGCCTCAGCCCGGACTCTGGAATTACTCCTATACCCCTCCACCTGGAATCTGATTCTTCGAAGACCCTGTAAATCATCTCGCTGGCCTTACGGTTTCCATTCTCAGTCACGACCCTTTTGTACAGGTTCATGATCGTGTATGGAGGGCCATCGATCACCTGTAAGGCAAGCTCCAGGATACCCCTCAGGATATCCACAGGCTCGAACCCCGCTATGACTCCCGGGATTCCGTAATCCTTCTCGAGGAATGAATACCCCACTCTCCCGAGAACAGTACTTACATGTCCCGGCAGTATGAATCCATCCAGCCCTCCTTCGGCCCTGTCCAGAAGAAATACCAGTGCCTGCGGCACCAGGCGAAGTGATGTTATCATCGAATAATTATCAGGGAGCCCCGATAGAACGGAAGCGGCTATCGGCCCTATAGTCGTCTCAAAACCCACAGCCATGAAGACAACTTCCATTTCGGGATTTTCCTTCGCAATCTCTATCGCGTCAAGGGGTGAATAGACAACGCGAATATCGCACCCCCCGGCTTTCATCATCTCCAGAGAAGTGTCCCCTGACGGGACACGAAACATGTCGCCGAAAGTAGTAACGATCACCTTCGGTTTCATTGCGGCTTGTATTGCGAGGTCTATATCACCTGCCGGGCATACGCATACAGGGCATCCAGGCCCCGCGACCAGCCTGAGTCCTTTCGGAAGGATCGACCTTATCCCTGTGCGGGCGAGCGAATGCTCATGCGTACCGCAGACATGCATCAGGGTCATTGGCACAGGAATCTTCAGTTCCTGAAGTTTTTTTACAAGTGGTTTTGCTATCTCGGGGTCATGAAAGGAATCGAAAAGATCGCTTACTGGCTTCGTCACTACACAAGCCCTTCCGCGTCATGGGTCATACCTGCCCTGTACACCTTTTTGATCAGTTCGAGAGTCTCTTCCGCTTCTTTCCTGTCGAGTTTTTCTATTGCGTACCCTGTATGGATAAGGATGTAATCCCCGATCCCTACATCCTCGAGCAGGTCCAGCCGGACCTCTTTCCTGATACCGCCGGCCTCTGCTATGGCATTATTCTCATCAATACTGGTAACGAGCATCGGAATCGCCAGACACATGATTATCCTTTACAGCTGGTGTAAAAATCCTCGACCCATGACACCCATTCCTCCAGTCCTGAGCCGCTTCTGCAGGACAGCTCCAGTATCTCGATATCGGGATTGATGTCTCTTGCTTCTGATTTTACTTTTTTGAGGTCGAAGTCGACATATTCGACAAGATCGATCTTGTTCAAGATGAGAAGCCTGGATTCGCTGAACATCAAAGGGTATTTTTTGGGTTTGTCATCACCCTCGGTTACACTCATCAACATAACCCTGCCATCTACTCCAAGCTCAAATTCCGCGGGGCAAACCAGATTCCCTACATTCTCGATAAAGAGGATATCAATCGCGTCGAGATCGATTTCATGCAACGAAGAGTGAATCATTGCCGCGTCAAGGTGGCATACGCCCCCCGTCTGGATCTGAAACGCCTCAACACCGGTCGCTCTCACCCTCTCAGCATCTCTTGTTGTCTGAAGATCACCCTCGATGACACCCAGCCTGAATCTCTCCTTCAGGATCGGAAGTGATTTGACCAGAAGAGATGTTTTGCCGGCTCCTGGAGCACTCATGAGATTCAACGAGAAAACACCGTGTTTCTTCAGTATTTCCCTGTTTTCCTCTGCTATCTCACGGTTCTTTCCCCTGAGATCCTCACCGATATTGATTTGGTGCATGTTATACCTTTTCATCCTCAAGAAGGATATAATCGACTTCCATTTCCCTTCCTGACATGATCTCCATGTCTTTTCCGCCACATGCCGTACACCGTAAAGTAAACTCCACGGGACTGAAGTCTTTCAAACACCCGCGGCAGTGAATCCTGAGCGGGATCTTTTCGATCTCAAGCCTTCCACCCTCAACTATAGTGCCTTCAGTTAGTATTTCAAAAGCAAAATTCAAAGAATCGGCATTAACACCTGCCATCTCTCCGACCCTCAGATGAACAGTTTTTACTTTACCGCCTCCTTCTCTCGCGGCAGCATCTTCTACGATCTTAAGGAGGTTCTGCATCAGGGAGACTTCATGCATCCCTGTGTTTCCTTTCGCCGAGATCTATCGATATCCTTTTGAAGGGCTCACCGGTCACGATACCAACAACCTCATCGACAAGTCCCGGGATAACGGATTCCACCGTCTCGAGACAGCCTTCATGCAGAGTAAGCACATCTTCACCCTGAACAGCGAAGATGGTTACATCATCAGGCATCATAAATCCAAAATGCCTGCCGAGGGCTATAGCAGTTACAAGATCTATATCGTGGCATGAAGCAAGCCTGGGAGTTATACGCAGATCGTCCAGCCTCAGCCGGAATACGGTACCGGGGTCTTCTCCATCGAGTTTAATGGCATCTATTATTATCGCCCGGCCATGATCCTTGAGCATTTCCATAAGATCAAGGCCTGCGAGTTCAGCTTCGATGACATCAACAGACCTGCCCAGCCTGCTTCGAAGCCTGCGGGCAACAAATACGCCTACCCCATCATCACTGAGAACCGTATTTCCCAGTCCTATGATTATTGTTTTCATCCGGTTTTCCCCCGGAACTCCAGGCTGGTCACCTGCAGATCTTGTTGAGTGTCTCTCCTTCGAGGTTCTTTATCTCAACGACCAGGGGCATCTGCCCGGGAAGGCTGTGAGTGGCGCAGCTGAAACAGGGATCGTATAGCCTGAAAGCCATCTCGACCATGTTCAGGAGACCCTCCGACACTTCTCCACCCGGCTTTATCAGCTTCTCGGCAGCTTTCTTCACGGCCATCGATATCGAAGCGTTATTGTTAGTGGTTCCGACAACCAGATTGGCTTTTGTCACAATACCGTTTTCATCTGTCCAGTAATGATGCGTCAGCGTCCCGCGCGGTGCCTCGATAATACCCACTCCCTCCTTCGGGGTCGTGGAAGGTATTATCCTTACGTTGGGATCCGTAATCTCTTCATCATTGATAAGTTCAATCATCCTCTCAGCCGAATACAATACCTCGATAAGCCTGGCCCAGTGGTTCACCATGAGTTTGTGGCAGGGCTTGCCGCCAACTGTCTCAAACATCTTCTCGTATTCGATCTGGGCCTTCGGCGTTGCCATGCCGTCGGCGGCATTGAACCTCGGCAGGGGATTCGCCTGGTATAATGATGTTCCCATTCCCTCGACAAAGCCATTCCATCCACGCTGCTTGAGATAGGGAAACTTGAGGTATGTATAAGGCTCAACATGTTCTGCAATGTGATCGAGATACTCAGACTCCGCATATTTGATTATCTCGTTCCCTTCGGGATCGACGACACGGACCTTGCCGTGGTAGAAATTAACCTTGTTTTCATCATCGACAAGCCCCATGTAGTTGGTCACCTGGTCGAAGACATCACCCATAATCAGGTCGAGATATTCCTTGTTCCCCAGCACCACATCGGAAAACAGCTTAAGGCTGAACTGGGCAAAACCCAGCAGCCCATCGGCTAGCCCCCTGACCTTCTCCCTGTTCTCGGGAGACAGCGCCATACTGACGCCTCCCGGAATATTCCACACCGGGTGAGTAGCCCTGCCGCCAACCGTGATCTGAATCTCCTGGGCAGCAGCCCGCTGCTTCAACACTTCTTTGCCGATCTCCAGTCCGACTTTTTCGATAAGCCCCAGAATATTTCTCGAAGCCTTGGGAGCATCCGGGCCAAGAACAAAGTCGGGTGCGGCCAGGGCATAGAAATGGGCCACGTGGCTATGAATAAAATGACCCATATAATAAAGCTCTCTCAGCTTTTTTGCGACTGGCGGAATATCTGCCCTGTATACCGCGTCTACGGCCTTTCCTGCGGCCATGTGATGAGCCGCGGGACATACCCCACAGATTCTGGGCATTATCCTCGGAATCTCCTCGACAGGCAGGCCCTCAACAAACTTCTCGAATCCCCTCAGCTCGGGAATCTGCAGATAGGCATTTTTAACCGATCCGTCGTCATCGATAAATATCGTTATCTTGCCATGTCCTTCGAGCCTTGTGATCGGATCTATCTCTATGCGCCTCATACCTTTTTCCTCCTCAGTATGGAAGCAGCCGTGCTGAACCTGTAAAAAGTCCTCAACGGATCGGGGATCTGGCTGATTAGTTCATCTATCTCTTTTTCCTCTTTCGGCTCCAGAACTGAAGCGATAGCACCCATCATTCTGGCACCCTGATCAAGTACATCTTCCAGCGGCCCGTAGCATCCTCTGCATGGAACGTTTGAGTTGATGCATCTTGCCCCGCAACCTTCCCGGGTTACCGGTCCGAGACATAACAGGCCCTGCTCGAGAAGACATTTTTCATTATCAGGGATCATTTCCACAGTCCTGCTGAACCCTGTTATAGTCTTTTCTTCCTTTGTCCGGCCACACTCATCGCAAAGAGTTCTTGTGCCTGCCCCGATCACGGATCCCTTTTCGGGCAGATTTCCGTCCCAAACCAGTGTCAGCGCCGATACTATCTGATCAGGAACAGGCGGACATCCTGGTATATAGTAATCGACATCGACTACCTGGTCGAGAGTCTTGACAACACTGTGCATCCTCGGGAGTTCGAGTTCTTCATCACCGTTCTTCCACACCTCCTGAGGCATCGTACCTTCCCTGTTATCTGTCGATTCGGTCTCAATATACACCCTGTTCATCAGCGCTTCTTTTGTATGAAAGTTCGCCATGCTTATCAGGCCGCCTATATGAGCACAGGATCCGAGCGCTATCATCGCCTTGGTTTTTCTTCTCAGCAGCTTTGCTATTTCCTCATTTTCAGAGTTTCTTATGGCCCCGTTATACAGAACGATGTCAAACTCGCGATCCTCCATTGCCTCTACATCCTGATATTTGAAATCGAGCGCGAGCGGCCAGAACAACAGATCCATCTTTTCCGCAACTACAAGAATCTTCTCGTGAACATCAAGGACCGCGACATCGCAACCGCCGCAACCGGCACCCCAGTAGATACCTGCTTTAAGCTTCATTGGCGACACCGCCTTTTTCCATTGCTGTATCAAGTTTTAGAATTACATCATCTTTCAGGATCGTTTCCAGAGACCCTCGCACATTCAATGGCCCCAGCTCACGGATCTGATCCGTGAATTCATCCACAATAGCAGCGAATCTTTCGCCTTCAGAAGCCGCCACCCATTCAAGCCGCACCCTTTCTGCTTCAATACCAAAACCGGGAAGGATCATTCTCAACATCCTGTGCCTTCGCAGAGCCTTGTAATTCCCTTCCTGGTAATGGCAATCACCAGGATGACAGCCCGCGATCAACACGCCATCCGCCCCCTCGAATAGAGCCTTGACAATAAAGGTCGGCTCTATTCTTCCGCTGCACATCACCCTTATGGACCTTATATTGGGAGAATATTTTATCCTTGCCGTTCCAGCAAGATCCGCCCCGGTGTAGGAACACCAGTTACAGAGAAATCCAACTATTTTCGGCTCAAAAGACATATCAGCATCCCTTCGGTCTTAACATGTACTATAACCCGCCGGAGAAAATACCTTCGATCTCGGCGAAGATCTGTCTGTCTTCAAAATGTTTCATGGAGATCGCACCGCTGGAACATCCTGCAGCACATGTCCCGCATCCCTTGCAAAGTGCCTGGTTCACAACCGACACGCCCTTTTCCTCGTCATACTTGATTGCAAGGTATGGGCACAGCGTGTTGCATAATTTACAACCTGAACACTTCTCCTCATCCACTTCGGCGGTAGCGGCTTCTATTTCTATCTTTTCCCTGATTATCATGGAGAGGACAGCACTTGAAGCGGCAGACGCCTGTGCTACTGTATCGGGAATATCCTTTGGAGACTGGCAGGCCCCCGCTATGAAAATTCCTTCAGTTGCAGTAGATACAGGCCCGAGTTTAGGATGCTTTTCAATAATAAAACCATCTCTGCCAATACTGACACTGCATTTTTTGGCAATTTCTGAAAGAGTATCATGGGCCTCGAGCCCTGTACTCAGAATCACCATGTCCAGAGGAATCCTTCTTATGTTCCCCAGAAGAGTGTCCTCTACCATAACGATTAATTTACCTTCTTCAGCCCTGTTCATGTAAACGTCTGTTATCTCCGCAACCTTACCCCTGACAAATCGCACATCCTCGGCAAGAAGCCTGTCATAAAATTCCTCGTACCCCTTGCCAAAACATCTCATATCAATATAGAACTCATATACCTCAGCTTCGATTTTCTCCTTAATAAGGTGTGCGTATTTAAGAGAATACATGCAACAGACCCTTGAACAGTAATCATGATAATTGTTGTCTCTGCTCCCGACGCAGTGCACTATCCCTATCGATTTCGGTTCACTTCCATCAACCATCTGTATCTTTCCGCCTGTTGATCCGGAAGCACAATTCATTATTTCAAACTCGAGTGCTGTCATCACATTATCCATTTTCCCATACCCATATCGCTTGATGACAGAAGGGTCAAAGGCCTGGAACCCGGTTGCTATTATAATATTTCCGACTTCGAACTCAACAATCTCGTCTTCCATATCGTACTTTATGGCTCCCCTCGCGCACTCCCTGGCGCACAGCCCGCACGCGTGTTTGTCATCCTTGAAGTAGAGACACGTTTCCGTGTCGATAACCGGAATGGCGGGGACAGCCTGCATAAAAGGCACATATATCGGTGTTATAGGCCCAAGCGACAATTTTTCATGAATATTTCCTTTTCTCGGCACTCTTGTTCCGGGACATATTTCCCAGCATGTACCGCAGCCGTTGCACAGCTCTGAATCGACATATCTTGATTTTTTGCGCACCTTTATATTAAAATTCCCTACATACCCGCTTACATTCTCAACCTCTGAATAAGTCATCAGGTCTATTTTCGCATGCTGCCCGACAGATACCATACGGGGTGTGAGAATACAGGCTGAACAATCAAGAGTCGGGAAGGTCTTGTCGAATTTCGACATGTGTCCACCTATGGATGGCTCTTTCTCGACAAGCACTACTTCTTTCCCCGCCTCCGCCAGATCAAGAGCCGCCTGGATCCCGGCGATACCGCCGCCTATCACAAGCGTGCGTGGATTGATGGGAACTTCTTTCCTGACCAATGGCTCAAGAAGATATGCCCTTCTTACGGCGGCAGCGATCAGGTCCTTTGCCTTGTCAGTGCTCCTCTCCGAGTCGATATGCACCCAGGAACACTGCTCACGAATATTTACCATCGCGAAAAGGTATGGATTCAATCCTCCACGTTCCGTTGCCTTTCTGAAGGTGTTCTCATGCATAAGCGGAGAGCACGAGGCAACTACTACCCTGTCGATAAGCCCGTCTTCGACATCCTTCTGAAGGAGAGCCTGCCCGGGATCAGAACACATGAATTTGTAATCCTTCACCAGCGTAACGTATTCAAGCCCCTTTGCGAATTTAACGACCTCTTCTATATCGATCTTGCCGGCTATGTTCGTTCCGCAATGACAGACATAAACACCTATCCGTACAGACATCTTATGCTCCCTCAAGAATTTTTTTCATTTCTTTCGTTACCTTGATCCCCAGGCGTTTCATCCCTATTTTGCCTGGAGCTATTCCAAGCGCCAGGCCGATCAACTGGGTAAAATACATGACCGGAATATTGAATTTCGTTTTATACAAGCTGTTTACTTTCGTTTGATAGATATCCAGATTTATCTGGCAGAGCGGGCACACCGTTATAATGCAGTGAGCACCGTTTCTTTCAGCATCAGCGAGCAATTCCCTGCAGAGCTTCAACGCCATCTTTTCTTCGGTTCCCATCAATGACGCTCCGCAGCACTTGGCCTTCATCGAATACTTGACTGAAGTTGCTCCGAGAGCTTCTATCAGTCTATCCATGGATTGAGGATCGTCCGGGTCGTCGAAACCCATTTCAGGCCTGACGATCTGGCATCCGTAATATGGTGCTACATTGAGCCCGGAAAGTTTCTTCCTGACCAACTCTGACATTTTCTCCATACCAATGTCATTCACAATAACATCAAGGATGTGACGAACTCTGACATTCCCGCTGTAACTGAGCCCACCTGCCTCGAGTGCCTTTCCAATATTCCTGCGCATATCCGGGTAATCCGCGAAATACTGATTTGTCTTGTTCAGCACCAGATAACACGCGCTGCAGGGGGTGACGAGATCGCGGTGAAACTTCTCGGCCAATGCCAGGTTCCTTGCGGCTATGGCAAAGCTCATGAGTTCCCTTACCGACATATAGGCAGTGGTTCCGCAGCAGTTCCAGTCCTCAAGTTCCTCGAGCTCTATTCCCAGAACTGGAACGACAGCATCTATCGATTCCTGGTACAGGTTGGCCGTTGCCTTGACGGAACAACCCGGATAGTATGTATATTTCATCTAGATCGCCCCCAGCTCTTCAACTTTTTCCATGATCTTCCTCAGCTGATCGAGATTCTTGATTCTGTGCGGCATAACAGGCAGGCGGCCTCTTGAAAAAAGTTTTATCCCCTGCGGAACAAAATTAAGAGCATTGAACGGTTCCGCCTGAAGGATGTATCTGGTCATAAGTTCAGTCTCATGATTTCTGCCGTATTTGCTGATCATCCTGATAAAGTTTTTGGAAAGGATAGTGGACTTTCTCCCGCGTTTCGATTTGCCTTCCCTGATAGAAAGCCGCTTGAGAGCATACATCACATCTGTGATCTTGATCTCCTTTGGACATCTTACAGCGCATGAATAACAAGACGAACACAGCCAGATCGTGTTCGATTCAAGCACTTCGTCTCTGAACCCCGCCCTGATGAGAGAAAAAATCTTTCGCGGCGCATGATCCATCTGGCACCCCTGCGGGCATGTTCCGCTGCAGGTACCACACTGGATACACCTCTTGATCTCATTTCCTCCGGGAAGCGAATAGATCTCATCAAGAAAATCATGATCGAGAGTGGCTTCGTAACAGATTTCTCTCTCAAGCATTTAAACACTACCTCTCGGATTCGAACTCCCTGAATTGCCTCAAACCAGCGCAAAAATATAATCTTGGAGTCTATACTTATAAGGGAAAAAGTCAACTGTAATTTATAATTGCCAGAACAGGCATGCTTGCATTATTGTTAGCACCTTGAATTTATCGCATCTGCTGTTTTCTTCCATATCTACTCGCGATATTTATGATACTATCAGATAAATAGTTACTGCAATTCCTTCCTTTGTGTGTTTATTATTATTGGCAGAGTATTCGATAGGTTTTGATCGAAAGGATATTTGAATAATGTCTGGATACAGGCCTTCATTACGAAACTTGTTGCTTATCCCGTCTCTGATCCTTGTTCTTTCATCATGCAGCGATCCATCTCTGAAATATTACAACCTCGGTCTCGATTCAGTTCATAAAGGCGACCTCGACCAGGCAGTGGATTACTGGCAGAAATCACTCAAATACAGGCCTGAGGATCCTGAAACACGATTCAACATCGCTACTGCTCTCATGGAGATGGGAAAATAGGAAGAGGCAGAAATCCATCTTCGCCGTGCCATTGAAAATGAAACCGGGGACCATGAGATCTACCAGTCGCTCGGAAGGTCTCTTGAATACCAGGATAAATTACCCGAAGCAAAAAAAGCCTCTCACATGTCGATGGCCATCAAGAAAAACTACTTTCCACCTTACATCGGCTTTGCTTCCTGCGCATTGAAACAGAAACAATATCGTACTGCCGAAAAATATTCCGCTCTGGCTCTCAGAATCTCGACCAGAGACCTACAGGGAAATCTCATTCTCGCAGAGGCCTATTTTGGACAGAGTAATTACCAGGAAGCTTACGCGCAGCTCCTGTCGATACGTTTCCTGAACAGAAACAATCCCGATATGCTCCTGTTGCTTGGTAAAGTCATGACTGAAAGACATATGTACAATGATGCGCTAGAAACACTGAAGCTGGCCGGTAAAAACGGGATATCAAGCAGCGAACTCTTTTTGTATCTCGGAAAATCGAGCTATGAAATCAAACATTATCCCAGTGCGGAGAAATATTTCGGCCTGGCCATATATAAGGGCAAGACCGATCCACGTCCGCTGATCGGCCTCGCCCAGACTTTCATGAAAACAGGCGAACTTGACAAATCCCTTGAATCATGGGAAAAGGCATCCCTCCTGGACCCCGGGGATCCCACGATAGATCTGGGCATCAGCATCGTCCATATTAACAGCAGGCGTTTCGAGCAGGCCGCCGCTATTCTCGAAGAGCTGGCCGCCAGAGAAAACTTTCCTCCTATAACTCTATATTATCTCGGTCACGCAACCATGAGGCTTGGCAGGAAAGCCGAAGCTCAAAAAGCCTTTGAAGAATTCATGAGGACCTGGCAGGGAGACGAGGCGCTTAAAACCGAAACCGAGGATATCCTGATCACTCTGTGATATCTGTCTTTCGATACAGTACGGTAAGGATTCCACCAAGGATAATGATCCCTCCCACAACTTCTGTAGGTAGGGGAATCTCATTTAGTATCAAAAATGCCAGGATACTCGTTCCAACAGGTTCCCCGAGAATTAAAAATGTGACTATCGTGGCCTTGACCCTTTTCAAGGCCCAGTTGAAGATCGTATGTCCCGAAATCTGGCAGACCAACGCCATTAGAAAACAATAGAGGTAGCTTTTTGCAGAAAGAGATGTCAATCTTTCACCGGTGAACGGAACAACCAGGGCCAGTATCAGGGCAGCGAAAGAATATACTGGAAATACGTAGGTTATAAGGGAAAGCCTGCTTCGCAGCCTGCTTCCAACCAGAAAATATCCGGCCGCCGATACAGCACCTGCAATCGCGAGAAGATCGCCTTTCCAGTTCTCCCCACCTCCATGCAGGTTGCCCCCACCCATCACCATACCACCTATCACGGCAATGGCGATCCCGGCCCAGAATGGCCTGGAAACCTTTTTTCTGAATATGATCACGGTATATACAGCTACAAAAAGAGGGCTTGCAGCCACAAAAACGATACTGCTTGTAACCCCGGTCAGTGACAGAGATGTAATCCAGAACAGAAAATGAAGGGAAAGAAATATACTTGACAAAATCAGAAGAAGAATCTCATTTTTTGCTATCCTTCGTATTTCCAATCGAAAATCAGCGGACATGACAACGTATGGAAGCAGGATAAGTGAAGAGAATATCATCCTCAGAGCTGCAACAACAGATGGTGGAGCCTCAGCCAGCTTTACAAATACAGCGGCGAAAGAGATCGAAACTATCCCTGTTGCAAGGCCGGCATATAATTTTCCGTTTCCTGTTTCAGCCATGATGCTTCACCACGCTTGATTGTCTCACATGAGTGAATCTTATTGAACAATATTCTTTAGTAGGTTAAATTTCCATCATGAGCAAGGATGATGGCAGAAAAACCGGGGAATTGACCAAAAAGAGGGTCCTGGGTGATGAGTGGCGCGATTGGGATGGAGAATTGGGATCTCAAAATATCAGTGAGGGCAAAAACACTTTTTTGTATCTTTCCATGGTCGTTCTTTTCTCTATCATCATGCTCGCAGCTCTTTTCTGGTATCTTATTTTTCCGAGATTTGAATCTTTCGGCCGTGTATGGGCTATACTTGTCAGTTTTCTTTTTATTGGAACCGGTGTTTTTGTACTGACATGGTACATACTTCTTCTGATCGCTGTCCTGTCGAAAAAAAATTATGTAAATATCTGTCTAACAAAAGGGAGCAGTCTTCTCTTCTTCATACTTCCACTGGTCCTGAGATTTGCAGCTTCACTCGGAATCTCACGAGACCGCCTGAGCCATTCGTTCATACGTGTAAGCAATACCCTTGTCAAGGCTGAAACCGCGGGGTCGGGACCGGTACTCGCATTGTTTCCCAGGTGCCTGAAAAAGGATATCAGGCAACAGGCAATCAGTTTGTGCGAGGAATTTCCCGACGTGGTCTTCAACACAGCCACGGGGGGCTCTGTCGCCCGCAAGATAATACGCGAAACAGCTCCAAGAGCGATTGTCGCTGTCGCGTGCGAAAGAGATCTTCTCAGCGGAATACAGGAAATCGCACCCCGGATTCCTGTAATCGGAATACCAAACAACAGGCCATACGGCCCGTGCAAGGATACAATCATAGAAATCAGCGAATTACGTTCTGCCCTCGACTTTTTCCATAAAAAAAGATGACACACCCATTCATGTGCTTCTGGCATGGTTATTGATACTCTCTGTTCATTAAGTAGGAATAATACTGGCTTAACTGTAGGCCGCTGAACATGACCGGGAGTTGGATATGTCTTTTTCAAAAACTGAATCCGAGTCTATTCAAATCGAAGATACCCTGGCGAAAAATGTCAGGAAACACATAGGCTGGCTTATTGTCGGCAGTTGTGTTACCGTTGCACTTGCCTTCGGCCTTTCATTCTATTTCGGCCTTGTATCAAGCAGTTCCGCAGTTTCAACGCAATTCCCGGAACTTCTGCCTGTTGTAAACAAGCTAAAAAATCTGCTGATATCAAACACGGTTGTATTCGTGTTGATAATCATCGCTTCTTTTTTCCTTCTTTCAGTACTTGTGCCCAAACGCATCTTCGGGCCACTCACATCTATCCAGCGGGGTATGATCTCCATATCGAGAAACAAACTACCCGATATCACAGCGGTTAGCGAGCATGGAGCATTTGAAGCGCTTGAAAGGTCATTCATTAACCTTGTTACCACGCTCCGCGACCGGGATCTGGATGATAATAAAAAACTTGGAAACTGTC